>NZ_FOMJ01000010.1 GCF_900112605.1 Thiohalospira halophila DSM 15071
ACGTCCCGGGTTTTCAGACCGAGGGGTTTGGAAGTCTCGAAGCGGCTCGAGGATGGGTGCATGGTTTTGTTCGCTGGTACAACGAAGAGAACCGGCACAGCCGGATCCAGTATGTCACGCCACAGCAGCGCCACGACGGTGATGATGAGGCCATCCTGGGCGACCGTCAGGCGCGGTATGACGAGGCGAAGGCGGAGAATCCCAGGCGCTGGAGCGGGCCAACCCGGGACTGGCGTCCGGCCGGGCCGGTCTGGCTGAACCCGGAACGGCGAACGGCCTGCGAACCCGATCAAGTCGCAGCATGATGCTCGGGGATACGACAACTAGCTTGACGAACGCCGCGGTCCACGGTGCGCAAGTGGAAGTACCGGGAGACGGCCGCAGATCAGAGCCACCGCCCGCATCGACTGCTCACGGCGCTGCCGCCGGCGCAGGAGGCCATCGTGGTGGAGCTGCGCCGGTCGTTGCTGCTGTCCACCGATTCTGCTGGTAGTGGTCCGAGAGTTCATCCAGCCGGACCTGAATCGCTCCATGCTGCAACGGCTGCTGGTGCGCCACGGTGTCTCGGACCGCCGGGCCCTCATCCCGCAGCCCGACGGCGAGGCCGAAGACCTTCAGGGACTATCAGCCCGGCTACTTCCACCTAGATATCAAGCGCCTGCCGGCCATCGCCGACGAGGACCGCCGGACCTACCTATTCGTCGCCATCGACCGCGCCAGCCGGCAGGTCTACCTGGAACGCCATCGGGAGAAGTCCCGGAAGGTCGCCACGCGCTTTTTGAAAAACCTGCAGGAGAAGTGCCCGTTTCATCTGCGCATCCTGCTTACGGACAACGACCAGGCCTTGACGGACCGGTTTCCCAAGAAGAGCCGGCAGCCCTCGGTCATCTGCCTCCGGTCCGGAAGCTCAAGGACTGGCAGCCTGAGAACCGCGAGTTGTTCCGGAAACAAGTTGACGATCAGTCGGGTCTTTACACTTCAGGATGTCAAGAAAACGGTAGAAGCAATGGAGACTGAGGTAGTGGCATAGGCTATGGGTAAGATATTCTCAGTAATCAGTTGGATAGCGGTTATCATCGTGGTGCTATCCTGGCTCACCGGCGGGATGCTCGAGGCGATGGTGCTGTTCTTTCTGCTTTCCGGCGCCGTATCATTCTTCCTCGCGTAAGCCCGAATAATTCACAGGAAATAGCTCGCTCTGCCTCTTTCATTGGTCTCCGGAGCCGATAGTCGGCAGACTGCGGCGACGTCGCTGCTGATACGCTGCCGCGGCCCGGGTGGCGCAATAGGAGCTGCGGTCGTCTCGGCCTCACGCAGCTCACGACTCACCGTCGAGACATGGCGACCAAGGCTTCGCGCAATGGAGCGTACGCTGTGGCCTTCACTGGCCTGGAGCATGATAGCGGCGCGTTCCTGTTCACTGAGGTGCTGGTAGCTTGGTTCCATCGCAACATCCTACCCGCTACGCGGGGTCGGTGTTGCACTTGAAGATTGAGTCTACAACCCCGTACGAATCAGCCAGACCCATGACCCCCAATGGAGAGGCGTCCGGTCTCCACTCCCCAGCACCCCTCCGTGGTCCAGCGATCGGGGTCCACCCCACACCCCGGAGCGCCGGCACCAGAACTATCCCGGTCTGCCGTTCAACCACCTCGGCTTTCTGTTCCAGTAGGTGGGACGTCGCTGCCATCCCTTGTCATCTATTTGGTGTGTTCATTATTAATGGACACTGCGTATCCATGAACACCAACCATGATCTCCCCCTCAGGAACTCCAACCCGAAGGGTATCCATTGCCGCTCACGCAGCCGCGAGCGTTCCCCGATCAGAGGCATCAACCGATACTCGGAAGACCCGAAACCGAAGGGCAGGACGTAGAGGAGTCAGTAGGGAGTAGTACTCAGATCCGGCGACAAATCACTTGTCACTGAGCAGGAGCGTGTGTGACAAACTGGTGCCCAATAATGGCCGTATCTGGCTCTGACGGGGCCATGAGATCGCGCTATGACGGGGTCTTCAGGGGAGGGGCTTTTAGCGGGACAACAATGTCAAGGTGGTGCTCAACTGAGCTACGCGCCTGTCGTCGAGCTGCGTATTCTACAAGGTTCGCTGACCGTGTCACACGAACACCGTAACCCGTTATTATGAAAGCCTTTTCCCAGGGTTGTCCGAGTGCACTCCGCGGAAGGGAGTACGGCTCCGCCTACTACCGCCCGGCCCCCTCGGTGAGCTTCTGATAGATCCCCAGCCCGAGAACCAGCAGCACGGAGCCGATCAGGAGGAAGGTCGGATACACGAGCAAGGAGATATCCTCCTTCGCCGCCGTGAAGACGAAGACCAGCGCCTCCATGAGCATGGCGATGTTGATAATCACCAGGAACTTGATCAGCGTGTTGCGCTGGCCGCCCTCGGAGACCTGGTTCCCCGAGCTGAAGACCTCCTCCTCTACCAGGAACTTCGATACGTCAAACACGGCCATGCCGATGACCAGCAGGGCCACCGCGTCGAGCAGGGCGGGAACGAGCTCGCTGGTGTCGCCCAGTACCAGCCAGACCTCGTACACCGCGCTCCCCATGAGGGCCATCGCGATAAGGCCGAGAATCAGGCTGACCAGCGTATAGACAACGCGCATGCTCAGCACGGCGATCACCTTTCCCCGGCTCACCATACCCTCCGGTTTCGAAACCTCTTCCTGATCCAAGTCCTTCTCCCTCCCTCCCGCCTGCGAGTCATACGGTGGTGAACAACTCAGAGCATAGTGGATGGTGTCGGCCAAGCTGCCAAGGTGTAGGGCCGTGCGGTTCCCCATCCGGCGACATGATGGGCCAAAAAGACCATTTTCCATCGCTTCCCCGCCCTTTCCGTACAAAGTTTGGGACTCCGGAGCCAGGGAGGGCTGCGTCCCGTAGAGGCAACCCGCAATGCCCCCTACGCTTCGAGATGCCGGGGCCGGGAATGCCGGGATGAATGCCGGGATGGTTGATTCGGGCCCGGATAAAACCCCGGTGGAACGGGGTTCTGCGATCCGGAAACTGTCAGGAGAGACACCATGAAGACGCCCACCCGCCTTGCCGCTGTTACCTTCGCCACTCTGGCCGCACTGGCCCTCGCCGGCCCCGTCATGGCCGCCGATGGGGACAAGCCCCGCATGATGCACGATCGCGCCGGCATGATGGGCGGCGACCCGGCCATGATGGAGATGATGCAACACCGTTACCGGATGGCCGACCCGGACATGGCCCCGATGATGGGCATGGGAACGGGCATGGGCCCCCAGACCATGCACGACCTCGGGCTCAGTCGCGCCCAGGTTCGCAATATCATCCAGATCCGCCAGGAATCGGCGGGCGAGGGGGCGCGCCTCATGGCGGAGATCCAAGAGCGTCACTGGGAGCTGACCCGCGCCATGGCAGCCGATGACCCCGACGCCGAGCGCATTGGCCAGCTCCATCTCCAGATCCGGGAGCGTCAGCAGGAACTCGCCCGCACCCAGCAGCAGACCCACGACCGCGTCATGGAGACCCTCTCCGACGAGCAGCGTGAGCGGCTGCAGGAGCGGGATCGATGGAACCGCTGGGATTGGCCCGTAGAGGACGAATAGGGTCGGGCGGTCTACCCTTCCGGGAGTACCCCAAAGGAGTCAGGCCATGAACCGGATCCTCACCGCCACGCTCGTCCTGCTGCTCACCGCCTGTGGTGGGGGCAGCGGGATCCAGGAGCAGGAGGTCACCTACCGCGACAACGGCACCGAGCTCAACGGCTTCCTCGCCTACGATGCCGGCGCCGAAGGCCCCCGGCCCGGCGTGCTGGTCGTCCACGAGTGGTGGGGCCACAATGAGCACGCCCGCAACCAGGCCCGCAAGCTCGCCGAGCTGGGCTACACCGCCCTGGCGCTGGATATGTACGGCGGTGGCCGGGTAGCCGAGCACCCCGACAAGGCCGCTGAGTTCGCCGGGATGGTCCGGAAGAACCGGGATCTCATGCTCCGCCGCTTCCGCGCCGCGGAGGCCTTCCTCCGCGACCATCCACGAACGGACGGCACGCGCATGGCTGCCATCGGCTACTGTTTCGGTGGCTCCGTGGTCCTGGAGATGGCCCGGGCCGGCGCCGATCTGGAGGCGGTTGCGAGCTTCCACGGGCCCCTGGCCACCGACCACCCCGCCGAGGAGGGCGCAGTCGAGGCCCGGATCCTGGTCCTGCACGGCAACGAGGACCCCATGGTCCCGCCGGAACAGGTCGAGGCCTTCCGCGAGGAGATGGAGGCGGCCGGGGTGGACTACCGCTTCGTCGGCTACGACGGCGCCACCCACAGCTTTACCAATCCAGCCGCCGACCAGGCCGCCGAGCGCTTCGACATGCCGGTGGGCTACAACGCCGAGGCAGCGGAAGCGGCCTGGGAAGAGCTGGAGCGGTTCCTCGCGGAGACCTTCAACGGTTGAGGAGCACGCTCCTCAGATCCGGAACTGGTGCACCAGCCGCTGGAGGTCGCTGGCCAGCCGGGCCAGTTCGTCCCCGGAGGTCGCCATCTGGTCGGCGTTGTTGCTGGCCTGATCGGCGATCTCGCGGATATTGTTGATGTTCCGGCTCAGCTCCTCGGCCACGGAGCTCTGCTCCTCGGCGGCCGTGGCGATCTGGCCGTTCTTGTCCGACAGCGTGCCGATGCGGTCGTCGATGGTGCCCAGCGCCTCCGCGGTGGAGCGGGTGTATTCCAGCGTGGTCTCCGCCTGCTCCCGGCTCTGGTCCATGGCCCGGACCGCGCTGGATGACTGACCCTGGAGCCGCTCGATCATGGTGCGGATCTCGCCGGTGGAGTCCTGGGTCCGGCTGGCCAGGGTCCGCACCTCCTCGGCGACCACGGCAAAGCCACGCCCCTGCTCCCCGGCCCGAGCGGCCTCGATGGCGGCGTTCAGCGCCAGGAGATTGGTCTGGTCGGCGATCTCCGAGATGACGGTGAGCACCTGGCCGATCTGTTCACTCTCGTTGTCCAGGGCACTCACCGCCTGGCCGGTCTCCTGGATCTCCGTGGCCAGCCGCTGCATGGCGCTACTGGCCTGGTCCACCCGCTCCCGGCCACCGGTCGCCTCGCTGGCGGCGTCCCGGGCATGGTCGGCGGCGTCGTTGGTGTTGCGCGCCACCTCCTGGACGGTGGCGGCCATCTCGTCCACCGCGCTGGCGACCTGATCGGTCTCCTGGCGCTGACGATTGACCCCGTCCTGGGACTCGCGGGTAATCACCGACATCTCCTCGGCGGCGGAGGAGAGCTGCTCCGTGGTGGAGACTACCTCTCGCACCAGCCCCTGGATCTTCTCCGCAAAGCGGTTGAAGGCGGCGGAGACATCCGCCAGTTCCGTCCCGCTGGTCTCATCCAGACGGCGGGTGAGATCGCCATCGCCGTCCGCGATGGCCTCCATGGTCTGCGTAACGTCCTTGAGCCCGCGCCGCAGGCTGCGCAGGACCAGGCCGAAGACCACGAACCCCGCAACCAGCGCTCCGATTCCGACCATCACCGCGGTCCACCGGGTGCTCTCCGCCTCGGCATGGACCTGCTTGCTGAGAGCGGCGACGGCCTCTTCCTGGTTGTGGATCAGGGTTCGCAGGTCGCGCCGGATTTGCTGCCAGCGGGGATGCTCCTCTTCGGTCAGGACCTCGATGGCGCGCTCGGAGCGCCCCTCCTCCACCAGTCCCAGCACCTCGACCCGCGCCTGGTAGACGGTGGCCCAGTTCTCCTCGATGGCGTCGAGGAGTTCCCGGGACTTGCTATCCCCCGGAGCGGTCAGCTCACGGATGCGTTCCAGATTGGCCGTGAACTCCTCGCCGACCATCCGGTTGACCTCCCAGGGCTTCTCCAGCTCCGGGCGAAAGACCTTGTTGCGCACGGCGATGCCGGCGAAAAGGCCATCGCTGAACAGGGTGTTGAGGCTGTGCATGCGCGCATTGGCGCGCTCGTCCAGCTCCTCGAAGCCGGCGGTAATGTCATTCATGCCCTGGATGGTGACCCCCAGGGCGGTCACGAGCAGGAGGGCGGCCACGGTGAATGCGGCCAGGATGCGGAAGGTATAGCTTTTGTAGTTCAAAGCAATATCCTTATTTTATTGGAATATTTCTCAAGAAACGAACGAGAGACGACCTCTCTCCCCCTTGGTGACGGATACCGTCAGGGGGAGGACGAGGCGGCTCCGCATTCTATTCCATGTCCGGGCCGGGATGCTGCCTGAACGGAGGGACCGAGAAGATGAGCGGTAGTTCGGGCGGAGGGAGCGGGGAACGGGCCGGCTCAGCGCAGCTGGCTGTCCTTGCTGGCGCGGCGGTTGAAGGGGGCGCTGGCCTGCCCATCGGCGTCGTGGGCTTCCTGGCAGGCGACACAGAGACGCACGCCGGGGATGGCCTGGCGGCGCGCCTCGGGGATGGGGGCACCGCACTCCTCGCAGTGCTCGGCACCCTCGCCCCCCGCCGGGAGGCGGCTGCGCGCCTGGGCCACGGCATCCTCCACCGTGTCGTCGATCTGCTGCTGCACCGCGCCCTCTTTTGCCCAGCCACCGGCCATGGTCACCTCCCGCTACACTGATGGGCCCTGCCTCGAGGATAGCAATTCGTATCGCCTAGCCGGCGACCAGGACGAGCGCCCAGGCCAGCGCCAGCAGCGCCAGTACGGCCCAGGAGAGGTGGCGCCGCAGGCGGCGATAGGCCACCATGGCCGGGTCCGCCGCCAGCAGGTGCCGGTCCACCACGTGGACCAGGGCGACCAGGCCGAGCAGGAGCCCCAGGGCCACCGGCGGCGGGGTCAGGAGGGCCACCCAGGCCAGCAGCGCCGGGATTACGCCCCACTGGAGCAGCTGTGGGGCATCGGCCCGCTCCGGGTGGGCGAGCACGCGCCCCCAGTGGACCGCCCCCAGGAAGGCGAGGATCACCGCCGCATAGCCCACCAGGGCGGTGGTGGCGAAGGCGTTCCCGGGCCAGATGGCCAGGGCGGCGGTGGCGGCGACGAAGGGGACGAGGCCGCCATAGCCCAGGGAGGCCAGCCAGTGGCTCCGCCTCCCCTCCGCTGACGTCAGGACGCGGCGCAGCTCCGGCTCCCCGCCCACGAATTCGCCCTGGTAGAAGGCCATGGGCAGGCCGTGCCAGCCGGTGTGCTGCTGCAGGTGGCGGAAGCGCTCGCGCTGCTCCGCCTCCCCCATGGGCATGTCCACGAAGGTGTGGTCGACACCCAGTCGTTCCAGCCAGGCGGCCAGCTCCCGGGTATCGGTCAGGCCCGAGCGGAAGACCACCACCTGGTGAGCGTTGAAGGTATCGCGAAGGTCGCCGTCCCCATCGGCATTTGTCGATTCCGTCATCTACAGTGCCTCCCGGATGGCATTCAGCAATTCTTCGTCCCTCGGCTCCACCGCGGAGGCGAAGCTCCCGACCAGTTCCCCCCTTCGATTCAGGAGATACTTGTGGAAATTCCACTGCGGGTATTCTCCGGCCTGCGCCGCCAGCCGTTGATAGAGGGGGTGGGCACGCCCTTCAACGACGTGGGTTTTGGCATACATGGGGAAGCGGACCCCGTAGGTCATGCGGCAGAACTCGCGGATCTCCCGCTCGCTACCGGGCTCCTGATTGGCAAAATCATTGGAAGGGAAGCCAAGCACCACCAGGCCCTGCTCGCGATAATCGGCATGGAGTCCCTCCAGCCCCTCGTACTGGGGCGTATAGGCGCACTTGCTGGCGGTATTGACCAGCAGGACCACCTTGCCGGAATACGCCTCGCACAGATGGACCGGCTCCCCGCCACCCAGGGGCTCCAGCCGGAAATCGAGGTTTTCGGGGCAGCCGGCGGTCGCCGCCGGGGTGGCCAGGACCAGCCCGACCAGGGCCAGGATCCGGATCGCGTGGTACATGGTGAGGCTCCTGCGCAGTGCGCCGTATCGTCTCTACCTCCTCAGATTAGTAAGGATGGCTGCCACCCGCCCCTCCTGCCAATGATTCCGGAGGCCCATATCGCGAACGGCCTGAAGACGGCCTATGATGGCCGGATGGTGGGCCCCGTGGGCCCCGTTCAGCGCGAGGAGAGAATGTTGGAACGCGTCAACGAGGACTCCGCCGTGAACAGCGACGAAGAATCCTAGCGCCATGCTGCGTCGGCGGACTCGGGTCTTCCTCGGCGTCTCGGCCTTCCTGGCCGTGGTGGACATCAGCTTCGTGGCCCTCAACCAGCAGGCGAGCCTGCGCGCCCTGGAGGATGCCCTGGAGCGGCGCGGTCAGGCCGCCATGCGTACATTCCGGGTGGGAATGGCGCTCTCCGAGGACAACATGCTCCAGATGGCCACGTTCGTGAGCCATGACCCCCACGTCCGGACCCTGTTCCGCCAGGGTGCCGAGGCCGTTGAGGCGGAAGGGGGTGGCGCCGGTGGCCCGCGCGCGCAGCACTACCGCCGTGCCCTCTACGACCAGGTCTACCGGAGCTGGTCGGAACTCACCGATCTCTTCGGTTTCCGCCAGCTCCACTTCCACCTGCCCCCCGGCTCCACCAGCTTCCTGCGGGTCCATCGCCCGGACAAGTTCGGTGATTCCATGCACGACCTCCGCCATACAGTAGTGACCGTGAATGCGGAGCAGGAGCCGGTTACCGGCTTCGAGACCGGTCGTGTCTACTCCGGACTGCGCGGCGTCACGCCGGTCTACGCCCCCATCGACGACGGCGACCAGACCTTCGTCGGCGCCCTGGAGGCGGGGATCTCCTTCCAGCGACTCCTGGATCGGCTACAGCCCCGGATCAGTGGAGAGGCAGCCGTCCTCCTGGGAGAAGGACATGTCCGGTCGAGCATGTGGCCGGAGGCCATCCGGCGCCATTTCGGTGCCGACCAGCCGCAGCACGGCTACTACCTGGAGGCCGCCACGCGTGACGGATTCCTGGAACTCACGGGTCGACTGCAGCCGGAGCTGGCTGCCGCGGGGAAACGGACCCGCCTCCTCCGAAATACTGCCCAGGGAGCGGTCGCCGTCACCCACGCCCCGTTGTACGACTTCCTGGGCCAACAGGGCGGGGAGCTACCGCCGGTGGGACGCCTGGTCATCGCCCAGGACGCCAGCGAGGCCGTAACCGAATTCAACCTGACCCAGCGGCGCAATATCGCCTTTGCCATCGCCACCTTCATCCTCTTCGAGATCCTGCTCTACATCGGGATCCGACGGCTCTCGAGGCGTCTGGAGGACGAGGTCGATGAACGCACGCGGGAGGTCCACGACCTCAATCAGCGCCTGCGCGACCAGGCCACCCGCGATACCCTCACGGGCCTGGCCAATCGCCGGCACTTCATGGAACGGCTGGCCGAGGAGATTGCCCGGGCCCGCCGGGCCGGCCATGCCCTGTCGCTGGCCATCGCCGACGTCGACCACTTCAAGCAGATCAACGACGAATACGGACATGTCGCGGGTGATGCCGCCCTGCGGACCCTGGCGGCGGTCTTGGAGCGGCATCAACGGGTAAGCGACCTCCCCGCCCGCTACGGCGGCGAGGAATTCACCATCCTCATGCCGGAGACCGACCTCACAGGAGCGGAAACGGCCATGGAGGACCTCCGCCAGCGGGTGGAAGGGACCGCCGTGGACCGGCCGGAGGAGGGCCCGATCCACCAGACCATCAGCGTCGGGGTTGCCGCCCTGCAATCGGGGGATACGGCCGACACCCTGATCCAGCGCGCCGACGCGGCCCTCTACCGGGCCAAGAGAACCGGTCGCAACCGGGTCATCAGCGAGGGCTAGTGGCCCCCGCCCAGCTCCACGTCCTTGTCGTGGAGCGCCAGCCGATCGTGGAGCTCGCCGCTGGAGCCCTCCGGCCGGAGCACCTCCACCTCCATGCCGCGGCGACGGAACTTGCCCACCACCTTGTCGATGGCGTCCACGGCGGAGCTGTCCCAGAGCGCGACGTGGCGCAGGTCCAGCACCACGTTGTGGATGGGCTCGCGATAGTCGAACTGGTCGATGAACTTGTCCACGGCGACGAAGAAGAGCTGGCCCCGGACGGTGTAGGTCCGGGTCCGCTCCGCCGCGTCCAGTTCGCTGCCCACCTCGATGGCCCGGGCCATCTTCCGGGCGAAGAAGACCGCGCTCAGGATCACCCCGGCGATGACCCCCATGGAGAGGTCGTGGGTGTAGACCACGGTGGCGACGGTAACCACCAGCACGGTGGCGTCGGTGCGCGGGAGCCGGTGGAGGGTCTTGAGGGAGGACCAGTCGAAGGTGGCCACGGAGACCATGATCATCACCGCTACCAGCGCCGCCATGGGGATGATGGCCACCAGGTCCCCCAGGACCAGGATGAAGAAGAGCAGGAAGAGCCCCGCCGCCAGGGTGGAGAGGCGCCCCAGGCCGCCGGACTGGATGTTGATCACCGACTGCCCGATCATGGCGCAGCTGGCCATACCGCCGAAGAAGCCCGTGACGATGTTGGCGATACCCTGCCCCTGGGCCTCGGTGTTCTTGCCGCTGGGGGTGTCGGTGAGGTCATCGACGATGGAGGCAGTCAGCAGCGACTCCAGCAGCCCCACCACGGCCAGGGCCAGGGAGTAGGGGAAGATGATCTGCAGCGTCTCCAGGTTCCACGGGATCTCCGGGAAGAGGAAGACCGGCAGGCCCGACGGCATCTCCCCCATGTCCCCCACCTGCAGGGTCTCCAGCCCCTGCCACCAGACCACCGCGGTCAGGGCCACGATGATGACCAGCGGCGCCGGCAGCAACCGCGGGTAGCCCGGGATGTGCGGCAGGGTATAGAGCAGCACCAGCCCCACCGCCACCAGGGCCCACATGGTGGTATTCCCGTCGGTGAGATAGGGGACCTGGGAGAGGAAGATGAGGATGGCCAGGGAGTTGACGAAGCCCACCATCACCGTGCGCGGGATGAACATCATGTACCGCGCCAGCTTGGCCCAGGCGAAGAGGATCTGGATGACCCCGGTGAGCAGCGTCGCCGCCAGCAGATACTGGAGGCCGTGGTCGCCCACCAGGTCCACCACCAGCAGCGCCATGGCGCCGGTGGCGGCCGAGATCATCCCGGGACGGCCGCCGGCGATGGCGATGACCACCGCCATGGTGAAGGAGGCGTAGAGCCCCACGCTGGGGTCCACCCCGGCGATGATGGAGAAGGCGATGGCCTCGGGGATGAGGGCCAGGGCGACCACGGCGCCGGCGATGAGGTCGCCGCGGACATTGAAGAACCATATGCCGCGCTGGCGCTCCCAGGCGGCCTGCAGAGACTGCTTCACGAATACGTATCCCGTTCCGGTGAACTTCCGCACCGGCCCGGAGCGGCGTCCGGGGGCCGTGGCGAGCGAGGGGGAGGCCGGTTGCAACCGGCCGGCTCTCGGTACAGACTGGCTTACCGAGTTAAAGGGAATATTTTAGCAGCTTGCGGCCCCATCCTGAAGGTTGCCGGTGACCCGGCCTTCGGGGCCGCCCGGCCCAAACCGACCACGGGGATCACGCATGCTCCAGCGCGTCATCATCGCCATCGACTTCTCCACCGCCTCGGCCCAGGCCCTGGCGGTGGCCCGGCAGCACTGCACCGGCGCCACCATCCGCCTGCTCCACGTCATGCGCCCCGCCGATGTGGCGGCCAGCAGCGCCGCCGGCGCTGCCCACACCGGCTCCTCGCCGCTCTCCTCCAGGGACATGCGCGACAGCGCCGAGCAGAAGGCGATGGAGCGGCTGGAGTCCTGGGCCCAGGAGGGCGAGGAGTGCGGCCTGGGCGTGGGCAACGCCGCCGAGGAGATCATGCGCCAGGCCGAGGAGTTCGAGGCCGACATGATCGTCATGGGCACCCGCGGCCGGAGTCAGCTCTCCAACATGCTCCACGGCTCGGCTACCGAGTGGCTCATCCGCCACGCCCACCAGCCGGTGCTGGTGGTCCACGAGGTGCCCATGAACGACTCCACCCGGGCCCACCTGCCCCCCACCGAGATCAACGACTAGGGCTCAGCGCCCGAGTTCGTCCAGCGCCGACAGCACGCTCTCGGCGCTGGACTTGTCCACGCCGCCCCCGGCATCCACGCCCAGCCACTGGATCACGCCATCCTCGGCGATGAGGGCGTAGCGCTTGCTGCGCGTGCCCAGCCCCATGCCGCTGGCGTCAAACGTCATGCCCATGGCACCGGCGAAATCGGCGTTGCCGTCGGCCAGCATGGTGAGCACCTGGGCGTTCTGGTCGCGCTGCCAGGCGTCCATGACGAAGGCATCATTCACCGCGGTGCAGGCGATGGTCTCCACCCCCCGGCCGCGCAGGTCGTCCTCCCGGGTGACGAATCCGGGCAGATGGGTATTGGAGCAGCCCGGGGTGAAGGCCCCGGGGACGGCAAAGAGGACCACGCGGCCACTGCCCAGGGCCCGGGTGGACTCCACCGGCTCGGGGCCGCTCTCGCCCATGCGGTAGAGCGTCGCGGAGGGGATGCTGGCACCGGTCTCGATCATGGTCGCGCTCCTGATTGCGGTCGATTTCACCGACTCCCTCAGGATGGGCCAGCCACACCACGATTCAACCCCACCGACTCCATGGCCCGCACCACCGCCTGGGCGTTGCGGCGGCCGCGCCACTCGTTGGCCTCCAGGGCGAAGGCCACCCGCAGGGCGTCCCCCGGCGCCGGGAGCCAGCCCTGGCCGCCGTCGGCCAGGGCACCGAAGAAGATCCCCGGTAGCTCGTCGGCCCCCTCACCGGCCAGCCACAGCCGCAGGTGGCGGCCGTCCCGCGTGGGCTCCGCCCGGGCCACCTCGAACCGACCCTCGAACACCGGGGCGGGAAAGCCGTTGCCGAAGGGGGCCAGGGCCGCCAGCTCCGCCACCGTCTCCAGGCTGCAATCCGCCGCCGGCAGTGCCCCATCGGTGGCCACCACGGGGCCGACCTCCGCCGGCAACTCCGGCCCCGCATGGGCCTCGAAGGCCTCCCGTAGCGGCCCGATCCCCTCCTCGGCCAGGGTAAGACCGGCGGCGGCGGCGTGGCCGCCAAAGGCGTGGAAGAGCCCCGGCTCGGCCTCGGCCACGGCCTGGAGGGCATCCCGCAGGTGCAACCCCGGGACGCTGCGGGCGGAACCGGCCACCATCCCGGCGTCGCGGGCGTGGGGCGAGAGGCAGATGGCTGGGCGACCGGTGGCCTCCACCAGCCGGCTGGCGACGATGCCGTGGACGCCGGCGTGGCCGTCGGGCAGGTGGACCACCAGGGTCCGGCGGCCGGCGGCGTACTGACGCCGCGCCTCGGCCAGGGCGGTGGCCAGCAGCTCCCGCTCGATGCCCTTGCGCGCCTCGTTCTCCGCCTCCACCAGCCCCGCCAGCTCCTCCAGCTCCGCCGCGGCCCGGGCCCGCAGGAGCCGTACCCCCGCCCCGGCGTGGTCCAGGCGGCCGCGGGCATTGAGGCGCGGGCCGAAGAGGAAGGCCAGATCCCCGGCATCCACCGCCCCGTCACGGCCGGCCGCCGCCTGGATGGCGGCCCAGCAGGGCCGATGGTGGCCGTTGATGAGCCGCAGGCCGGCGGTGACCACGGCGCGGTTGTTCAGGGAGCCGCCGAGGTCGACGCAATCGGCCACCGTGCCCAGGGCCACCCAGTCCAAGAGCCCGGCCAGGCGCGCCTGCCCCCCGGGATGGCCACGCTCGGCCAGCCGCGAGCGCACCCGCGCCATGAGCAGCCAGGCGACCATGACCCCGGCGATGGCGGAGTCGGGGTAGGCGCTGTCCACCCGCGCCGGGGAGACGCAGGCCAGGGCACTGGCCGGCGACCCCTCGGCTGGCAGGGCGTGGTGGTCGGTGACGATGGTCTCGATGCCGGCGGCGGCCAGGCGGGCGATCCGCGGCTCGTCCGAGGAGCCGTTGTCGGCGGTGATGATCAGGTCCGGCCGCCGGTCGGCGGCGAGGATCCGGTCGGCCAGGGGGTCGGAGAGGCCGTAGCCCTCCTCCAGGCGATGACCGATCCAGGACTGGACCCGTTCCGCCGGGTGGCCGAAGAGGTCCACCAGCGCCGCCTGCAGGACGGCGTGGGCGGTGACGCCGTCGACGTCGTGGTCGGTCTCCAGGGCGATGGTCTCCCCGGCCTCCAGGGCGGCGATGATCCGGTCGGCGGCCGCGTCGACATCCGGCAGGGTCGCCGGGTCGTCCAGCTGTTCCAGCCCCGGCGCCGACCAGCCCTCGATCCCGCCGGCGGCGGCCACGGTCTCCGGGGCCACCCCGCGTCCGGCCAGGATCCGCGCCTGTAGCGGGGTCGCCCCCACCGCCTCCAGGGCGGCCTGCTGTTCGGGATCGACGGCACGGGACCGGATGGCCGGGGGTGGCAGGGGGGTATCGGGGGCATTCATGCCGAGAAGAGCTCCAGTTGTTCCGCGTCCGGGGCCGGCTCCAGGCCGCTGGCGGTGACGCCGAGCAAGCGGACGCCGCGCGCCTCGGCCTCGGTGCGGGTGCGCAGGATACACGCCCAGTGGCCCAGGGTCGCCGCCTCCGCCGTGGGCCGCTCCAGGGTCTGGCGGCGGGTGACGGTGGTGAAGTCGGGGTAGCGCGCCTTGAGGGTCACCGTCCGCGCCACCAGCCCCCGACGGTCCAGCTGCCCGGCCACGTGGTCGGCCATGCCGGCCAGGATCCGGTCCTGCTCCGCCGGATCGGTAAGATCCCGCGGGAAGGTATCCTCCACGCCCAGGCTCTTGCGCGCCCGCTTCTCCTCCCCCACCGGCCGGTCGTCGTGGCCGTGGGCGAAGGCGTGCAGTGTGGCGCCGAACTGGCCCAGGGCGGCGGCCAGCGCCTCCAGCGGCTGTTCGCGCAGTTCCGCCACCGTCGTGATCCCCAGCTCCGCCAGGGTGCGCTCGGTGGCCGGACCGACGCCGTGGAGCCGGCGCACCGGCAGCGGTGCCAGGAAGTCGAGGACGCGATGGGGCGGCACCACGGTGAGGCCGTCGGGCTTGTCCTGGTCGGAGGCAATCTTGGCCACCAGGGGCGTGGCGGAGACGCCGATGCTCACCGTCAGCCCGGTCTCCACCCGGACCCGCTCGCGGATGGCACGGGCGACGGTGGTGGCGGAGCCGTCCGGCCCCAGGTGGTCGGTGACATCCAGCCACGCCTCGTCCAGGGAGGCGGGCTCCACCCGGTCGGTGAAATCGGCGAAGATCGCCATGATCCGCTCCGACTCCTGCCGGTAGCGCTCGATCTCCGGGCGCAGGAAGACGGCATGGGGGCAGAGCCGGCGCGCCGTGGCCGCCGGCTGGGCCGAGTGGATCCCGTAGGCGCGGGCGGCATAATTGGCGGTGGAGACCACGCCGCGCCCCTCCGGGTCGCCGCCGATGACCAGCGGGACCTCGCGCAGCGCCGGCTCGTCCCGCATGTGCACGGCGGCGAAGAAGCTGTCCATGTCACAATGGAGGATGCGGCGCACGGCGGCCTCAGAAACGGAAGTAGACGAAGAGGCGGCCGTGGTTCTTGGCGTCCTTGTCCACCCGGTGGTAGCGCGCCTTGACCTCCGGGCGGTCCAGGAACTTCAGGACGCGCTTCTTGAGCTGGCCGGAGCCCTTGCCGGGGATGATCTCCACGGTCTTGATACGCTTGGCCTCGGCATCGTCCATGGCCCGCTGGAGGGCGGATTCGATGGCCTCGCCGCGGTTGAAGATGGGGTGCAGATCGACCTTGAGCTTCGCCACGTTCGCCTCCCGTTCGGCCTCGAGTATACCCACCGCCGGGCCCGGGCGACCACCGGTGAACTTTTCCACACATCCTGTGGATAACCCTGTGGAGGTAACGTTGGAACGTGGGCTCAGCCCGCACCAGAGCGGGGCCGACGCCAATCTGGTGGATCCTTGCTCATGAATTGTAAGTTACTGATAAAAATGCAGATTCTATAAGGCACTGATGCTCCGTGGAGAAGAGACACGGCGGATAGTCAAGGCCTTGACGGCGGCCGCGAAGCTGTTGATAAGAAGACCCTGAAACCGATATCGGGAGTAGCCTTGCCCCTGGAAACGAGCCCCTTTCGCCCGGCCTGGTGGCTCCCCGGCCCCCACGCCCAGACCCTGTGGCCCCACCTCTGCCGGCCCCGACCGCGGGTGGCCACCCGCCCCGAGCGGGTGGAGCTGGATGATGGCGACTTCATCGACCTGGCCCACGGGGATGGTCCGGCAGCGGCCCCCCGGGTCCTGCTCCTGCACGGGCTGGAGGGCTCCCTGCGCTCCCAGTACGCCCGCGGCATGATGGCCGCCCTGAGCCGGAGCGGCCTGCGCCCGGTCTTCATGCACTGGCGGGGCTGCAGCGGCGAGCCCAACCGCCTGCCGCGGAGCTACCACTCCGGCGCCACCGACGACATCGCCCGGGTGGTGGCCCACCTGCGCGCCCGGGAGCCCGAGACCCCCCTGGCGGCCATCGGCTGGTCCCTGGGCGGCAATGCCCTGCTCAAGTGGCTGGGGGAAACCGGCTCTGCCAACCCCCTGGCGGCCGCGGCCGCCATCTCCGTGCCCTTCCGCCTGGAGCGGGCGGCCGCCCGCATGGATCGCGGCTTCTCCCGGCTCTACCAGTGGCGCCTGGTGGGGGAGCTGCGGCGCAGCCTGGAGGCCAAGCGCCGGCTCCGGGGGCTCGAGCTCCCGGAGCCGCTCCGGGGCGGCTTCCGCGCCTTCGACGACGCCGTCACGGCCCCCCTGCACGGCTACCGGGATGCCAACGACTACTACGCCCGGGCCAGCAGCCGGCCCTGGCTGGGCCGGATCACCGTCCCGACCCGGATCCTCCACGCCCTGGATGACCCCTTCATGGACCCCGGCGCCATCCCCACGGCCCGGGAGCTACCGCCCGCCGTCACCCTGGAACTCGCCCGCCGCGGCGGCCACGTCGGTTTCGTGGAGGGCGCCCTCCCCGGCCGTCCCCAGTACTATGCCGAGCACCGCATCCCGGCCTGGTTGAAAGGACAGCTTTCGCTACAAGACCCCGACAGCGCGGCGTTGAAAGCGGGCTACCCTTGTAGCAGCATCTAACGGGAACCACCCACGCCCACGGTCCACCCGAACAGCAACGGAACCGCCATGACCGCACAGCCCCAGCCCGTGGAGGTCGCCGGTAGCGACCGCGACACCCTGGCCGAGCGCTATCGCCGGGTTCGCGCCGACTCCGAGGCCATCTGCGCCCCCCTGGAAATCGAGGACCACTGCATCCAGACCATGCCCGACGTGAGCCCGCCCAAGTGGCATCTGGCCCACGTGAGCTGGTTCTTCGAGACCTTCCTCCTGCGGCCCTTTGCCGCGGACTACCGGCTCTTCCATCCGGGGTTCGACCACCTCTTCAACTCCTACTACGAGACGGTGGGAAGCCCCTATCCCCGGCCGGAACGCGGGCTTCTGGCACGGCCCACCGTGGCCGAGGTGATGCGCTACCGGGCCTGGGTGGACGCCGCCATGGAGGGCCTCCTCGCCGAGGCCGACGAGGGGCGGCTGCCCGAGATCGCCCGCCGGGTGGAGCTGGGCCTGCAGCACGAGCAGCAGCACCAGGAGCTGCTCTATACCGACATCAAGCACATCTTCGCCCACAACCCCCTGCGGCCGGCCTACGCCGCCGCGCCAGCGCGACCGGACCGCCCCGCCCCGGCCCTGACGTGGCACGAGGGCGCCGAGGAGATCCACGAGATCGGCCATGGCGGCGACGGCTTCGCCTACGACAACGAGACGCCGCGCCACCGCACCCTCCTTCACGGCCACCGGCTGGCCAGCCGGCCGGTGACCAACGGCGAATTCCTGGCCTTCATCGCCGACGACGGCTACCGCCGACCGGAGCTGTGGCTGGCCGACGGCTGGGCCACCGTGAATCAGCTGGGCTGGGAGGCCCCCCTCTACTGGGAGCGCATCGACGGCCAGTGGCAGACCATGACCCTGGCCGGCCCGGAGCCGGTGGACGAGCACGCCCCGGTGACCCACATCAGCTTCTACGAGGCCGACGCCTACGCCCGCTGGGCCGGCAAGCGGCTCCCCAGCGAGGCGGAGTGGGAGGTGGCGGCCGCGGCGCGGCCGGTGAGCGGCCACTTCCGCGACTCCGGCCAGCTCCAGCCGGTGGCCGCTCCCGCCGGCGAGGGCCTGGTGCAGCTCTACGGCGACGTCTGGGAGTGGACCGCCTCCCCCTACGCCCCCTACCCCGGCTTCCGGCCCCTGGAGGGCTCCATGGGCGAGTACAACGGCAAGTTCATGTGCAACCAGATGGTCCTGCGCGGCGGCTCCTGCGTCTCCCCCGCCGACCATCTGCGTGCCACCTACCGGAACTTCTTCTACCCCCACGAGCGCTGGCAGTTCACCGGCCTGCGCCTGGCGGAGGACCTATGAACGAGACCGCTCACGACCTCGGGCCGGCCGACGATGCCGGCCGCGCCGAACTCCTGGAGGCTGCCCTGGCGGGCCTGCGCGCCCGCCCTCGCGGCCTCTCGCCCAAGTTCTTCTACGACGAGCGCGGCTCGCGGCTGTTCGACGCCATCTGCGAGCAGCCGGAGTACTACCCCACCCGCACCGAGATGGCCATCCTGGAGACCATCCGCGCGGAGGTCGCCGAGCTGGCCGGCCGCGACACCCTGCTGGTGGAGATGGGCGCCGGCGCCGCGCGCAAGGTCCGGCTCCTGCTGGACGCCCTGGAGCCGGCGGGCTACCTGGGCGCCGATATCTCCTGGGACTTCCTGCGCGAGTGCACCGAACGGCTGGCCGCCGACTACCCGTGGCTGGACGTCCGGGCCGCCTGCGTGGACTACTCCCGGGACTTCGACCTGCCCCTGGACCCCGGCGGCCCGAGGCCGCTGGCCTTCTTCCCCGGCTCGAGCATCGGCAACTTCCACCCGGAGGAGGCGCGGGCGGTCCTCGCCCGCCTGGCCGCCGCCCTGGGCACCGGGGCGGGCCTGCTCATCGGCGTCGACCTCAAGAAGGACCCCGCCATCCTGAACGCCGCCTACAACGACGCCGCCGGGGTCACCGCCGCCTTCAACCACAACCTGCTGCTGCGGTTGCGGGAGGAGTTGGGCGCCGAGCTGGACCCCGACGGCTTCGCCCACCGCGCCTTCTACAACCCGGACGCCGGCCGGGTGGAGATGCACCTGGCCAGCCAGGGCCCCCAGCGCATCGAGCTGGGTGGGGAGCTCTTCGAGTTCGAGGACGGCGAGACCATCCACACGGAGTGCTCCTACAAGTACACCGTGGAGGAGTTCCAGGACCTGGGGCGCTCCGCCGGCTTCGCCCCCCGCCGGGTCTGGACCGACCCGGAGGAGCTGTTCAGCGTCCACTATCTCACCACGTAGCGGGGGCCCTGAACGAAACCTGCGGGCGGTGCGTTTCCCTGCTGCCAGGTGGTCGGCAGCAGGGAAACGCACCGCCCGCCCTTGAAAATGCAAGAGGCCCCGCCAGACCAGAGCTGGCGGGGCCTCTTTCGGTGCGATGGTGCCCCTGAAGCCGGTCCAGCGGACCGGCTCCGGACTGCGCGCCTACTTGATCTCGGTCAGCCGCAGATAGGACTTGAGCTCCTCGAAGCCCTGCGGGAACTTCTGCTGGGCCTCCTCGTTACTCAGCGTGGGCGGGATGATGACCTTGTCGCCCTTTTGCCAGTCGGCCCCCGTGACAACGCCGTTGGCGTCGCCCAGCTGCAGGGAGTCGATGACCCGCAGGATCTCGTCGAAGTTGCGGCCCACCTGCATGGGGTAGGTCATCATCAGCCGGATCTTCTTGTTCGGGTCGATGATGTAGACCGAGCGCACCGCCGCCGTGCTGCTCTCGCCGGGGTGAATCATCTCGTAGAGCTCCGAGATCTTCTTGTCGGCGTCGGCAACGATGGGGAACTGCAGGTCGGTGTTCTGGGTCTCGTTGACGTCCGAGATCCACTTATTGTGCTCCTCCACGGTGTCCGTGGAGAGGCCCAGCGGCTTGGTATTGCGCGCCTCGAACTCCTTGGCCAGCTGGGCCGTACGGCCCATCTCGGTGGTGCACACCGGCGTGAAGTCCGCCGGATGGCTGAAGAAGAAGCACCAGGAATCGCCGATCCAGTCGTGGAACTTGATCCTGCCCTGCGTGGAGTCGATCTCGAAGTCCGGTGCGGTGTCACCCAGATGAAGTGCCATTGAATGCTCCCTCTTGCTTGGTCCGTAAGTGTTCAGGTCTGCGGCGGGCGGCCATTCCCCCGCCGTTCCTCAATCAGTTTGGAACGAGTCTAAATTTTTTCAAGGGGGAGCAACGAGACTTTGCCTAGATCAGGAACAACCCGGCCAGACCGGCGATGGCCATGGCCGCGAAAGGCACCGCCACGCGCCGACCCAGCGCCGCGCCGCCCACCGCCGCCGCCATGGCTCCCTTTACCACGGTATTCACCAGGGCCGCCAGGAGCATGGCCCGTACCGCCACCTCGCCGGACAGGTCCTCCCGCGCCATCCCGGCCAGGGAGAGGGTGATGGCATCCACGTCCGCGATGCCGGAGGCGGCCGCCAGGGCGTAGAGCCCGGCGTCCCCCAGCCACCGCCGGGCCGCCTCGGCGAGCAGGGTGACAGCGGCGAGGAGTCCGGCGAACTGCAGGGCCGGGCCGAGTTCCATGGGATTGGTCAGTCGCGGCGCCTCGCCCGGCACACTATCGCCCCGGCGCCGCCACCAGAGCCAGACTGCCCCGGCCACCCCGGCAGCGGTCACCAGCCCCAGGGGCAGCGCCGCCTGCCAGAGCAGGCCGGGATGGACGATCCCGATCTCCACCGCCATCCGGGGGAACATGGTGGTGCAGGCGATGACGATGGCCCCCGCCGCCACCGTGTAGAGCCCTTCGCCACGCGGGGCGATCCGGGAAAGCTGGAGCGTCACCGCCGTCGAGGAGACCACTCCCCCCAGCAGGCCGGTGACCAGGAGTCCCCGTCCCGGCCCCACCACCCGCATGGCGACGTAGCCGGCGAAGCCGAGGCCGGCGATGAGGACCACCAGCCACCAGAGGTTGTAGGGATTGAGGGAACCCCACGGACCGTAGCCCTGATCCGGGAGCAGGGGGAGCAGGACCACGGAGATCACCAGCAGCTTCAGCGCCGCGTGGAGCTCGCGGTCCTCCAGCCGGCGGAGCCAGCCGTGGAGGGTCGGCTTCAGGGAGAGCAGGACCGTGGTGACCACCGCCCCGGCTGCGGCCTCGACAGGCCGCCCCAGGGCCGCCAGCGCCCCCAGGAGGAAGACCACCAGGGCCGCCACCAGGGTGGTGGCGCCGGCGTCGGCATAGCGCTGCCAGCGCTGCTGAAGGGCGAAGCCGAGGAACAGGGCCACGGCCAGGAAGGCGAGGCCAAGGAGGACGGGCGCGTCCAGGGAGTCGACCAGGAGGCCGGTAAGGCCGCCCAGGAGTCCGGTGAGGGCGAAGGTCCGGATCCCGGCGGTCCGGGCCCCCTCCTCCGACTCCCGGGCCTGCCAGCCGCGCTCGATGCCGACCAGCAGCCCGAGGAAGACGGCGAGCCCCAGCCCGGGGAGTGCGCCGAGCCCCTCCGGGCCCACGCCGTTACTCCTTGCCCACCGCCTTCATGGACAGCCGGATGCGGCCCTGGTTGTCCACCTCCAGGACCTTCACCTGGACGTTCTCCCCCTCGCTGAGCTTGTCGTTGACGTCCTGGACGCGCTCATCGGAGATCTGGGAGATGTGGACCAGGCCGTCCCGGCCCGGGAGGATGGTCACGAAGGCGCCGAAGTCCATGATCTTGGCGACCCGGCCCTCGTAGACCTTGCCCACCTCCACCTCGGCGGTGAGCTCCTCGATCCGGCGGCGCGCCTCCTCGGCGGCATCGCGCTCGGTGGAGGCGATCCGGACCGTGCCGTCGTCATCCACCTCCACGTTGGCCCCGGTCTCCTCGGTGATGCCGCGGATGACCGACCCGCCCTTGCCGATGACATCCCGGATCCGGGCCGGATTGATGTGCATGGTGATGTAGCGCGGGGCGTGGGAGGACATGTCCTGGCGCGGGGCCGCGAGGACGGCATTCATCTCGCCGAGGATATGGAGGCGCCCGGAACGGGCCTGCTCCAGGGCCGATTCCATGATGGCCTCGGTGATGCCGTCGATCTTGATGTCCATCTGCAGGGCGGTGACGCCCTCGTTGGTGCCGGCGACCTTGAAGTCCATGTCGCCCAGGTGGTCCTCGTCCCCCAGGATGTCGGAGATGACGGCGTGGTCCTCTCCCTCCTTGATGAGGCCCATGGCGATCCCGGCTACCGGTGCCTTGACCGGGACGCCGGCATCCATGAGCGAAAGCGAGGTGCCGCAGACGCTGGCCATGGAGCTGGAGCCGTTGGACTCGGTGATCTCCGAGACTACCCGGATGGAATAGGGGAAGTCGTCCTGCTTCGGCAGCACAGCGCTCACCCCGCGCCGTGCCAGGCGGCCGTGGCCGATCTCCCGGCGCTTGGGGCTGCCGACGAAGCCGGTCTCCCCGACGCAGTAGGGGGGGAAGTTGTAGTGGAGCATGAAGTTGTCTTCATACTTCCCCTCCAGGGCATCGATGGTCTGCGCATCCCGGCTGGTGCCAAGCGTGGTGACCACCATGGCCTGGGTCTCGCCCCGCGTGAACAGGGCCGAGCCGTGGGTCCGCGGCAGCAGGCCCGTGCGAATGGTGATGGGCCGTACACCGGTGAGGTCGCGCCCGTCGATGCGGGGCTCACCGGCTAGGATCCGGCCCCGGACCAGCCGCTTCTCCAGCGCCCCCAGGGCCTCCTTCACCGCCCCGGCCTCATGGCCCTCGTCGCCGTCGCCGGCGAGTTCGTCCACCACGGCGGCGCGAACCTCGCGCAGCCGGGCCGAGCGCTCCTGCTTGTCCGCCAGGCCGTAGGCCTCGGCAAGCCGCGCTTCGGCGGCGCTGGCCACGGCCCGGTCGAGATCGGTATCCCGTTCCGCCGGCTGCCAGTCCCAGGCCGGGCGCCCCGCCTCGGCGGCCAGTTCGCGGATGGCCTCGATCACCGGCTGCATGGCGCGGTGGCCGAACATCACCGCCCCGAGCATGGTCTCCTCGGAGAGCTCGGAGGCCTCAGATTCCACCATCAGCACGGCGCTGTCCGTCCCCGCCACCACCAGGTCGAGGTCCGACTCCTCCAGGGCGGAGAAGGCCGGATTGAGCTGGTACTCGCCGTTGCTATAGCCCACCCGAGCGGCGCCGATGGGCCCCTGGAAGGGGAGCCCGGAGAGCGCCAGCGCGGCGGAGGCGCCGATGAGCGAGGGGATGTCCGGGTCCACCTCCGGGTCTAGGGAGATCACCGTGGCGATGACCTGGACCTCGTGGGTGAAGCCGTCCGGGAAGAGCGGCCGGATGGGGCGGTCGATGAGCCGGGAGGTCAGCGTCTCCTTCTCGCTGGGCCGGCCCTCTCGACGAAAAAAGCCGCCGGGGATGCGCCCGGCGGCATAGGTCCGCTCCTGGTAATTGACCGTCAGCGGGAAGAAGTCCCGGCCGGGGTCGGCCTCGGGTCGTCCCACCGCGGTGACCAGGACGACGGTGTCTCCCATGGAGACCATGACGGCACCGTCGGCCTGGCGGGCGACCTCGCCGGTCTCGAGGACCAGGTCGTGGTCGCCATAGCGGATCTCCCTGCGCACGGACTGGGGGGCTTCGCTCATGGCGGGCGCTTAGCGGCGCAGGCCCAGGCGCTGAATCAGGTTGCGATAGCGCTCGACGTCCTGCCGACGCAGGTAGTCCAGCAGGCGCCGGCGCTTGCTGACCATCTTGAGCAGACCGCGGCGGGAATGGTGATCCTTGTGATGGGTCTTGAAGTGCGAGGAGAGCTCCTCGATGCGCGAGGTCAGAAGCGCAACCTGGACCTCGGTGGACCCGGTATCCGCTTCGCCCTGTCCGAATTCACGGACGATCTCGCTCTTCTTTTCGGCACTCAGAGACATGATGTGACGCCACTCCCGATGGAATTCGCTGTTCGTAAAGCCTGTGGATCATACCGGGCCCGGCCGGACCCGACAAGGTTCAGGCCGCGTTCAAAAGCCGCTTGGGCGCCACGCGCCCATCGTCGAGGACACAGCCGATGCCCAGGAAGGCCTGTTCCCCCTCGAAGAGGCGGACCCAGCCGTCCACGGGCGCATTGGGGACCATGACCGCCTGGCCCTGCCGGATGTACCGGGCCGAGGTGGCCGACAGGCGCACCTCCGGCCAGTCCTCGAGGCCGGTCTCCGCCGGCAGCAACCGTGCGTCCAGCGCCTCCAGCCCCTGCTCGGCGGTCTCCCGCAGGGACTCCAGGGTCACCGCCTGGTCCAGCCGGAAGGGGCCCGCCCGGGTGCGCTGAAGCGCCTCCAGGTGGCCCACGGTCCCAAGCTCGGCGGCGATCTCCTCGGCCAGGGTCCGCACGTAGGTTCCCTTGCTGCACTGCACATCCAGGACCACGGCCCCCTCCTCCAGCCCCAGGAGGGTCAGGCCGTGGATGGTGATGGAGCGGGGCTTGCGCTCCACCTCCTCCCCCTCGCGGGCGAGCTTGTAGAGCGGCTGTCCGCCCTGCTTGACCGCGGAGTACATGGGCGGGATCTGCTCGATGGTCCCGGTGAATCGCTCCAGCACGGCCTCGACCGTCGCCGTGTCCAGGTTCGGGACCGGCGCGGTCTCCACCACCTGGCCCTCGGCATCCCCGGTGTCGGTCCGGCTCCCGAGCCGGATCGTTCCGCGGTAGCCCTTGTCGGCGTCCAGGAGGAAGGCCGAGACCTTCGTCGCTTCGCCCAGGCAGATGGGCAGGACGCCCGTCGCCATGGGGTCCAGGTTTCCGGTGTGGCCGGCCTTGCGGGCATCAAAGAGCCGCCGGACCTCCTGCAGGGCCTGGTTGGAGCCATACCCCTTCGGCTTGTCCAGGACCACGATGCCGGTGATATCCCGGCCCTTCTTGCGGGAACGCCCCACGTACTACCTCCGGTTCAGGACTGTTCGTCGGGCTCATCGTCATCGCCGCGATCACGGGAGACCGCATCGTCGATGACGCGTGAGAGGTGGGCAGCACGGTCGAAGCTGGTGTCGGCGCGGAAGCGCAGTTCCGGGATGCGGCGGGCATGTAGGCGCCGGCCGAGCTCGCGGCGCAGGAAGCCGGCGGCCCCGGAGAGGGCCTCCACGGCCTCCTCGATGGCCTCGGCCTCACCGCCGAGACGGGCGATGTAGACCCGGGCATTGCGCATGTCCGGGGACACGTCCACCTCGGAGATGGTCACGCCCTCGGCACGGGGATCCTTGACCTGGGTGCGCACGAGATCGGCCAGCTCCCGCTGGAGCTGGTCGCCCATGCGCCGGTTACGACCGTATTCACGCGCCATGGGTCAGAGGCTGCGCTCGACCTCGACGCGGTGGTAGACCTCGATCTGGTCCCCTTCGCGCACGTCGTTGTAGTTCTTGACGCCGATCCCGCACTCCATACCCTGCCGGACCTCGTTGACGTCCTCCTTGTAGCGGCGCAGCGATTCCAGCTGGCCCTCGTAGATGACGACGTTCTCGCGCAGGACGCGGATGGGGTTCTGACGGCGAACCACGCCCTCCGTAACCATGCAGCCGGCGATGGCGCCGAACTTGGGCGACCGGAAGACATCGCGCACCTCGGCGGTGCCGACGATCTCCTCCTTGACCTCGGGGGAGAGCATGCCGGACATGGCCCGCTTGACCTCGTCCACCAGGTCGTAGATGACGCTGTAGTAGTGGAGGTCGACGCCCTCTTCCTGGACCAGCTTCTTGGCCGAGGCATCCGCACGGACATTGAAGCCGATGACGATGGCCTCGGAGGCCAGCGCCAGGTTCACGTCGGATTCGGTCACCGCGCCCACGCCGGAGGAGACGATCTTGGCCTGGGCCTCCTCGCCGGAGAGCTTCTGCACCGCATCGACGATGGCCTCCACCGAGCCCTGGACGTCCGCCTTCACCACCAGGTTGAGGGTCGGGACCTCGCCCTCCTTCATGTTGGTGAAGAGGTTCTCCAGCTTGGCGGCCTGCTGGCGCGCCAGCTTGTGCTCGCGCTCGCGGGCCTGACGGCCCTCGGCCACCTCGCGCGCCTTGCGCTCGTCCTCCACCGCGATGACCTCGTCACCGGAGGTGGGCGTACCGGAGAGGCCCAGGACCTCCACCGGCATGGAGGGACCGGCCTTGTCGATATTCTCGCCGGCCTCGTTGAGCATGGCGCGAACGCGGCCGTACTCATTGCCGGCGAGGATGACGTCGCCCCGGTTCAGCGTCCCGGACTGGACCAGGATGTCGGCCACCGGACCGCGGCCCTTGTCCAGACGGGACTCGATGACGAGCCCGCGGGCCGGGCCATCGGCCACCGCGGAGAGTTCCATGACCTCGGCCTGCAGGAGCAGGGAGTCCAGGAGGTCCTCCACACCCTGACCGTCGAGAGCGGAGACGTGGACGAACATGGTCTCGCCGCCCCAGTCCTCGGGGATGACATCCATCTGGGCCAGGTCGTTCTTCACCCGGTCCGGATCGGCGCCCTCCTTGTCGATCTTGTTGACGGCCACGATGATCGGGACACCGCCGGCCCGGGCGTGCTCGATGGCCTCCTTGGTCTGAGGCATGACGCCGTCGTCCGCGGCAACCACCACGACGACGATATCCGTCGCGTCCGCACCGCGTGCACGCATGGCCGTAAAGGCCTCGTGGCCCGGGGTGTCCAGGAAGGTAACCATGCCGCGATCGGTCTCGACGTGGTAGGCGCCGATGTGCTGGGTAATACCCCCCGCCTCACCGGAGGCCACCTTGGTGCGGCGGATGTAATCGAGCAGCGAGGTCTTGCCGTGGTCGACGTGGCCCATGACGGTGACCACCGGCGCCCGGTGGACCTGCTCGCCCTCGGCCTGGCTGGCCTCCGCGAGCAGGGACTCCTCGAGCTCGTTCTCCTTGACCAGCTTGGGCTTGTGGCCCATCTCCTCGACCACCAGGTAGGCGGTATCCTGGTCCAGAGACTGGTTGATGGTCACCATGTTGCCCATCTTCATCATGAACTTGATGACCTCGGCCGCCTTGACCGACATGCGCTGGGCCAGGTCGCCCACGGTAATGGTCTCGGGGATCTCCACTTCACGGATGACCGGCTTGCTGGGCTTCTCGAAGCCGTGCTCGGTCGACTCCTCGCGGCCACCGCGGCGGCCACCCTTGCGGCGACCACCCTTCTGATTCTGCTGGGTGCGGCCCTTCGCGGCCTTGCCACCCTTGCCGCCCTTTCCGGGCTTGCCACTGCCGGTGTTCTCCAGCGGCTTCTCCTTCTCGGCCTCGCGCCGCTCGCGCTCTTCCTCGGCACGCCGCTCCGCCTCCTTGCGCGCCTCTTCCTCCTTGCGGCGGGCCTCTTCCTCCGCCTGACGCTGGATCTCCTCCGGGGTCAGCTGCGGCTCGGCCGGCTCTTCCGGAGCCTCCTCGGCGGTTTCGGCCGGGGCCTCCTCCGGCTCGGGGGTCTCGGCCGCGGCGCGCTCGGCCTCCTCGGCCTCGCGCCGCTTGCGCTCCTCTTCCTCCGCCTTCGCGCGCTCGGCCTCCTCGGCCTCGCGCTTCTGCTGCTCCTCTTCCTCGATGGCGGAGCGCTTGACGTAGGTGCGCTTCTTGCGGACCTCGACGGTCACGCCCTTGCCGCCACCCTGGCGCAGCTCGCTGGTCTTCTTGCGCTTGAGGGTGACCTTCCGTGGCGTACCGTCGGACTCCTCCCCCTCCCGCTTGGAGCGAAGATGGGTCAGGAGCTTGCCCTTGTCCTCCTCGCTGACCGTGTCTTCCGCGCTACGGGCCTCGATGCCGGCGGCCTCGAACTGCTCCAGGAGCTGGTCCACCGGGACGCCGACCTGCTGGGCGAAATCTTTGACGGTCATTTCCGACATGCACACTCTCCGTTCACGATTCTTGCGGCTGCTCCGCGAACCAGGGCTCGCGGGCGGCGAGGATCAACTGACCCGCGCGCTCTTCATCCAGGCCTTCGACCTCGAGCAGGTCCGGCACGGCCTGGTCCGCCAGATCCTCCATGGTGCAGATGCCCTGAGCCGCCAGCTTCTGCGCCAGCTCCTCATCCATCCCCTCCATGTTCAGGAGCTCCTCGGAGGGCTCCTGGCCACCGGCCGGCTCGTCGCCGGCGATGGCGCGGGTCAGGAGGGCGTCGCGGGCGCGCTCGCGCAGCTCGTTGACGATATCCTCGTCGAACTCCTCGATCTCCACCATCTCCGAGACCGGTACGTAGGCGACCTCCTCCAGACTGGAGAAGCCCTCCCGCACCAGGATCTCGGCAACTTCCTCGTCCACGTCCATGCTGTCGGTGAACAGCGCCAGGAGCTCGGCAGCCTCGCGCTCGCTCTTCTCCTGGGCATCCTCCTCCGACATGACGTTGATCTCCCAGCCGGTGAGCTCGGAGGCGAGCCGGACGTTCTGGCCGCCGCGGCCGATGGCCTGCGAGAGCTGCTCCTCGGCCACGGCGACGTCCATGCTGTGCGCATCCTCGTCCACCACGATGGAGACCACGTCCGCCGGGGACATGGCGTTGATGACGAACTGGGCCGGGTTCTCGTCCCACAGGACGATATCCACCCGCTCGCCGTTGAGTTCATTGGAGACGGCCTGGACCCGGGAGCCGCGCATGCCGACACAGGCACCCACCGGGTCGATGCGCTGGTCCCGGGTATGGACGGCGATCTTGGCGCGGCTGCCCGGATCCCGGGCGGCGCTCAGCAGATCGATGATGCCGTCGCCGATCTCCGGGACCTCCAGACGGAAGAGTTCGATGATGAACTGCGGGTCGGTCCGGCTCACGAAGAGCTGCGGGCCGCGGGGTTCGTGGCGCACATCCTTGAGGTAGCCGCGCAGGCGGTCACCGGTACGGATGGACTCCCGCGGGATGGTCTCCTCACGCGGGACGATGGCCTCCACCGCCCCCTCGATCTCGAGAATGACGTTGCCCCGCTCCACCCGCTTGACCCGGCCGTGGATGAGTTCGCCCTTGCGGTGGGCGTACTCGTCGACGATCTTGGCCCTTTCGGCCTCGCGCACCTTCTGTACGATGACCTGCTTGGCGGTCTGGGCCGCGATGCGCCCGAACTCCTCGGGCTCCACCTCGTCCTCGATAAAGCCGCCGAGTTCGATACCGGGCTCGTATTCCTGGGCGGCGCTGTAGGTGATCTCGCGCTCCGGCGCCTCGACGGCATCGTCCTCGACCACCTGCCAGCGGCGGTAGGCGGCATAGTCCCCGCTGCGGCGGTCCACCGCCACGCGGATATCGACGTCGCCACCGTGGCGTTTCCGGGTCGCGGTCGCCAGGGCCATCTCGATGGCCTCGAAGATGGTTTCCTTGTCGACGCCCTTCTCGTTGGAGACCGCGTCCACCACCAGCAAGATGTCTTTGCTCATACCCTGCCTCTGCTTGACCCCGGATTCCTCCGGGGATGTCCCCGTCTCATTCGGCCGGCACCAGCCGCGCCGTCTCCACCGTATCCAGATCGAAGTGGCGGTTTTCGCCCTCGACCTCCACCTCGATCGTCTCGCCCTCGATCCCGAGGAGGCGGCCGCGGAACTTGCGCCGCCCCTCCTCGTCCGGGACCACCAGCCGGAAGCGGATCTCCTCGCCGACAAAGCGCCGGAACTGGTCGGCCGTAAACAACGGCCGGTCCAGCCCGGGCGAAGAGACCTCCAGATGATACTCGCCGCGGATGGGGTCCTCGACATCGAGGGCGGCGCTGACCTGATGGCTGACCTGCTCACAGTCGTCGATACCGACCCCCTCAGGGGCATCGATATAGATACGAAGAACCCGGCGCTTGGAACCCGTGAACTCCACGCCCACGCACTCATAACCGAGGCCGGCCACGGCCGGCTCCACTACTGCCCGGATTGCTTCCGACGCCTGTCGCACTATTGTCGCCCAAACAAAAATGGGCCCTTTCGGCCCACGTCGAACCGCACCGCCCGTCGGTGGTGCCTACAAAAAAGGCCCCATGCGGGGCCTCGAGTTACGAATATGGTAGCGGGGGTCAGGCTACGCACACAAGTTGCGACCGCCGATCCAGCCCTCGAAATCTGGCTGGATGCCCCTACCATGAACAACCCGTAGTCCAGCGCTGCGAACCCGAGGGAAGCAGGACTGACCCCATCCAGGGGAACCTGTTACCGGCGCGGCGCTGGCCGCCTACGTCATCGGCCCGTTCGCTCGATGTCCGTAGCCCGCTGATCATGCCCGCCAGCGCCCGCTGGGTCAACTCTTTTCAGCCATGAACCACAACGCGAGGGGCTATACGCAGTCCCGCCCGCGCACTTCACGCGTGAGGCACGTCCAGGATACGGACGACGGTCCGCATCTTGGCCCCATCACTTGCGGGCAAGCATTGGCCAAATCTTGCGCACCCTCCCCGCCGTGCCGCCTCGCACCGATACCGTTTCCCTTATTGCGGTTGGTAGATTCCTTCGCGACCCGACAACACCCCGTCATAAGGACGCCCATGCACCGCCCGGACAGCACTCCCCTGAGCCGCACCCTAAGCCACCTCCTCGCCACCGCCGGCCTGCTCGCCGCCCTGGGCGGGCTGACCGGTTGCGACGACGAAAACGCCGGCGACACCACGGCGGCGGAGTCCACGTCCGAGGATTCGGAGAGTTCTGACTCGGAAGAAACCAGAACCCCGACCATCTCCGACATCTCAGCGGAGGACTCCCCCATCCTCCCGGGCGGGCAGGTTACCGTCTCGGTGGAGGCCGAGGGCGACGCCCTCGAACACGACTGGGACCTCCCCGAGGACTGGTCAGACTCCGGCAGCGACAGCGGCACCGAATCGGTCACCCTCACCGCCCCGGTCGACCAGGCCGCCGAGGCGACGATCTCGGTCACGGTGGAAAACAGCGCCGGCAGCACCTCCTCGGAGGTAACCGTAGCCACCCAGGGCCCGGCCATCGAATCCTTCGACGTCGACCCGCTCCCGGGGAAAGAGGGCGATACCGCCACCTTCACCACTGACGCCTACAACCGCGACGGGGCGGAGCTGACCTACGACTACCGGATCGGCGGCACCCTGGGCGCCTCCAAGGAGGGTGCTGAATGGAAATGGACCGCGCCCGAAATGGCCATGGGCGGACGCTATCTCCTGGAGGGCATCGTCACCGACAGCGACGACCTCACCGCCACCGCTGGCGTCGAAACTACCATGAAGGGTGCCTCCGCCTGGCCCGCCTTCGGCGGCGACCGCCAGCGCTCCGGGCGAGGGTGGCCCACTCCGGATGCCGAGGGGGCCAAGGGCAATAAGAATTGGGTCTTCGAGGCCGGCAACTGGGTCGATTCCTCCCCTGCCATCGGCGCCGACGGCACCGTCTACGTAGGCTCAGATGATAGTAAGGTTTACGCCCTCGACCCCGGCGACAGCTCCGAGCAGTGGGCCTACGATACCGGCGACTGGATCAAGTCCTCCCCGATCATCGGCGTCGACGACACCGTCTACGTGGGCTCCAACAACGGCAACGTCTACGCCCTCGACCCCAACACTGGCGACAAAGAGTGGGCCTACAAGACCGGCGACTCAGTCTGGTCCTCCCCGGCCATCGGCGCCGACGGCACCGTTTACGTGGGCTCCTACGACACCAAGGTCTACGCCATCGAATGACGAAGCGGTCCAGGGCGGGCCGAGGGGCCACCTTGCCGGAGTGGGCGGTGGGGCGGGTGCCCTGCAACCCGCCGGACTCGGCGAAAAGCTAGGCGCCCGACCACCAACCACAACCGAGACAGCGGACCGGACGCCATGAACCCGAAGAGCGCATTCCAAGCTATGCCGGCTCCCCTCACTTTTCTTCTTACCACTGCCGGCCTGCTCTCCGCCCTGGGCGGGCTGACCGGCTGCGAGGACTCGGATTCAAGCTCCGAGGGGAACAGTGCCCCGACCATCTCCGACATCTCCGCCGAGGGTGCACCCATTCTCCCGGGCGGCCAGGTAACCGTCTCGGTGGACTCCGAACGTACTGACGGGCAGAGCCTCGACTACGACTGGTTCCCTCCGGCGGGCTGGTCCGGCCCCGACAGCAGCACCAGCTCCATCACCCTCACCGCACCAAAGAAGCAGGCTGCCCAGGGGGAGGTCGTGACGTATGCCTGTGACGAGGATGAACGCTGCGCGAAGGCGGCCATCGAGATCGCGACTCGGGGGCCAGCCATCGAGTCCTTCCAGGTCGACCCGCTGCCGAAGGAGGCTGGCGACACCGCCACATTCACCGTGGACGCCTACAACCGCGACGGCCGGGACCTGACCTACGATTATCGGATCGGGGGCACCCTCGGCGCCTCCAACCAGGGTGAGGAATGGGAATGGACCGCGCCCGAAATGGCCATGGGCGGTCGCTACCTCCTGGAGGGCATCGTTACCGACAGCGACGATCTCACCGCGACGGCGAGCACCGAGACGAAGTTCAAGAGCGCCGCCGTCTGGTCCACCTTTGGCGGCAACCGCCAGCGAACCGGACAGAGCCAGAGTGCGGATGCCGAAGGGGCTCAGGACACCATCAAGTGGGAATACTCCACTGGCGATCTGGTGTGGTCCTCGCCGGCCGTCGGTCCCGATGGAACGGTCTATGTGGGCTCGGACGATGACCACGTCTACGCCCTGAACCCCGACGACGGCTCCGAGAAGTGGTCTTTTGGCACCGGCGGCGCGGTTCGGTCCTCCCCGGCCATCGGCGCCGACGGGACTATCTATATCGGCTCTTATGACAACAAGGTCTATGCCCTAGACCCCGACACTGGCGACAAAGAGTGGTCCTTCGAGACCGATAATTCGGTTCTCGCCTCCCCGGCGGTAAGCGCCGACGGTACGGTCTACATCGGTTCGACCGACCACCACCTCTACGCCCTGGATCCCGAAAGCGGCGACGTGGAGTGGAAGGTCGAGACGGGTGATCCGATCTTCTCCTCACCCACCCAGGGAGCGGACGGCACCATCTATGTCGGCTCCGATGATGGCCACCTCTACGCCCTCGACCCCGAGGACGGGCAGGAGCGGTGGCGGTTCAAGACCGGCGACGATGTCCAGTCCGCACCGGCCATCGGCCCCGATGGCACGGTCTACTTCGGATCCAACGACCACAACCTGTACGCCCTCGATCCCGAGGACGGCACTGAGCAATGGCGCTTTGCCACGGGAGAGGGGATTCTTTCATCCCCGGCTGTCGCAGCCGACGGCACCATCTATGTCGGGTCCAGCGGCGGTAACTTCTACGCCGTCGATCCCGATACCGGCGAGGAAGAGTGGCGCCACACCACGGGGAACACGAACCGCTCTTCGCCGGCCATCGCAGCGGATGGAACTATCTACCTCGGCTCTAATACTTCCGGCCTCTACGCCCTGGATCCCGAAAACCGCGGCGAGAAATGGCGAGTCGACCAGATTGGCGATGTCTCCTTCTCCTCGCCGGCCATTGGGCCCGATGGCACCGTCTACATTGGCTCGTGGGACAAGTCCATCTACGCCATCGAGTGAACGAAGCGCTCGCGCATATGGCTCCCGGCTGCCGGCTCCGACAGCCACCGGGCCCGCCGTGCGCCTACTCTGCTGACCGTGCCCAGGGCGCCGGACCCGCCCGAGGAGTCCTTCGAGAGCAGGCCCGCAAGGGGGCATCCGCAGTCCCGTCTGCACCCGTCACGCCGGGGGCACGCATCAGCTCACCAGGGTCGCGACCCTTGCGAGAGGCGGAGGTCCCCATGACGGGGCGGATAGCGGTTAACCGACTTTACCATGGCCGCCCACCTAAAAGCCCCGCATGGCGGGGGTGGAGCGCGGTTAGCGCTTCCCCCCAACCAGTTAGGATCTGGTGTGCGCGCAGCGACGGCCCCTGGACTCCAGCGGCAGCCCCTTGGCCAGGGCCGTTCCCACTCGCCGCCGGGCCTGGCACCGTTGGCCAGTGCACTGGCAGGGACATGACATCTAGACCCGCGTACCTGATGCCAGCGGGCAAGACGATCTTGGAGGGTGTAACAGAGGGCCTTGGGGTAGAGCCTTCAGCTCTTCCCTGGAAGAAGAGCCACCAGCTCCCGGGCCAAAGCCTGGATCGGTGTGGTGTCGTCGCGCTGATTCTGGTCCTGGGCATTCCGGGCGAACACATACCGGAGAAGGGCCAGGGCGAGCACCGTCGGGATGGCAGCCAGTACCACGACGATGGTGACCCGCTCGCTCGTCGAGGTCGCCGTTCCGAGGAAGATGTAGCACAGCAGCGCCAGGAGCATCACGACGACGATACCACCGATACTTCGGAACAGGATCCGTCGCTGCTCAAGAAGCTCCGTTCGCTCGCTGATCTCGAAATCCCAGAGCCTGACTTCTCCTTCAGGGAGCTGCCCCTCGGAGAGATCATCCGGTTCCGTGGAGTCTACGTCAGCCATCCCAGATTCTTGAGGCGGTATTTCATGGCAACCTGGGAGACCTGCATCTTCCTGGCCAGCTCGGCCAGGTCCGTGATGCCCTTCTCCTGGATGAAGTACCGAATCGCCAGCTCCGGCATCAGCACTTCGGCGGCGAACTGGTTAGCCTCGCGCTCCCGTGGGTCCGTCGCGTGGCTGGAAAAATGGCTGGGGTCGTCCCGGAAGACGGTTTCCTTGCTGCTGGCGTGACCCAGGACGTGATGGCCCAGCTCATGCGCCGTAATGAAGCGTCGGCGGACCAGCGGCTCGCTTAACACATACCGGATGGTGCCCTCCCCGCCCGCATCGACCTCGTAGCAGCCGCTCGCGCTGTCGGCTCCGGGGATGGACTGGACAGGCTTCACGCGCACCCCGGCAGCATGGGCGAGCGCGTCCACATCCACCGGCACCGTGCGGTCCCAGTGGCGCTTCATGAACTCCTTGGCGGTCTTTGCAGGCATGGCGGTTCTTCGGTTCCGGGGGAATCAAGCTCGGCTTGACTCATGAGCCAGCGTAACGACCATGCCTTTAGAGTTCACGGTCTGTCGCAATCTTTCCGGCGCCCGTTACCGCCCTCTCGACCGCCCCGGTTATCATCCCTTGTGAGCAACCGCGAGGCGGCCAGGAATCCGCGCCGCCGGTCGGGCCGACCCCTTGGTCATCCAGTGCCCGGGAAGGAGCACAGCAGCCCACACGGAAGGCACACGCCATGAAGCATACCCTCCGGATCGCGGCCTACTGCCGCTACAGCTCCGAGCAGCAGAACGCCAGCTCCATCCAGGACCAGCTCCGCAACTGCGAGCGCTACGCCCAGCAGCAGGGGTGGCCGGCGCCGACCCCCTACACCGACGAGGCCGTCAGCGGCTCCCTGCGGGACCGGCCCGGCTACCAGAAGATGCTCGCCGACGCCGAGGAGCGCGTCTTCGACATCCTCCTGGTCGACGACCTCTCCCGCCTCTCCCGCGACCAGGTGGAGACGGCCCAGGCCACGCGGATGCTGCGGTACTGGGGTGTGCGCCTCATCGGCGTGTCCGACGGCACCGACACCGACCGCCGGGGCCACAAGATCGAGGTGGGCCTGCGCGGGCTCATGTCGGAGCTGTACCTGGATGACCTGGCCGAGAAGACCCACCGGGGGCTCACCGGCAAGGCGTTGTCCGGCTACAGCGCCGGCGGCCTCCCCTACGGCTATCGCTCCCGGGAGACCGACAAGGGCCATGTGCGGGAGATCGATCCCGACGAGGCCGAGTGGGTGAACTGGATCTTCGAGCGCTACGCCGACGGCTGGAGCCCGCGTCGGATCGCTTCCGAGCTGAACAGCCGGGGTGTCCCCGGCCCTCGCGGCCGCCAGTGGGGCCAGACCGCGATCCGGCCCGACACCAAGCGCGGCGTCGGCCTGCTCATCAACCCGCTCTACAACGGGCAGCAGATATGGAACCGCTCCCAGTGGGTAAAGGATCCGGTCACCGGCCGCCGCCAGCGCCGGGAGCGGCCCATGGACGAGTGGGTGATCACCGAGAACGAGGAGACCCGGATCGTCGCCCCGGAACTCTGGAACCGGGTGCAGGCCCGGATCCGGGCCGTCCAGGAGAAGACCCGGCAGCGGGCTCGCGGCGGCCGCCCGGGTCGCCACGGCCGCGGCTCCCCCTACATCTTCTCCGGCCTGCTCCGCTGCGCCGAGTGCGGGGCCAGCTACGTCATCGTCAGCGCCCGGGACTACGGCTGTGCGACGCACAAGGACCGGGGGCCGGCCGCCTGCTCCAACAACCACCGGGTCCGCCGTGAGCATCTGGAGGAGCGGCTGCTGACCGTGATCCGCGACGATCTGCTCACCGAGGAGTCCTTCGAGACCTTCATGGACATGGCCCGGGAGGCCATGGAGGAGAGTCAGCCGGACCCCTCCGCCATCCGCAAGCGGCTCCAGGAGGCCGAGCGCGAGCGCGACAACCTGGTCCAGGCCATCCGGCAGGGGATCGCCTCACCGGCGGTGAAGGAGGAGCTGGAGCAGGCGGAACGGACGGTGAAGGCCGCCCAGGAGGAGCTGACCGCGGCCGAGAGTCTGGCCGGGGATGGGGTGGCCACCCTGCTCCCCCGGGCTCGCGAGCGCTTCAAGGCGCTTGCCGATAGCCTCCGGGAGTCGGTGGACCCCGACGTGATGCGCCAGACCCTTTCGGAGGTCACCGGCCCCATCGACCTGGAGCCGGACCCGCAAGTTGGTGTCATATGGGCAAAAATAAACGCAGGCTCCATAATGGAAACCTGCGTCAATTATGTTGGTAGCGGGGGCAGGATTTGAACCTGCGACCTTCGGGTTATGAGCCCGACGAGCTACCGGACTGCTCCACCCCGCAATCGAGATTGAGAATACTACCGCTCCAGGGAGCGGAATGCAACCCCTGACGTCATTTCCAGCCCCGGTGGCGCTGCAGCAGCGGGCGGAACTGGTAGCGCCAGACGAACGCCGGTGCCGCGAAGACGGCGAACAGGGAGAGCGTCACGGCGTAGAACTCCCAGTCCTGATCATGGATGTCGCCGATGGCCCGGTTTTCGGCCCCGAGCGCCAGACCACCGACGATCAGGTAATAGACGAACCACTCCGCGAGCCGCAACCACGCGCCCTTTCGCCCGCCCGGCGGCTCGAAGACAAAGAAAAAGAGATCGCTGATCCACGGCAGGTTTGCCAGCACCAGCGCGATTCCTATCAGCGCCCACACGAGGACGGTCTGTTCCATGCTCAGGCTCCCGGGACGCCGAAGGCGGCAATACAGGCGGACATCAGCGCACCGGGGAAGAGTCCCAGACCGAGAATGGCCAGGCCATTGACCGAGAGCACGGCGCGGAGGTCACTGTCAGCAACCAGCGCCCCGGTGTCCTCGGGCTTGTCGAAGTAGAGGAACTTCACCACGCGCAGATAGTAGAACGCCCCGATAATGGAGAAGACCACGGCGGCGATGGCGAGTTCCACCATCCCGGCCGCGACCACCTCCTGGATGACGCTCACCTTGGCCCAGAACCCCAGGAAGGGCGGCACCCCGGCCATGGAGAACATGACGATGAGCATGATCCCGGCGAACCAGGGGCTGCGCTCGTTGAGCCCCTTGAAGTCCTCCAGTCGCTCCGCCTCCAGACCGGCCCGGGAAAGCAGAATGATCATGCCGAAGCCGGCCAGCGTCATCAGTGAGTAGGCGATGGTGTAGAACATCGCCGCGGCGTACCCCGACTCCGTCGCCGTGAGCACGCCCAGGAGGATGAAGCCCACGTGGGCGATGGCCGAGTACGCCAGCATCCGCTTGATGTTGCTCTGCGCAATGGCAAGGAGGTTCCCCACGCCCATGGAGAGCACCGCGAGGATGATGAACATCCCCTGCCACTCGGCATGCAGCGACCCGAGCCCGTCGACCATGAGCCGCATGGCCATGGCAAAGGCGGCCAGCTTCGGTGCGGTGGCGATGAAGACGGTCATCGGGGTCGGGGCGCCGTGATAGACGTCCGGGATCCACATGTGGAACGGAACGGCGCCCAGCTTGAAGGCGACCCCGACCACCAGGAAGACCAGTCCAAAGGTGAGGATGAGGCCCTCGGCCTGGCCGGCGGCGATGACGGCGTTGATGGCCGCCAGCTCCAGCTCGCCGGTGGCCCCGTAGAGCATGGACATGCCGTAAAGGAGCATCCCGGAGGCCATCGCACCCAGGATGAAGTACTTCATGGCCGCCTCCGAGGCCATGGAGGACTCCCGGTTCATGGCGACCATCGCGTAGAGGGAGAGCGACAGCAGCTCCAGGCCGAGATAGACCGTCAGAAGGCTCCCCGCCGAGATGAGGACCATCATGCCCAGGGTCGCGAAGAGGCCCAGCAGGTAGAACTCGCCCTTGAGCATGCCCCGATCCCGCAGATAGGGCCGCGCATAGAGAAAGACGACGAAGACCGCGAGATAGACGAAGGCCTTGAGGAGGTCCGACATGCCGTCACGGATGAACATGTCGTTGAAGGCCATTCCCGCCTGGGTATCCATCATCCCCAGCGTGAGCACGGCGGCACCGACAAGGGCCACCTGAGAAAGGAGGTAGGTCACCGCCCGACTGTGTTCCGTGAGGAAGAGGTCGATAAGCAGGACGAGACACGCCATTCCCAGGAGGAAGAGCTCCGGGAGCGCCGTCAGGAAATCGGAAGCATCGAGTATCATGGTCGTGTTGCTCTCCCGCTTACAGCTTGGACTGGGCCACGTGGTCCAGCAGGTTGTGGACGCTGGCGTGCATCACTTCCAGCAGGGGCGCCGGCCAGACGCCCAGTAGCAGCACGAAGACCGCGAGCATCGCCATGAGCAGGAACTCGCGGGCGTTGATATCCGTGAGTTCGGCCACGCCGTCGTTGGTCACCCGGCCGAAGATCACCCGCTTGATCATCCAGAGCGTGTAGGCGGCGCCCAGGATGAGGGTGGTGGCCGCGGCGAAGGCGTACCAGGGATTGGCCTTGAAGCTCGCCAGGATGACCAGGAACTCGCCCACGAACCCGGAGGTGCCCGGAAGGCCGGCGTTGGCCATGGCGAAGAAGACCGCGAAGGCACCGAAGACCGGCATGGTGTTCACCACGCCGCCGTAATCGGCGATCTCGCGGCTGTGGAGCCGGTCGTACAGGACGCCGATGGCCAGGAACATCGCCGCGGAGACGAAGCCGTGAGAGATCATCTGGACCATGGCCCCCTCGATGGCCATGGCTGCCCCGTTCCAGCTGCCGGTGGTCTCGTGGATCCCGAATATGACAAAGAAGCCCAGGGTGACAAAGCCCATGTGGGAGATGGACGAATAGGCCACCAGCTTCTTCATGTCCCGCTGCACCAGGGCCACGAACCCGATGTAGACGATGGCGATGAGGGACAGGGCGATCATCAGCCCGTCCAGGGCGGCGGCGGCATCCGGCGTAATGGGCAACGAGAAGCGGAGGAACCCGTAGGTCCCCAGCTTGAGCATGATGGCAGCCAGGATCACCGACCCGCCGGTGGGCGCCTCCACGTGGGCATCCGGAAGCCAGGTATGCACCGGCCACATCGGCACCTTCACCGCGAAGGCGATGAGGAAAGCCAGGAAGATCAGGATCTGCTCGGTCAGGGTCAGCGGCAGCGCATGGAACTCCAGGATCCCGAAGGTACCGGACTGGAAGTACATGTAGAGCAGCGCCACCAGCATGAACACCGACCCGAGGAAGGTGTAGAGGAAGAACTTGATGGTGGCGTACACCCGCCGGGGGCCGCCCCAGATCCCGATGACGATGAACATCGGGATGAGCAGCGCCTCCCAGAAGACGTAGAAGAGCATGGCATCCAGGGCCGCGAACACCCCGATCATCAGCCCTTCCATGATGAGGAAGGCGCCCAGGTACTGGGCCGGCTTGTACCGGATCACCTGCCAGCCGGCGATGACCACCAGCAGGGTCGCGAACGCCGTCAGCAGGATGAGCGGCATGGAGATGCCGTCCACGCCCAGGTGGTAATTGATGGACAGCGCCTCGATCCAGGGCGCGAACTCCTGGAACTGCATCTCGGCGGTCCCGGCGTCGAAGCCGAACCACAGCGGCAGCGAGAGGCCCAGCGTCACCAGGGAGACCAGCAGCGCCAGGACCCTCGACTCCAGGGCATTGCGCTCGCCACCGGTGGCCAGCACCAGCAGGCCGCCGATGATGGGCGTCCAGATGACCAGACTCAGCAGGGGAAGATCAGTAAGCATGGGCTATAACCTTATTGCTGGTTCTTCCCGCCTACAGCACGAAGAGGATGAACAGCCCCAGGAGGCCGAGCATCATCGCGAAGGCGTAGTGATAGAGGAATCCCGACTGCACGTGCCGGAAACGGCCGGCCATCCAGCCCACCGAGCGCGCCACACCGTTGACCAGGAGGCCGTCGATGAGGCGGACGTCACCGACCTTCCACAGCAGCCGGCCGAGCCCGCGCGCCCCACCGCCAAAGGCGGCCTGGTTGAACTCGTCGAAGCCGTACTTGTGCTCCAGGACGGCGTGGAGCGGGCGCAGGCGCTCGGCGATGCGCGCCGGCAGATCCGGCCGCTGCATGTAGAGATACCAGGCCGAGGCCACCCCGAGCAGTGCCAGCCAGACCGCCGGCCCCTGAAGGCCGTGGACCACGAAGCTCCAGACCCCGTGGTAGTGGTGGCCCAGCTCGGCCAGGGTGTCGTGGCCCGGCAGGACGTGGATGGCGTCGGCAAAGAAGTCACCGAAGAGCATCGGCCCGACGTAGATCCCGCCGATAACCACAGACGGCACCGCCAGTGCGATGAGCGGCACGGTGACCACCGAGGGGCATTCGTGGAGGTGCTCCCTGGTGTGATGGTCCATGCGCTCCTGGCCATGGAAGACCAGGAAGAACATCCGGAAGGTGTACAGCGCCGTGATGAAGACCCCGGCCAGCAGGGCCCAGTAGGCCAGGCCGGCGCCCGGGATCGACGAGTAGTGCACCGCCTCGATAATCGCATCCTTGGAGAAGAAGCCGGCGAAGCCGGGGAAGCCGATAAGCGCCAGCGAGCCGACGAGCATGGTCGCCCAGGTGATGGGCATGTAGCGTTTGAGCCCACCCATGCGCCGCATGTCCTGCTCGTGGTGCATGGCAATGATCACCGAGCCCGCGGCCAGGAAGAGCAGCGCCTTGAAGAAGGCGTGGGTCATCAGGTGGAAGACGCCGGCGGCGTAGGCGGAGGCCCCCAGGGCCGCCGTCATGTAGCCCAGCTGCGACAGCGTGGAGTAGGCCACCACCCGCTTGATGTCGTGTTGTACGAGGCCCAGCAGCCCCATAAAGAAAGCGGTAATGGCGCCGATGATGAGCACGACCGCGAGCGCCACCTCGGACAGCTCGTAGATGGGCGACATCCGCGCCACCATGAAGATGCCCGCAGTCACCATGGTCGCCGCGTGGATGAGCGCGGAGATGGGGGTCGGGCCCTCCATGGAGTCCGGCAGCCAGACGTGCAGCGGAACCTGGGCCGACTTACCCATCGCCCCGACGAACAGCAGGAGGGCGATGAGCGTCATCACCTGCCATTCCACGCCCGGGATGACCTCGATGGTCAGCCCCGCCATGGAGGGCGCCGCGGCGAAGACATCGGCATAGTCCACGCTATTGAAATACATCAGCACCGCCGCGATCCCCAGCAGGAAGCCGAAGTCGCCCACGCGGTTGACCAGGAAGGCCTTGAGGTTGGCGTGGATGGCGGTGGGCCGGGTGTACCAGAAACCGATGAGGAGGTAGGAGACGAGCCCCACGGCCTCCCAGCCGAAGAAGAGCTGGAAGAAGTTGTTCGCCATCACCAGCATGAGCATGGAGAAGGTGAACAGGGAGATGTAGCTGAAGAAGCGCTTGTAGCCCGGGTCATCGTGCATGTAGCCGATGGTGTACACGTGCACCATCAGCGACACGAAGGTGACCACCGCCATCATCATCGCCGTGAGGTTGTCCACCAGGAAGCCGACCTCGAACCGGACCCCGTCACTCACCAGCCAGGTGTAGACCGCCTCGTTGTAGGCCGGCGCCCCGTCCATTACGTGGTGCTTGAAGACCCAGAACGAGAGCACGGTGGATACCGCCACTCCCAGGATCGTGACCCAGTGGGCCACGGACCGGGTGATGAACCGGCCGAAGAGGCCGGCGATGATGGCACCGACCAGCGGGGCCAGTACGATCGCGAGATAGACGTTCTGCATCGATTCCGCCACGGCGCTATCCCTTCATTGAATCCAGGTCGGCAACGTTGATGGTGTTCCGGTTCCGGAACAGCACCACCAGGATGGCCAGGCCAATGGCCGCCTCCGCCGCCGCCACGGTAAGGATGAAGAAGACGAAGACCTGCCCCGCCAGATCCCCCAGGAAGTGGGAGAAGGCGACGAAGTTCATGTTCACGGCGAGCAGCATGAGTTCGATGGACATGAGCAGGATCAGGACGTTCTTCCGGTTGAGGACGATCCCGGCCATGGAAAGGCCGAAGAGGATCGCCCCCAGGATCAGGTAGTCGGACAGCGCTAACATTTCCCTACCCCGTTTCGGCCGCCCGACTCCGGGCGGCGGTTTCTGGTAATTCCGGGTACGCCGGTCGTGGCGATTCAGTCGGCGGAATGGCCGTTACGATGGATGCGCAGCCGGTCGGCCTTGTGGACCGCGATCTGGGCATCCGGATTCTGGTGCTTGCTCTGCGGCCGGTGCCGCAGCGCCAGGCTGATGGCTGCCACGATGGCCACCAGCAGGATGACCGCCGCGATCTCGAAGGGGTAGACGTAGACCGTGTAGAGGACCCGCCCGAGTTCCGCGGTATTGCTGTAGTCCGCCGGCGCACGCTCGGGGGCGGCGATGCGGTCCAGTCCGAAGGTCTCCGGCCCGACCACCAGCCCCATCATCACCATGACCATGATGGCCACCAGCGCCCCCACCGGGAGGTAGCGGATGAAGCCCTCCCGCAGCGGCGCCAGGTTGATGTCCAGCATCATCACCACGAAGAGGAAGAGGACCATCACCGCGCCGACGTAGACCAGGACCAGGGTGATGGCGAGGAACTCCGCCTCCAGCAGCAGCCAGAGGCCGGCCGCGGCGAAGAAGGTCAGCACCAGGAACAGCGCCGAGTGGACCGGATTGCGCACGGTAATGACGGCCGCTGCCGAGAGCAGCATCACCGCCGCAAAGAAGTAGAAAATCGCCTGTTCGAAGGCCATGGATTCGTCTTCCCGAACTGCGTGAAACGGTTACCGGTAGGGGGCATCCTGCGCCCGGTCGGCGGCGATCTGCTGCTCGTACTTGTCGCCGATGGCGAGCAGCTCCTGCTTGGTCTTCAACAGCTGGTCGCGAGTCTCGGCATGGTACTCGAAAATCCGGGTCTCGACGATGGAATCCACCGGGCACGACTCCTCGCAGAAACCGCAGAAGATGCACTTCGACAGATCGATGTCGTAACGGGTCGTACGGCGAGTACCGTCATCCCGCTCCTCGGAATCGATGGTGATGGCCAGCGCCGGGCAGACCGCCTCGCACAGCTTGCAGGCGATGCAGCGCTCCTCGCCGTTGGGATAGCGGCGCAGGGCGTGCAATCCCCGGAAGCGGTTGGACTGCGGCGTCTTCTCCTCGGGGTAGATGACGGTGACCTTCTTCTGCCGGAACATGTGCCGACTGGTCATCCGCATCCCCTGGAGGAGTTCCACGAGGAAGAGGCTCTTGAAGAAACGGTTCAGCGCATTCATGGGTCGCCTCCGAGGCTAGACGCCGTCGAACCAGGGCCCGAGCCCGGCCATGATGAACAGGCCGAGGACCACCAGCCAGACGATGGTCACGGGGATGAGGACCTTCCAGCCCAGCCGCATGAGCTGGTCGTAGCGATACCGCGGGAAGGTCGCCCGTGCCCAGAGGAAGATGAAGAGGAAAAGCGCGGTCTTGAGGACCATCCAGACGATCCCCGGCACCCACTCGGTAGCGCCTTCCAGGACCGGGACCCCCTGGAACGGGGAGAGCCAGCCGCCCAGGAAGAAGAGAGCGGTCAGCGCCGAGACGAGGATCATGTTCGCATACTCGGCGAGGAAGAAGACCCCGAAGCTCATCCCGGAGTATTCGACGTGGAAACCGGCGACGATCTCCGACTCGCCCTCGGCCAGGTCGAAGGGGGCGCGATTGGTCTCGGCCAGACCGGCAATGAAATAGACCACGAACAGAGGCAGCAGCGGCAGCCAGAACCAGTGCAGCAGGCTCCCCTCCTGGGCCCGGACCATGTCCGGGATGTTCAGGGTGCCTCCGGCCATGATCACGCCCACCAGGGCGAAGCCCATGGCGATCTCGTAGGAGACCACCTGCGCGGCCGACCGCATGGAGCCCAGGAAGGCGTACTTCGAGTTCGAGGCCCAGCCGGCGATGATGATGCCGTACACACCCATGGAGGTGATCGCCAGGACATAGAGGATCCCGGCGTTGATATCCGTGACCATGAGCCCCGGGCCGAAGGGGACCACCGCCCAGGCGGCGAGGGCAGGCGCCATGGCGAGGATCGGGCTCAGGATGAACAGGAACCGATTGGCCCCGGCCGGGAGCACGATCTCCTTGAAGATGAGCTTCAGCGCATCGGCGATGGGCTGCAGGAGGCCGTGATAACCCACATGGAGCGGGCCGGTGCGTACCTGCATGGCACCGATGACCTTGCGCTCGGCGAAGGTCAGGTAGGCAACGGCCACCATCAGCGGGACCAGGAGCACCGTGATCTTGATCACGGTCCACAGTACCGTCTGTACGGCAGGACTAAGCCCGAGGGCGTCGAAGAGCTCTAGCATCCGGTTCCCACTCCTGCGTTCTAGTTCTTCGCCAGGTCCGCCGGCCCGAAGGCGGCGCCGAGGCCCTCGGTCCCGCGGATACCGGAGGGCAGCCACAGGCAGCCCTCCGGCACCGCCGAGTCCACGACCACTTCCACGGTTACCGCACCGGTGCCCTGAGTCACACGCACCTTCTCCCCTTCGGCCACGCCGTGGCGCTGGGCCTCGGCGGGATGGAGAACGACCCCGTCGAAGCGGGCATCAGCCGTGTGCTGCAGCGGCTCGGCCCGGCGCACGAGGGAGTCCACCGCGTAGAGCGGGACGGTCCCCAGGCGCCAGAGACCATCCCCGGCCGGTGACAAGTTCATTGGCGCCTGCCAGCTCGGCAGCGGCTCGGGGGTGCGGTCGCCAACCAGGCCCGCGACCTCGTCACGGATGGACTGCGCGGTGGTGTAGTCGAAGCCGGACACGTTGAGGATGTTCCCCAGGACCCGGAGGATCTTCCAGGTCGGCCGCGCCTCGCCCGGCCCGCTCACCGCCGCGGTGAAGTCCTGCCAGCGGCCCTCGACATTGACGAGGGTACCGTCGGTCTCCGGATAGGCGGAGCCGGGGAGCAGGATGTCCGCCCGCGCGCGGAGCAGTTCGTCGGCGAAGGGCCCGACGGCCACCACCGCATCGGCGCCCTCCAGGGCGGTCCGGGCGGCAGCCGGGTCGGCCAGGTCCCGCGCCGGCTCCACGTCCACCAGCAGCCAGGCCTTGCCCGGCTCGGCGGTGGCCTCGGCGACGTTCCGCCCCTTGCGACCACTCGCCCCGGCCGGGCCCCGATGGGGCACGGCACCGGCCAGCCAGGCACCGGCGTTATTCCCGCCGGTGGGCAGATAGCCCAGGCGGGCATCGGCCAGACGGGCCACCAGGCCGGCCAGCGCCCGGATGCGACCGCCATCCGGTGCATTCAGGGCGGTGGGACCGAGCAGGACCTGCCGCCGCTCGCCGGTAGCCAGGGCCTCGGCGATGGCCTTCTCCTCCGGACTGGTCGTACGGCCCGCAACGAGCTCCGCGAAGCCCTCGGGGGCACCGGCGCCGGTCTGTTCCATGAGCGCGGCGGCGACGCCGGCGAGGTGCGCTGCCATCTGGCGCGCGTCGTCGACCAGTTCCGCCATCAGGGCGAAGTTGTGGTCACGAACCAGGGTATCCACGCTCGCGATGCGGGCGCCCTCCAGGGCCGCCTTGCGCAGGCGGTGGCCCAGCAGTGGCTGCTCCTTGCGCGGGTGGGCACCGACCAGCAGCGCGGAATCCAGCCGTTCCATCTCGGCAATGGGCCGACCCAGGCCGGGATAGAGCGGTGCCCCCGCATCATCCGAGAAGTCCTGCTGCCGCAGGCGATGGTCGACGCTGCCGCTGCCCAGGCCCCGGGTGAGCTTCTGGGCGAGGAAGGCCTCTTCCAGGGTCGCCGAGGGCGAAACCAGCGTGGTAAGGGCCTCGCCCCCGTGTTCCTTGAGGGTGCCGCCGAGCTTGCTGGCCACCGCCTCGAGGGCGGTATTCCAGTCCACCGGCTCCAGCTCGCCCTCCGCGTTGCGGACCAGCGGCTGCGTGATGCGGTCCTCGTGCTGGAGCCCCGCGTAGCTGAACCGTTCGCGGTCGGCGATCCAGGTCTCGTTCACCGCCTCGTTCTCCCGCGGCAGGACGCGCATCACCTCGTGACGCAGCGTCTCCACGATGATATTGGCGCCCACGCCGTCATGCGGCGCGATGGTCGGGTGATCCGCCAGCTCCCACGGCCGCGCATTGAAGCGGAAGGGCTTGGAGGTGAGCGCCCCCACCGGGCAGAGGTCGATGACGTTGCCGGAGAGTTCGGAATCGACGCTCTTTTCGATGTAGGTGCCGATCTCCATGTGCTCGCCGCGGCCGGTGGCGCCGAGCTCGCGGATACCGGCGATCTCCTGGCCGAAGCGGACACAGCGGGTGCAGTGGATGCACCGGGTCATGTCGGTGGCGATGAGGGGACCGATGTCCTGGTCCTCGACCACGCGCTTGCCCTCGGTGAAGCGCGAGACCCCCTTGCCGTAGCCCATGGCCATTTCCTGGAGGTCGCACTCGCCGCCCTGGTCGCAGATCGGGCAATCCAGGGGGTGATTGATGAGCAGGAACTCCATCACCCCCTTCTGCGCCGACAGCGCCTTGGTGGACTGCGTGTGGACCTTCATGCCGTCCGTGACCGGCGTGGCGCAGGCCGGCAGCGGCTTCGCCGCCTTCTCGACCTCCACCAGGCACATCCGGCAGTTGGCCGCCACGGAGAGCTTCTTGTGGTAGCAGAAGCGCGGGATGTTGATCCCCGCCTCGTCGGCCGCCTCGATGAGCATCTGGCCGTCGCGGGCCTCGATGGGCGTACCGTTGATCTCGATGTTCACCATGGTCTCGTCCCGTTGGCTGGCCGTCAGGAGGCGGCCACCATGCACTGTTTGTGGTCCACGTGGTACTGGAACTCGTCCCGGAAGTGGTCGACGAAGCTCATTACCGGCATGGCGGCTGCGTCACCCAGACCGCAGATGGTGTGGCCGGCGATGCGGCCGGAGACGTCGGAGAGCAGGTCCAGGTCCTCCTGCTTCCCCTTCCCGTTCTCGATCCGGCTGACCACGCGATAGAGCCAGCCGGTGCCCTCGCGGCAGGGCGTGCACTGACCGCAGGACTCCTCGTAATAGAAGTAGGAGATCCGCTCCAGCGCCCGCACCATGCAGGTGGAGTCGTCCATGACGATAACCGAGCCGGCCCCGAGCATGGTCCCCGCCTTGCCCAGCGAGTCGTAGTCCATGTCGCAGTCCATGATAACGTCGGCGGGGACCACCGGTGTCGAGGTCCCGCCGGGGATCACGGCCTTGAGCTGGTGGCCGTCCCGGATGCCCCCGGCCATCTCCAGCAGCTCGGCGAAGGGGGTCCCCATGGGGACCTCGTAGTTCCCGGGCCGCTTCACGTGGCCGGAGACCGAGAAGATCTTGGTCCCGCCGTTGTTGGGCTTCCCCAGATTGTGGAACCACTCCCCGCCGTTCTTCAGGATCATGGGGATGGAGGCCAGCGACTCGGTATTGTTGATGGTCGTTGGCCGGCCGAAGACACCGTAGCTCGCCGGGAACGGCGGCTTGAAGCGCGGCTGCCCCTTCTTGCCCTCGATGGACTCCAGCAGCGCCGTCTCCTCGCCGCAGATATAGGCGCCGTACCCGCGATGGTTGTGAACCATGAAGTCGAAGCCGCTACCGAAGAGGTTCTCTCCCAGGAAACCGGCCTCCACGGCCTCGGCGATGGCGCGCTCCATGCACTCGTAGGGCTCGTAGAACTCCCCGCGCATGTAGTTCCAGCCCGTATTCGCCCCGAGGGTGTAGCCGGCGATGGCCATCCCCTCCAGGAGCTGATGCGGGTTGTAGCGCATGATGTCCCGGTCCTTGAAGGTCCCGGGTTCGCCCTCGTCGGAGTTGCAGACGATGTACTTCTGGCCCGGGGCATTACGGGGCATGAAGCTCCACTTCAGGCCCGTGGGGAACCCGGCGCCACCCCGCCCACGCAGGGCGGAGGCCTTGAGCTCGGCGATGATGTCGTCGGGCGACATCTTCTCGGTGAGGACCTTCTTGAGGACCTCGTAACCACCGAGCTTGCGGTAGGTCTCCAGGCTCCCGGGATTCTCCTCGCCCAGGGTCCGGTAACAGACTTCGTTGGCCATCTCTCACTCCACTCGCCGGGCCGGCGCCGCCGGCGCGCCCTCAGTCGAGGCTGTCGAGGATCGAATCCACCCTGTCGGGGGTGAGGTTCTCGTAGTAGTCATGGTCGATGAGGCACATGGGCGCCCCGCTGCACGCGCCCAGGCACTCCACCTCCTTGAGGGTGAAACGGCCATCGGCGGTGGTCTCGCCGAAGTCGATCCCCAGGCGGCTCTTGAAGTGCTCGGCGATCCCGCCGGAGCCACAGAGCATGCAGGAGATGTTGGTGCACAGGCTGATCTTGTGCCGCCCGACCGGCTGCAGGTCGTACATGGTATAGAAGGTGGCGACCTCGAAGGCCTTGATGGGCTCCAGGCCGAGGTACTCGGCCACGGCCTCCACCAGCTCCTCGCTCAACCAGCCGCCGTTCTGCTCCTGGGCGATCTCCAGGCACGCCATGAGGGCGCCCTGCTTCCAGTCCGCCGGATACTTGGCGATCCAGTGGTCCATGGCCTCCCGCGAGGCCTGCGTGATGAGGTCCAGCTTGCTCTCGGCGCTCACCGGTCCACCTCCCCGAAGACGATGTCCTGGGTCCCGATGAGCGTCACCACGTCCGCCAGCATGTGACCGCGCGCCATCTCGTCCAGGGCGGAGAGGTGGACAAAGCCGGGAGCACGGATCTTTAGCCGGTAGGGCTTGTTGGCGCCATCCGAGACCAGATAGATCCCGAATTCCCCCTTGGGGTGTTCCACCGCGGCATAGGCCTCCCCCTCGGGAACGGCGTAGCCCTCGGTGAAGAGCTTGAAGTGGTGGATGAGGGCCTCCATGTCGCCCTTCATCTCCTCCCGGCGCGGCGGCGTGACCTTGTGGTCATCCAGCATCACCGGGCCGGGGTTGTTCCGGAGCCACTCCACGCACTGCTTGATGATGCGGTTGGACTGGCGCATCTCCTCCACGCGGACCAGGTAGCGATCGTAGCTGTCGCCGTTGGTGCCCACGGGGATGTCGAAATCGAGCTGGTCGTAGACCTCGTAGGGCTGCTGCTTGCGCAGGTCCCAGTTGATCCCGGAGCCGCGCAGCATCGGGCCGGTGAAGCCGAGCTGCTTGGCGCGCTCCGGCGAGACGATACCGATGTCGACGGTCCGCTGCTTCCAGATCCGGTTCTCGGTTAGCAGGGTCTCGTAGTCGTCCACGCGCCCGTCGAAGCGCTCGGTGAAGGCCTCGATGAAGTCCAGAAGCGAGCCCTCACGGGTCTCGTTGAGGGCCGCGACCTCGGCATCGTTGTGCCACTTGGAGGCCTCGTACTTGGGCATCCGGTCGGGCAGGTCCCGATAGACGCCGCCGGGCCGGTAGTAGGCGGCGTGCATCCGGGCACCGGAGACCGCCTCGTAGGTGTCCATGAGGTCCTCGCGCTCGCGGAAGCAGTAGAGGAAGACACTCATGGCGCCGATGTCCAGGCCGTGGGCGCCGAGCCACATGAGGTGGTTCAGGATCCGGGTGATCTCGTCGAACATCACCCGGATGTACTGCGCGCGCAGGGGCGGCGTGATCCCGGTGAGCTTCTCGATGGCCATGACGTAGGCGTGCTCGTTGGCCATCATCGAGACGTAGTCCAGCCGGTCCATGTAGGGGACCGAGTGGTTGAAGGGCTTGGACTCGGCGAGCTTCTCGGTGGCGCGATGGAGCAGCCCGATATGCGGATCCGCCCGGTCCACGGTCTCGCCGTCCATCTCCAGCACCAGCCGCAGCACCCCGTGCGCAGCCGGATGCTGGGGACCGAAATTGAGGGTGTAATTGCGGATTTCGGGCATCAGCTGGCCCCCTCCTCGTCGGTACGGCCGGCGTAGCGGTGGTCGTCGCGGATGGTACGCGGCACCGTCACCCGCGGCTCGATGGAGACCGGCTCGTAGACCACGCGACCGAGGTCCTCGTCGTAGCGCATCTCGACAGTGCCGATAAGCGGGAAGTCCTTGCGGAAGGGATGGCCCACGAAGCCGTAATCGGTGAGGATCCGGCGCAGGTCGGGGTGACCGTCGAAGATGATCCCGTAGAGGTCGAAGGCCTCGCGCTCGAACCAGTTGGCCGCCGACCAGATGGAGACTACCGAATCCACCAGCGGCATCTCGTCGTCCAGGAAGGTCCGGACGCGCAGTCGCCGATTGTGGGAGAGCGAGAGCAGGTGGTAGACGACCGCAAAACGGGGGCCCTGCCAGCGGCCCTCCTGCTCGTCGGCGCTATCGCCGGTGCCGTAGGTGGAATAGTCCACGCCGCAGAGGTCGATGAGCTGTTCGAAGGCGAAGACGCCCTCGTCCCGGAGTCGGCGCAGCCCCTCGAAGAGCTCGGTGCGCGGCAGGGTCAGCGTAACCTCATCCCGCTCCAGCGCCACCTCGACCCCGTCGCCGGGGAAGTGGTGCCGCAGCTGGCCCTCCAGTCGCTGAATCTCGCTGTTCATGGTCGCCCCCGCCCTAGCGCGCGATGGTATTGGTGCGCTTGATCTTGTTGCGCAGCTGCATGACGCCGTAGAGCAGCGCCTCCGCCGTCGGCGGGCAGCCGGGCACGTAGATATCCACCGGCACGATGCGGTCGCAGCCGCGGGTCACCGAGTAGGAGTAGTGGTAGTAACCGCCCCCGTTGGCGCAGGACCCCATGGAGATGACCCAGCGCGGCTCCGGCATCTGGTCGTAGACCTTGCGCAGCGCCGGGGCCATCTTGTTCACCAGGGTCCCGGCCACGATCATCACGTCCGACTGGCGCGGACTGGGGCGGAAGAGCATGCCGAAGCGGTCCATGTCGTAGCGCGCCGCGCCGGCATGCATCATCTCCACCGCGCAGCAGGCCAGCCCAAAGGTCATGGGCCAAAGGGAACCGGTCCGGGCCCAGTTGACGAGCTTGTCCACCGAGGTGGTGACAACCCCCTTCTCAAGAACGCCTTCTATTCCCATTCCAGGGCCCCCTTCTTCCACTCGTAGGCGAAGCCGACCACCAGGATCCCCAGGAAGACCATCATCGCCGTGAAGCCGAACCAGCCGATCTCCTCAAGGACCACGGCCCAGGGGAAGAGGAAGGCGATCTCCAGGTCGAAGATGATAAAGAGGATGGCGACGAGGTAGTAGCGCACGTCGAACTTCATGCGCGAGTCTTCGAAGGCCTCGAAGCCGCACTCGTAGGGAGAGAGCTTCTCGCTGTCCGGCCGGCGCGGCGCAAGCACCATGCCGAGGCCGATCATGATCCCCGCCATCACCACGCCGATGGCGAGGAAGATGAGGATGGGCAGGTAATTCTCCAGCATGGCTGCGCCCTCGTGGTCTGCCGGACAGTCGGGGTGGTCGCCCCGGCGCGTTTCACGAAACCGTCAAGATGGCGATGCAGTCTAGTGGCGGCGCGCACAAACTGTCAACCCTGACGGAATCGAATTTTTTCTTATAAAACAGACTTTTACACGAACCGGAAGGGGAATCTCCCCCACCGGTGTGCGCCCGCGCTACTCCGTGGGCGTGGGGACGTCGGAGGCGCCTTCGTCCGGGCGTGGACGTTCCTGCTCGCCGGCCGGTACCTGCTGTACCGGATCCACCTCGTCGGTGACGCTCTTGCGCGACACCTCCTGGGTGGAGAGATAGGCGAGACTCAGGCTGGTAATGAAGAAGATCGTGGCCAGGGCCGCCGTCCCGCGGGTGAGGAAGGAGGCGGAACCCTGGGCCCCGAAGACCGTCGCCGAGGCCCCGCTGCCGAAGGCAGCTCCCGCCTCCGCGCCCTTGCCGGTCTGCATCAGGACCAGGGCGATGAGCCCGCCGGTGGCAAGGACGTGGACGGTAATGAGGATGGTATAGAGCATGCTCGCTCCGGTTAGCCCGCCGCGCGGCAGATGGTAAGGAACTCGTCGGCATCCAGGGAGGCGCCGCCGATGAGGCCGCCGTCGATATCGGACTGGGCCATGAGTTCGGCCGCATTCGCGCCCTTCATGGAGCCGCCGTAGAGGATCCGCAGGGCGTCGGCCGTGGCCGCATCCCGGTCGGCCACCCGCTGACGGATGAAGGCGTGCATGGCCTGGGCCTGCTCGGGAGTGGCGGTATGGCCGGTGCCGATGGCCCAGACCGGCTCGTAGGCGATGACGCCGTCGGCCAGCGCGGCGGGGCCCACCGCGTCCATGACGGCGTCGAGCTGGGCACCCACCACCTGCTCGGTGGTGTCCGCCTCGCGCTCGGCCAGGGTCTCGCCCACGCAGAGGATGGGGCGGATGCCGCCCTCGCGCGCCGCGGCGAACTTGCGCGCCACGGTGTCATTGTCCTCGCCGTGGAGAGAGCGGCGCTCGGAGTGGCCCACGATGGCGTAGTGGCAGCCGAAGTCCTTCAGCATGGTCACGGAGACCTCGCCGGTGAAGGCGCCCTTGGGCTCGGCGCTGACATCCTGGGAGCCCCAGCGGATGGGCGAAGCCTCCAGCTGACGCTGGACATCGGCGAGGTAGACGAAGGGGGCGCAAACAGCCACCTCGGACTGCTCCACATCCCCGATACCGGCCTTGATGCCGTTGAGAAGCGCCTCGTTAGTGGCGCGGTCCCCATTCATCTTCCAGTTGCCGGCAACCAGCGGCTGTCGCATCGAGACCTCCTCGCCATCTGCAAAAACGGCGCAAGCTTACCGCCGCACGGTTCGAAGATCAATTTTCGACCCCGCCGGCGGCCTCCTCCCGGACGACGTGGGCCAGACGCTCCGCCAGCTCGCGCACCTGCTGCTCGTCCTCGCCCTCGACCATGACCCGGACCACCGGCTCGGTACCGGAAGGCCGCAGGAGGACGCGACCACAGTCGGCGAGGTCGGCCTCCGCGGACTCCACCGCCTCGGTGATGGCGGGGGAGGCGTGCACATCGATCATTCGTTCCACACGGACGTTGACCAGGGTCTGGGGGAGCTTGGTCATGCCCTGGCGGAACGACTCCAGCGTCTCACCCCGCTCAACCAGGGCGGTGAGGACCTGGAGTGCGGCGATGATGCCGTCACCGCTGGTGTTCCGGTCTCGGCAGATGATGTGGCCGGAGGTCTCGCCCCCCAGCAGCCAGTCCTCGGCGGCCAGCAGCTCGCTGACATAGCGATCGCCGACCTTGGCCCGGCGGAAGGGGATGCCCAGGCCCTGCAGGGCCAGCTCCAGGCCGAGGTTGGACATGAGGGTTCCGGCCACCCCGCCGGGAAAGCCACCGTTACCGTGGCGATGGGCGGCGATGATGTAGAGGAGTTCGTCGCCGTCCACGACCTCGCCGCCGGCATCCACCATGATCACGCGGTCACCATCGCCATCGAAGGCAACACCGAGGTCGGCCCGTTCGCGCCGCACGGCATCCTGAAGGGCCTCCGGCCGCGTGGAGCCGACCCCCTCGTTGATGTTCAGGCCGTCCGGGTCCACCCCGATGGCGGTGACGCGGGCGCCCAGCTCGGAGAAGACCGCCGGGGCCACCTGGTAGGTCGCGCCGTGGGCACAATCCACGACGATGTGCAGCCCTTCCAGGGTGAGGCCGTTGGGCACCGTCCCCTTGCAGAACTCGATATAGCGGCCGGCGGCATCGGGCACGCGGTAGGCCTTGCCCAGGCTGGCGGAGTTCCGGGTGGTCAGGGGCTCCTCCAGGAGCTCCTCGATGGCCTCCTCGGTGGCGTCGGGCAGCTTCACCCCCTCGGCGGAGAAGAACTTGATGCCGTTGTCATCGAAGGGATTGTGGGAGGCGCTGATGACGATCCCGGCACGGGCGCGCAGGGTCCGCGTGAGGTAGGCGATGGCCGGGGTCGGGATGGGTCCGAGCAGGTGGGTATCCAGCCCGGCGGCGGACAGGCCGGCCTCCAGGGCCGACTCGAACATGTAGCCCGAGATTCGCGTGTCCTTGCCGATGACCACCCGGCCGCCGTGTTCGCCCCCCAGCACACGACCCGCCGCCCAGCCCAGGCGGAGCACGAAGTCGGGGGTGATGGGGGGATGGCCCACGCGGCCGCGGATCCCGTCGGTGCCGAAATACTTCCTGTCGCCCAAGGCGAACTCCTCCCGTCCGGGTCAGGCGCCTCAGGCGTTGCGGACCGCCTCGATCATCCGCACGGCATCCACCGTGGCCGCGACATCGTGGGCCCGGATGAGGGTGGCGTTCTGCCAGACCGCCAGCGCCGCCAGGGCAAGGCTGCCCGGCAGACGCTCCTCCACCTTGCGCCCGAGGATCTGACCGATCATCGATTTCCTGGAAACCCCCACCAGCATGGGCAGCCCCAGCGACTGGAAGCGGTCCAGGTGTTTGAGCAGGGTAAGATTGTGCCCGAGATCCTTGGCAAAGCCGAAGCCCGGATCGATCAGGATTCGCTCACGTGGGATGCCGGCGCGTTCGCAGGCATAGACCCGCTCCTCCAGGAATTCCATGACGTCCGTAACCACGTCCTGGTAAAAGGGCTCGTCCTGCATGTTGGTGGGCTCGCCCTGCATGTGCATCACGCAGACCGCCACCTCCAGTTCGGCGGCGGTGGCCAGGGCATCCTCCTGACGCAGAGAGCGGACATCGTTGATCAGGGCGGCGCCGGCGCGGACGACCTCGCGCATCACCGCCGGCTTGCTGGTGTCCACCGAGACGGGGCACCCGAGGCGCTGGACCAGCGCCTCCACGACGGGTACGACACGCTGCAGCTCCTCCTCCTCGGCCACCGGGTCGGCGCCGGGGCGGGTGGATTCGCCGCCGACGTCGATAATGGTGGCCCCGGCCTCGAGCATGGTCTCGGCGCTCGCCAGCGCCGCTTCCACGTCGGTGTGGCGACCACCGTCGGAGAAGGAGTCCGGGGTAACGTTGAGGATCCCCATGACTCCCGGGCGATCCAGGGGGACGCCCGGCACGGGGGATTCGTGCTCACTCATGGGGTCGCGCCGCCCTCAGTGCTGGCCCGCGGGCCCGCCCAGGGGCGGATTGTCCGGACGGTCCTCGCCGGAGGACTCACCCTCTTCGTCGGCGGACGACTCGCCGGCACCGGAGGCCGGCGGCTCGTTGTCGCGCCAGTCGGCCGGCGGCCGGGGCGGATTGCCGTTCATGATGTCGTCGATCTGCCCGGAGTCGATGGTCTCGTACTTCATCAGGGCGTCGGCCATCGTGTGGAGCTTGTCCTCGTTGTCCCGGAGGATCTGCGTGGCCCGCTCGTAGTTCTCCTCGACGATCCGGCGCACCTCCTCGTCGATGGCCTGGGCGGTATCGTCGGAGAAGCCCTTGGACTGGGACATGGGCTGTCCCATGAAGACCTCGCCCTCCTCCTCGCCGTAGCTCAGCGGCCCCAGCCGCTCGGACAGACCCCACTTGGTGACCATGTTCCGGGCGATCTCGGTGACCTTCTGGATATCGTTGGAGGCGCCGGTGGTGACCTTCTCGGCCCCGAAGATGACCTCCTCCGCGATCCGGCCGCCAAAGAGCGAGCAGATCTGGCTCTCCAGCCGCTGCTTGGTATGGCTGTAGCGATCCTCCTCCGGCAGGAAGAGGGTCACGCCCAGCGCCCGGCCGCGCGGTATGATGCTCACCTTGTGGATCGGATCGTGATCCGGCACCAGCCGGCCCACGATGGCGTGGCCGGACTCGTGATAGGCGGTGAGCCGCTTCTCGTCCTCGGACATGACCATGGAACGGCGCTCCGCCCCCATCATGATCTTGTCCTTGGCCCGCTCGAAGTCCTCCATGTGGACCAGCCGCTTGTTGGCCCGAGCGGCGAAGAGCGCCGCCTCGTTCACCAGGTTGGCCAGGTCGGCACCGGAGAAGCCGGGACAGCCGCGGGCAACGATGGCCGGATCCACGTCATCGGCCAGCGGAGTATGGCGCATGTGGACCCGCAGGATCTGTTCGCGGCCCCGCACATCGGGAAGCGGCACCACCACCTGGCGGTCGAAGCGGCCCGGGCGCAGCAGCGCCGGGTCGAGGACGTCCGGCCGGTTGGTAGCGGCCATGACGATGATGCCCTCGTTGCCCTCGAAGCCGTCCATCTCCACCAGGAGCTGGTTCAGGGTCTGCTCGCGCTCGTCGTGACCACCACCCATGCCGGCGCCGCGCTGGCGGCCCACGGCGTCGATCTCGTCGATGAAGATGATGCAGGGGGCGTGCTTCTTGGCCTGCTCGAACATGTCCCGCACCCGGGAGGCGCCCACGCCCACGAACATCTCCACGAAGTCGGAGCCGGAGATCGAGAAGAAGGGCACCTTGGCCTCACCGGCGATGGCCCGGGCCAGCAGGGTCTTGCCGGTCCCCGGCGAGCCGACCATGAGCACGCCCTTGGGGATCTTGCCGCCGAGCTTCTGGAACTTGGCGGGATCCTTGAGGAAGTCCACCAGCTCCACGACCTCCTCCTTGGCCTCGTCGCAGCCGGCGACGTCGCCGAAGGTGACGTTGACCTGGTCCTCGCCGAGCATCCGCGCCTTGGACTTGCCGAAGGACATGGCGCCCTTGCCGCCGGCACCGCCGCCGCCCTGCATCTGGCGCATGAAGTAGAGCCAGACACCGATGAGCAGCAGCATGGGGAACCAGCTGATGAAGATCTGCATCAGCAGGGACTGCTGCTCCGGCGGCTTGGATTCGATGGCCACGTCGTTCTGGAGCAGATCCCCGATAAGGCCGGGGTCACCGGGGTTGTAGGTGACGAACTCCGAACCGTTACCGAGCTGCCCGCGGATGGTATCCCCATCAATGGTGACCTGGTCCACCTGGCCCGTATTCACCTGGTCCAGGAACCGGGAATACTCGATCTGCTGGGTAGGCGCCTGCTGGGGACCGAAGTTATTGAACACCGACATCAGAATGACGGCGATAACCACCCAGAGGATCACGTTCTTGACGATGTCGTTCAATGGACTGCCTCTTGACTCTCGTGCCCGGCGGCCCGCGCCGAGCACCGTTGTTCCAACTCGAGTACGTTACACCACCCGGAAGTCGCGGGCCAACACGTAGACTTCGGGGGATCGGGCCCGGGAGGCCTCCGGTTTGCGGGTCTTCACTCGCTGATAGCCGGCCTTGAGTCGGGCCATGAAGGGGTCGAACCCCTCCCCCTGGAAGGCCTTGGTCACCAGGCTGCCCCCCGGGCGCAGGACGCGCCCCGCCAGGTCCTCGGCCAGCTCCACCAGCTCCATGCTGCGCGGCTGATCCACGGCCTTCACTCCGCTCATATTGGGGGCCATATCGGAAAGGACAAGGTCTACCGGCCGATCGCCGACGACCTCCAAGAGCGCTTGCAGGGTCGCCTCCTCGGTGAAGTCGCCTTCCAGGATCCGTACCCCGGGGATGGGGTCCATGGGCAGGATATCCAGGGCGACCACCAGCCCGGAGTCGCCCACCTGCCGAGCGGCGTACTGGGACCAGGCGCCGGGGGCGGCGCCCAGGTCGACCACGGTCATGCCGGGGGCCAGTAGCTGCTCCCGCTCATCCAGTTCAGTGAGCTTGTAGGCGGCGCGGCCGCGGTAGCCTTCGCTACGTGCCCGCTGCACCCAGGGATCGCGCTCGTGTTCGTCCAGCCAGCGGCGGCTCGAGCCTCCCCGTGCCATCAGCCCCCCTCGCGTTCGCGGCGCCGGACCCACCAGGCGCGCCCCAGGACCCACAGGGCGGCGAGCAGCGAGAAGGCGGCCAGCCAGCCGGCCTGCGCTTCGGCGCCGGTAACCACCCGATGGATGACGAGCCAGGCCAGGGGAAGCAGGATGAGGATGAGACCGAGGTCGCGCTTGACGGCATTGAAGGGGCTGGGCGCCACTGTCATGCCGCCGGAGCCGCGGGTTACACTATCTTTTTGCCTTCGGAGCCCCATCACCCATGCCCCTGAATCCGCGCCAGCGCCAGTTCCTGCGCCGCCAGGCCCATCATCTCAAGCCGGTGGTCACCCTCGGCCAGGCCGGCCTCTCCGAGGCCGTGGCCGCCGAGGCGGATCGCGCCCTCACCGACCATGAACTGATCAAGGTGCGCATCGCCGCCGGTGACCGCGACGCCCGCTCGGCGATGTCCAAGGAGCTGGCGCGGCTCACGGCGGCGGAGACGGTCCAGGTCCTCGGCCGGGTGGTCATCCTCTACCGCGCCCCGGCCGAGGGCGAGCCGAAGATCGCCCTGCCCCGGTAGCCTCACTCGTAGCGGACCTCGGCGATCTCGTATTCCTTCAGACCGCCGGGGGTCTCCACGCGGGCAATGTCGCCCTCCTCCTTGCCGATGAGGCCCCGGGCCACCGGGGAGGTGACGGAGATGAGGCCCGATTTGATATCGGCCTCCTCGTCACCGACGATCTGGTAGGTAAACTCCTCGCCGGTGGCCTCGTCCACCAGGTCCACCGTGGCCCCGAAGACCACCTTGCCATCCGCCTTCACGGTGGTCGGGTCGATGATCTGGGCATCGGCGAGCTTGGATTCCAGCTCCTGGATCCGCCCCTCGATGAAGCCCTGCTGCTCGCGCGCGGCATGGTACTCGGCGTTCTCCTTGAGATCGCCGTGCTCGCGCGCCTCGGAAATGGCATCGATGACCTTGGGGCGGTCCTCGGTCTTGAGGCGATGCAGCTCCTCGCGCAGCTTTTCCGCGCCCCGCACCGTCAGCGGCATCTTCTGTTCGCTCATTGGGTCAGCTCCCTGTGCAGTCGCTGCATGCTGTTCACGTCGAAGGGGTCGTTCTGGTGGATGGCGATGGCCGTCGCCTCCGCCCCGGCCAGGGTGGTGGTATAGGTCACCTTGTGCATCAAGGCCTCGCGCCGGATCTCGTAGGAGTCGGCGATGGCCTGCTTGCCATCGGTGGTATTGATGATGAGGGCGATCTCGTCGTTCTTGATCATGTCGACGATGTGCGGCCGCCCCTCGGTCACCTTGTTCACCACCTCACACTCCAGGCCGGCCGCGCGCAGGACCTCGGCGGTCCCGCCGGTAGCCACCACCTCGAAGCCGCTGGCCACCAGGCGCTCCACCACCGACGCGATACCGCCCTTGTCGGCGTCGCGGACGCTGACGAAGACCCGCCCCTCCCGGGGAAGGATGACGCCGGCGCCGAGCTGCGCCTTGGCGAAGGCCTCGCCGAAGGTACGGCCCACACCCATGACCTCGCCGGTGGACTTCATCTCCGGGCCCAGCAGGGGGTCCACGTTGCGGAACTTGATGAAGGGGAAGACCGCTTCCTTCACCGCGTAGTACTGGGGCACGACCTCGCCGTGGATCCCCTGGTCGGCCAGACTGCGGCCGGCCATGCAGCGCGCGGCGATACTCGCCAGCGGGCGGCCGGTGGCCTTGGCCACGAAGGGGATGGTCCGCGAGGCGCGCGGATTCACCTCCAGGATGAAGACGTTGTCCCCCTGGACCGCGAACTGGACGTTCATGAGCCCGACCACGGAGAGCCCCTGGGCGAGCTTGCGCGTCTCCCGGCGCAGTTCTTCCTGGAGTTCGGCGCTCAGATGGTACGGCGGCAGCGAGCAGGCGGAGTCGCCGGAGTGGACCCCGGCCTGCTCGATATGCTCCATGAGCCCGCCGATGACCACCTCCTCGCCGTCGCAGACGGCGTCGACGTCCACCTCGGTGGCGTCGTCCAGGAATCGATCCAGCAGCACCGGCGCCTCGTTGGAGACCTGGACCGCCGCGTCCATGTAGCGCTGCAGCTCTGCCTTATTGTAGACGATCTCCATGCCGCGCCCGCCCAGGACATAGGAGGGGCGGACCACCAGCGGGTAGCCGATCTCGTCGGCGAGCTTCTCCGCCTCCTTCTCGGTCCGCGCGGTCCGGTTGGGCGGCTGGCGCAGGTCCAGGTCGTCCAGCAGCTGCTGGAAGCGCTGGCGATCCTCGGCCAGGTCGATGGAGTCCGGCGCGGTGCCGATGATGGGGGCACCCGCGGCCTCCAGATCCCGGGCCAGCTTCAGCGGCGTCTGGCCGCCGTACTGGATGATGATCCCCTCGGGCTGCTCCAGGTGGACCAGCTCCAGGACATCCTCCAGGGTCAGCGGCTCGAAGTAGAGCCGGTCGGAGGTGTCGTAGTCCGTGGAGACGGTCTCCGGGTTGCAGTTGACCATGATGGTCTCGTACTCGTCCTCGCGCAGCGCCAGGCTGGCGTGGACGCAGCAGTAGTCGAACTCGATCCCCTGGCCGATACGGTTGGGGCCGCCGCCCAGGACCATGATCTTGGGCTTGTCCGTGGGCGCGGCCTCACAGGCGCGCTCGTAGGTGGAGTACATGTAGGCGGTGGTGGAGGCGAACTCCGCCGCGCAGGTATCCACCCGCTTGTAGACCGGTCGCAGCCCCAGGTCCTGGCGGCACTTGCGCACCGCCGACTCGCGCACGCCGGTGAGCGTCGCCAGGCGGCTGTCGGCGAAGCCCAGCCGCTTCAGGCGGCGCAGACGCGGCTCGTCCAGGGCATCGAAGCCCTGCTCGCGGACCTCTTCCTCCAGCTGCACCAGGGCCTGGATCTGCTCCAGGAACCAGGGGTCGATGCCGGTGGCCTCCTGGGCCTCCTCGCGGGTCATCCCGGCCCGGAAGCCGTCGGCGAGGTACCAGAGCCGGTTGCTGCCGGGGAAGCGGCACTCGTGCCGGATCCGCTCCAGGGCGTCGGCCTCGTCGATATCCACCCGCTCGGTGAGGCCGTCGGCACCCGTCTCCAGGCTGCGCAGCGCCTTCTGCAGCGACTCGGGGAAGGTCCGGCCGATGGCCATGGCCTCCCCCACCGCGCGCATCTGGGTGTTCAGGCGGTCGTCGGCCTGGGGGAACTTCTCGAAGGCGAAGCGCGGGATCTTGGTAACGACGTAATCCAGCGCCGGCTCGAAGGAGGCCGGGGTGAGCCGGCCGGTGATGTCGTTGCCCAGCTCGTCCAGGGTGTAGCCCACCGCGAGCTTCGCCGCGATCTTGGCGATGGGGAACCCGGTGGCCTTGGAGGCCAGCGCCGAGGAGCGCGACACCCGGGGATTCATCTCGATGACGATCATCCGGCCGGTCTTCGGGTCCACGGCGAACTGGACGTTGGAGCCGCCGGTATCCACGCCGATCTCCCGCAGCACCGCCAGGGAGGCGTCGCGCATCACCTGGTATTCCTTGTCGGTGAGCGTCTGCGCCGGGGCCACGGTGATGGAGTCGCCGGTGTGCACCCCCATGGGGTCGAGGTTCTCGATGGAGCAGACGATGATGCAGTTGTCCGCATGGTCGCGGACCACCTCCATCTCGTACTCCTTCCAGCCGAGGACCGACTCCTCGATGAGCAGTTCGTTGGTCGGCGAGAGCTCCAGGCCGTTCTCGCAGATCTCGACGAACTCCTCCTTGTTGTAGGCGATCCCGCCGCCGGAACCGCCCAGGGTGAAGGAGGGCCGAATGATGGCCGGGAAGCCGATGCGCGCCTGGACCTCCAGCGCCTCCTCCATGGAGTAGGCGACATCGGACTCCGGGACCTCCAGGCCGATACGGCGCATGGCCTGCCGGAACTGGTCGCGGTCCTCGGCCATGTCGATGGCGTCCACCGAGGCGCCGATGAGTTCCACGCCGTACTGGCTCAGGACCCCCTGGTGGTTGAGGTCCAGGGCGCAGTTGAGCGCCGTCTGGCCACCCATGGTGGGCAGCACGGCGTCGGGCCGTTCCTTCTCGATGATCCGGGCGACGGTGCGCCACTCCACCGGCTCGATGTAGGTGGCGTCGGCCATGTCCGGGTCGGTCATGATGGTGGCCGGGTTGGAGTTCACCAGGATGACCCGGTAGCCCTCCTCCCGCAGCGCCTTGCACGCCTGGGCGCCGGAGTAGTCGAACTCGCACGCCTGGCCGATGATGATGGGGCCGGCGCCGATGACCAGGATGCTCTGAATGTCGGTACGTTTCGGCATGGGGGTGGCGCTACCTCAGTGGGCACTCCGGGAAGCCTTCATGAGCTCCACGAAGTGGTCGAACAGGGGGCGGACATCATGGGGACCCGGGCTCGCCTCGGGGTGGCCCTGGAAGCTGAAGGCCGGGCAGTCGGTGCGCTCGATGCCCTGGAGGCTGCCGTCGAAGAGCGACCGATGGGTCGGCCGGAGATTCTCCGGCAGGCTCGCCTCGTCGATGGCGAAGCCGTGGTTCTGGCTGGTGATCATCACCCGGCCGGAGGCGATGTCCTGCACCGGGTGGTTGGCCCCGTGGTGGCCGAACTTCATCTTCTCCGAGCGCGCCCCGCTGGACAGCCCCAGCAACTGGTGGCCGAGACAGATCCCGAACAGCGGCACCCGCCGCTCGGTGAGTTCACGGATGGCGTCAATGGCATAGTCGCACGGCTCCGGGTCGCCGGGGCCATTGGAGAGCAGCACCCCGTCGGGCGCCAGTTCCATGACCTCCGACACCGGCATCCTCGCCGGCACCACGGTGACCCGGCAGCCGCTCTCGGCCAGCATGCGCAGGATGTTGCGCTTGATACCGTAGTCGTAGGCGACCACGTGCCAGGGGTAGTGCTCCTCGATGGGGTGGGGCGCCTCCGGATACCCCTCACCGTGGCGCCAGGCCTTCTGGACCCACTCGTAGGGGGTGTCCGTGGAGGCGACGGCGGCGAGGTCCATGCCGGAGAGGCCGGGGAACTCCCGGGCGGCCGCCACGGCGGCGGCCTCGTCCACCTCGCCGGCCATGAGGCAGCCGCGCTGGGCGCCCTTTTCCCGCAGCAGGCGGGTGAGCTCACGGGTGTCCACCTCGGCGATGGCCACGGTCCCGTGGCGGCGCAGGTAGTCACCGAGTTCTTCCCGGGAGCGGTAGTTGCTCGCCTCCAGGGGCAGGTCGCGGACGATGAGGCCGGCGGCCTGGATGCCGTCGGACTCCTCGTCGTCCTCGTTGACCCCGGTGTTGCCGATGTGGGGGTAGGTCAGTGTCACCAGCTGGCGCAGATAGGAGGGATCGGTGAGGATCTCCTGATAGCCGCTCATGGCGGTATTGAAGACCACCTCGCCGACGCTCCGGCCCTCGCTGCCGATGGCGACGCCGTGGAAGATCGTCCCGTCCTCCAGGGCGAGAATGGCAGGCTTTTCCAAGGCAACCCTCCGGTCTGGACATGCAAAGCGGGAGCACCCCTCGGGGTGACTCCCGCACAACGTTCATCGTCGACTCGTGAATGGCGTCAGTTTAATGGACCCCCGCACAGGCCGACAAGCGCCCGATACCCCGGGTGGTCAGCCACCGGCCCCGCGCAGACCGAGGACATCCTCCATGTCGTAGAGCCCGGGCTTCTGCCCCGCCAGCCAGGTGGCCGCCCGGACCGCGCCGCTGGCGAAGGTCTGGCGGCTGGAGGCCTTGTGGGTGATCTCCAGGCGCTCACCGTCGCCGGCAAAGAGCACCGTGTGCTCGCCGACGATATCCCCGGCCCGGATGGTCTCGAAGCCGATGGTATGGCGATCCCGCTCGCCGGTGTGGCCGTGGCGGCCGTAGATGGCGTGCTCGGACAGGTCGCGACCGGTGGCCTCGGCCACCACCTCGCCCATGCGCAGGGCGGTCCCGGAGGGGGCGTCCACCTTGTGGCGGTGGTGGGCCTCGATGACCTCCACGTCCACGGTGTCCCCCAGGGCCCGGGCGGCCAGTTCCAGCAGCTTGAGGCTGAGATTCACCCCGGCGCTCATGTTCGGGGCGAAGACCACGCCCACCGACTCGGCGGTAGCCGCGATAGCGCGCTTGCCCGCCTCGTCGAAGCCGGTGGTCCCGATGACCAGGCCACAGCCGGCGCGCTGGCAGGCGGTAAGGTAGGCCAGGGTCGCCTCCGGCCGGGTGAAGTCGATGAGGACATCGCACTTCGCTGCCGCCGCCTCGATATCGTGGCCGATGGGCACACCCAGCGCGCCCTCCCCGGCCAGGGTCCCGGCATCGGTGCCGATGACCTCGCTGTCGGGATGCTCCACGGCCGCCGCCAGCTCCGCCCCGTCGGCGGCGGCCACGGCGGTGACCAGGTTGCGCCCCATGCGCCCGCCGGCGCCGGTGACTCCGATTCGGGCCATTATGCGTCTCCCCTACCAGGCGATATAGGCGTAGCCATCTTGCTGCAGCTCCATGAGTTCGGCGGCGCCGACCTGGACCACGCGGGCGAAGTCGACCATGTCGTCCTCGCCCCAGCCCAGGCCCTCCATGGTATTGCCGCAGGCGACGAAGTCCACGCCGTACTGGGAGAGGCTGGAGATCCGCTGCTGGATCTCCTCGCTCACCGGCCGTTCCGGCTCCTTCGCCAGGGTGTGGATACCCTCGGCGAAGGCGACCACGGCCACCTCCACGTTGTCCCCGTAGCGGCGGATCATCTCGCCCACGGAGAAGATGACGTGGTCGTGGTAGTCGGGATCGGCCCGGTTGAGCTGGTAGACCACCTTGTGCTCGGCCGGGTCCCCGGGGAAGCGCATCTCGTCCGCCGATTCCTGGGCCCGCGCCCGGCCCCCGAGCAGCCAGCCGGCGGCGCCGGCGGCCAGGGCCCCCACACCGCCGAGCATGCGCCGTCGGCCGGAATCGACGGCCGGCGTCGTGGTTTCCGTCTCGCCTCTGCGTTCCATATCGCTACCCCTCTGGCTGTGGCCGTTCACCTACCGCCTACGACTTCAGGCTATCGAAGAAGTTCTTCACCCCGTCCAGCCAGGAATGGGCGCGCGGCCGGTGGGTGGCGCGATCCTGATGGAGGGATTCCTCCAGCTCCTCCAGGAGTTCGCGCTGGCGCTCGTTGAGCTTCACCGGCGTCTCCACCACCACGCGGCAGACCAGATCGCCGGCGTCGCCGCCGCGCACCGACTGGACCCCCTTGCCGCGCAGGCGGAAGGCCTTGCCGGTCTGGGTCTCCGCCGGGACCTTCACCGAGGCCTTGCCCTCCAGCGTCGGCACCTCCAGCTCGCCGCCCAGGGCGGCGGTGGCGAAGGAGATGGGCACCTCGCAGTGGAGGTCGTTGCCCTCGCGCCGGAAGATGGAGTGGGGCTTGACCTGGATGTGGACATAGAGGTCGCCGGCCGGTCCGCCGTTCTCGCCGGGCTCGCCCTCGCCGGCGAGCCGGATGCGGTCGCCGGTATCGACGCCGGCGGGCACCTTCACCGAGAGGGTGCGCTCCTCTTCCACCCGGCCCTGGCCGTGGCAGTCGGGGCAGGGGTCGGTGACCACCTGGCCCTGGCCATGGCACTGCGGGCAGGGCTGCTGGATGGTAAAGAAGCCCTGCTGCATCCGCACCTGGCCCTGACCGTGGCAGGTGGGGCACTCCTGGGGCTTGCTGCCGGGCCTGGCCCCGGAACCCTCGCAGGTCTCGCAAGCCTTGGCGGCCGGGAAGCGGATCTTCACCGTGGTCCCGGCGACGGCGTCCTCCAGGTCCAGGGAGAGGTTGTAGCGCAGGTCGGCGCCGCGGAAGACCTGCGGCCCGCCGCGGCGACCACCGCCGCCCCCGCCGAAGATGTCCCCGAAGATATCGCCGAAGATGTCGTTGAAGCCGCCGGCCCCGCCGCCGAAGCCACCGAAGCCGCCGCCTCCGCCCATGCCGCCGCCTTCCACGCCGGCGTGGCCGAACTGGTCGTAGGCGGCCCGCTTCTGGGAGTCGCTGAGGACGTCGTAGGCCTCCCGGGCCTCCTTGAAGAGGCGATCGGCCTCCTCGTCATCCGGATTGCGGTCCGGATGGTACTTCATGGCCATGCGCTTGAAGGCCTTCTTGATCTCGGCCTCGCTGGCATTCTTCTGGATGCCGAGGATCTCGTAGTAGTCGCGTTTTGCCATGATCCCTTCGCTGTTCGGGCACCGCTCGCGGTGCGTTTACCAAGGTCCCGACGTGCAAAGACAGGCGAGGTCGCCCCCGCCTGTCGGACCGTCGGCCGGACCGCTACCTTCGCGGTCTAGCTCTGGTTGCGCTTGTCGTCGTCGACCTCTTCGAACTCGGCGTCGACCACGTCGTCATCGGCGGAACCGCTGCCCGCCTGCTGGCCGCCGGCGGCCTCTTCACCGCTGCCGGCCTGCTGGTAGGCCCGCTCGGCCATGCCGGACGACGCCTCGGAGAGCGCCTGCATCTTGGTCTCGATGGCCTCCTTGTCCTCGCCCTCCATGGCCTCCTCGAGCTCCTTGATGGCGTTCTCGATGGTCTCCTTCTCGTCGCCGCCGAGGTCATCGCCGAGATCGGACATCGCCTTGCGGGTGGCGTGGATGAGGTTGTCCGCCTGGTTGCGGGCCTCCACCACCTCGCGGAACTTCTGGTCGTCCGCGGCGTGCTGCTCGGCATCCTGCACCATCTGCTCGATCTCGTCCTCGGAGAGGCCGCTGGAGGCGCGGATGGTGATGGACTGCTCGCGCCCGGTGGCCTTGTCCTTGGCGGAGACGTTGAGGATACCGTTGGCGTCGATGTCGAAGGTCACCTCGATCTGCGGCACCCCGCGGGCGGCCGGCGGGATGTCGGAGAGGTCGAACCGGCCCAGGGACTTGTTCTCCGAGGCCTTCTCGCGCTCGCCCTGGAGGACGTGGACGGTCACGGCCGTCTGGTTGTCCTCGGCGGTGGAGAAGACCTGGCTCGCCTTGGTCGGGATGGTGGTGTTCTTCTCGATGAGCTTGGTCATCACACCGCCCATGGTCTCGATACCCAGGGAGAGCGGGGTGACGTCCAGCAGCAGCACGTCCTTGACGTCACCGCCCAGGACGCCGGCCTGGATGGAAGCACCCACGGCCACCGCCTCGTCCGGGTTCACGTCCCTGCGCGGATCCTTGCCGAAGAACTCCTTCACCCCCTCCTGCACCTTGGGCATGCGGGTCTGACCGCCCACGAGGATGACATCGTCGACATCGGAGGCGGAGAGGCCGGCATCGGAGAGCGCGGTCTTGCAGGGGTCGATGGAGCGCTGCACCAGGTCCTCCACCAGGGACTCCAGCTTGGCCCGGGTCACCTTGACGTTGAGGTGCTTGGGCCCGGTCTGGTCGGCGGTGACGTAGGGCAGGTTCACCTCGGTCTGCTGGGCGGAGGAGAGCTCGATCTTCGCCTTCTCCGCCGCCTCGCGCAGGCGCTGCATGGCCAGGTGATCCTGGCGCAGGTCGATACCCTGGTCCTTCTGGAACTCGTCGGCCAGGTACTCGATGAGGCGGCTGTCGAAGTCCTCACCACCCAGGAAGGTGTCGCCGCTGGTGGAGAGCACCTCGATCTGGTGCTCGCCCTCGATGTCGGCCACCTCGATGATGGAGATGTCGAAGGTGCCGCCACCCAGGTCGTAGACCGCCACCTTGCGGTCGCCGCGCTGCTTGTCCATGCCGTAGGCCAGGGCCGCGGCAGTGGGCTCGTTGATGATGCGCTTGACCTCGAGGCCGGCGATCTTGCCGGCGTCCTTGGTGGCCTGGCGCTGGGAGTCGTTGAAGTAGGCCGGGACCGTGATGACGGCCTCGGTGACCTCTTCGCCGAGGTAGTCCTCGGCGGTCTTCTTCATCTTCTGCAGGACCCGCGCGGAGATCTCCGGCGGGGCCATCTTCTTGTCCTTGACCTCCACCCAGGCGTCGCCGTTGTCGGCCTTGACGATCTTGTAGGAGACCAGGTCGATGTCCTTCTGGACCTCGTCGTCCTCGAACTTGCGGCCAATGAGGCGCTTGACGGCGTGGAGGGTGTTCTGGGGGTTGGTGACCGCCTGGCGCTTGGCCGGCTGTCCGACCAGGACCTCGTCGTCGTCGGCGAAGGCGACGACGGAGGGCGTGGTGCGGTCCCCCTCGCTGTTCTCGATTACCCGGGCCTGGCCGCCCTCCATGACGGCGACGCAGGAATTGGTGGTACCCAGGTCGATGCCGATAATCTTGCCCATTGTCTTGACTCCGATTCTGATTCGCGTGAATTCGTCGATGCTGCGTGAATCTTGACTCTCAGGTGGGGCGCCCTGCCTCCCCTTTCAAGGGGCTCCGCTCAGGAGTCGGCCGGCGCCTTGGCCACCATGACCATGGCCGGCCGCAGGAGCCGGTCATTGAGGAGGTAGCCCTTCTGCATCACGGCGGTCACCCCGTTGGGCGCCACCTCGGTGGATTCCTGGGTGGACATGGCCTGATGCCGCTCCGGGTCCAGCGTGTCGCCGATGGCCGGCTCCACCGGCTGGATCCCGAACTTCTCCACCGCCGAGCGCAGCTGCTTGAGGGTCAGCTCCATGCCCTCGCGGGTCTTGGCGGCCACATCGCTGCCGCCGTCATCGTCCGGGATGCTGGCCAGGCCCATCTCCAGGCTGTCGATGACCGGCAGGAGTTCGTTGGCGAACTTCTCCAGGCCGTACTTGTGGGCGTTCTCCAGCTCCTTCTCGTGGCGGCGCCGGAGGTTCTCCATCTCCGCGTGGGCCCGGAGGTAGTGGTTCCAGTTCTCGTCCGCCTTGGCGCGCAGGTCCTCCAGGAGCGCCTCGGGGTGCTCCTCCAGATGGGCCTCGGAGTCCTCTTCCAGGGGGGCCTCGCCCTGCTCGCCGGTCACCTCTTGGGTCGGCTCTTCCGCCGGTTGCTGCTCGTCGTCTCGTTCCGCCATGGGTCTCTCTTGTCCGTTTTCTGGATTAAAGCCGGGGCGCGCAACGGCGCCGATTCCCTCGCCTATGTGGGGTTCTTTGGCCGCGTTTCAAGGAGGGGTCACGTACCCCGGTTCAGGGCGGCCCCGAGCAGCCGGGCCGTTACGTCCACCACCGGGATCACGCGGTCGTACGCCATCCGGGTGGGCCCGATGACACCGAGTACCCCCAGGGTGCGGCCGTCGGCGCCGTAGGGGGCAGTGACCACCGAGAGGTCCTCGAAGACCTCGTAGCCGGACTCCTCGCCGATGAAGATCTGGACGCCGTCGGCCACCGAGGCGCGATCCAGCAGGTCCATGATGTCGCGCTTGCGGGAGAAGGTCTGGAAGAGTTCCCGGAGCTTGTCGGTATCCGCCATCTCCTCGTAGTCCAGGAGGTTGAACTCCCCCTCCATGACGTAATCACCGCTCTCCTCCTCCGGATCCGCGGCGAAGGCCTTCTCCGCCATCTGGATGGCGGTGACCATGAGCCGGTTGGCCGAATCCCGGGCCTGGCGCATCTCGCGCAGCAGGCCGGCGCGGATATCATGGAGGTTGCGCCCGGCGAAGTGGTGGTTGAGGTAGTTGGCCGCCTCCTGCAGCTCCGACTCGGAGAAGGCGCGCTCGGTATGGATGATCCGGTTCTGGACGTCGCGCTCGTTGATCACCCAGATGACCAGCACCCGCTCGTCATCCAGGCGCAGGAATTCGATGTGCCGGAAGGCCGCCTGCTCCTGGCGCGGGAGCACCACTACCCCCGCCATCCGGGTGATGGAGGAGAGCAGGGACGAGGCGTGGGAGTAGAGCTCCGGCGTGGTCGTATCCGGGTCGAGCTGGTCACTGAGGCTGTCCAGCTCGCCCTCGTCCAGGGAGCCGACGGTGAGCATACTATCCACGAAGAGCCGGTAACCCCGCGCGGTAGGGATGCGCCCGGCGGAGGTATGGGGCGAGCGCACCAGCCCCATCTCCTCCAGGTCGGCCATGATGTTGCGGATGGTCGCGGGGCTGACGTTGAGCCCCGAGGCCCGGGACAGGGCGCGCGACCCCTGGGGCTGACCCTCATTGATATGCCGCTCGACCAGGGTCTTGAGCAGGGTCAGGGCTCGCTCGCTGAGGTTGTGGGTCTCGTCGGTCACGGTCTCTCGTCGGCGTCCGCCCTCTGGCACTCACCCATCGCGAGTGCTAACGAACGCTATCAGCGCCCCGCACGCCCGTCAAGCCGGGCTTGGTGGCCTCCCCGGCCCGTGCTAATTTCCCTGCAAGGAGGGAATCCCAATGACCCACGCGCGCTTCGACACCGTCGGCCTCATCGGCAAGTACAGCGACCCCGGCATGAGCGATGCCCTGGGCCGGGTGGCCGACTTCCTCACCGCCCGCGACCGCCGCGTACTCCTCGACGAGAGTACCGCCGCGGTCTGCGCCGGCCACGACCTGGAGGTGGCCACTCGCGCGGGGCTGGGGGAGCACGCCGACCTCATCATCGTCGTCGGCGGCGACGGCACCCTGCTCAACGCCGCCCGCACCCTGGCCGACTACGGCCCCCTGCTGGTGGGCGTGAACCTGGGCCGACTGGGCTTTCTCACCGACATCTCCCCGGACCACCTGGAGGACCGCCTGGAGGCGATCCTCGAGGGCTACTACCACGTGGAGGACCGCTTCCTTCTGAAGGCGAGCATCCAGCGTGACGGCCAGACCATCAGCGAGGCCACCGCCCTCAACGACACGGTCATCCACAAGTGGGAGATCGCCCGGATGATCGAGGTGGACACCTACATCGACGGGCGCTTCCTCAACTCCATCCGGGCCGACGGGCTCATCGTCTCCACCCCCACCGGCTCCACCGCCTACGCCCTCTCCGGCGGCGGCCCCATCCTGGAGCCGTCGCTGAATGCCATGACCCTGGTGCCCATCTGCCCGCATACCCTCTCCAACCGCCCCATCGTCGTCGGCGGCGATCGCCACGTGGAGCTGCGGGTCAGCGCCAACGGCCAGCCCCAGGCGCAGCTCACCTGCGACGGCCAGATGAACCTCGGCCTGGCCGCCGGCGACCGGGTCATCATCAGCAAGCACCCGGCCCCGCTCCACCTGCTCCACCCCGCGGACCACGACCATTACGAGATCCTGCGCGCCAAGCTCCACTGGGGCGGCCCCCCGCTCGGCACCGACTAGGGGCGACGCTTGTCCGGGCCGTGCAGGAGGCCGCATACTTGCTCCATGCTGCGCTCCATCCACATCCGCGATTTCGCCATCGTCCAGGCCCTGGAGCTCGACTTCGAGGCCGGCCTCACCGTGCTCACCGGCGAGACCGGCGCCGGCAAGTCCATCCTCCTGGACGCCCTGGGCCTGGCCCTGGGTGACCGGGCCGACAGCGCCCATGTCCGCGCCGGTGCCGACCGGGCCGAGGTCAACGCCGAGTTCGATACCACCGGCCTGGAGGCCGTCCAGAACTGGCTGACCGAACAGGAGCTGGACGAGGACGAGCCGGAACTCCGCGTCCGCCGGACCGTGGGCGCCGATGGCCGCTCCCGCGCCTGGATCAACGGCCGGCCGGTGGCCATCTCCGCCCTGCGTGAACTCGGCGAGCGGCTGGTGGACATCCACGGCCAGCACGCCCACCAGTCGCTGCTCCGCCGCGAGGCCCAGCGCGACCGGGTGGACGAGTACGCCGGCGCCCACGAGCTGCGCAGCCGGGTGGCCGCCGCCCACCGTCGGGAGCGCGAGCTGGCCTCGGAGCTGGCGGCCCTGCAGCAGGCGGACAGCGACCGCGAGGCGCGCCGGGAGCTGCTGGCCTACCAGGTGGAGGAGCTGGAGGCACTGGCCCTGGAGGAGGGCGAACCCGACCGCCTGGAGGCCGAGCACGAGCGCCTCTCCCACGCCCGCCAGCTGCTGGAGGCCTGCGAGCGCGCCATCGCCGTGCTGCACGAGGGCGAGGAGATCACCGCCGCCGGGCTCCTGGGCCGGACCACCAGCGAACTCGGCAGCCTGCGAGAGGTGGATGCCGGCCTGGGTCCCGCGGCCGACCTGGTGGAATCGGCGGCCGTCCAGATCAACGAGGCCACCACCGAGCTGCGCCACTACCGCGACGGCCTGGAGCTCGACCCGGAGCGGCTGGCCGCGGTGGAACAGCGGCTGGACACCGCCCACGAACTGGCCCGCAAGCACCGCTGCGAGCTGGACGAACTGCCCGGCCTGCTACCCCGGCTGCGCGAGGAGCTCGACGGCCTGGACGCCTCCGGCGACCGGCTCCAGCGGCTGGAATCCGAGCGCGCGGAGGCCGCCGCCGAGTACCGCGAGGCGGCCGAGGCGCTGACCGCCGCCCGGAAGGCCGCCGGCGAGGCGCTGGCCGAACAGGTCAACGGCCACCTCCCGGAGCTGGGGCTGGCCAATGCCCGCTTCGAGGTCGCCCTGGAGCCCCTGGAGAGCCCCGGCGCCCAGGGCGCCGAGGCGGTCCAGTTCCAGGTCACCACCAACCCCGGCCAGCCCCTGCGGCCCCTGCAGCGGGTGGCCTCCGGCGGCGAACTGGCCCGGATCAGCCTCGCCATCCAGGTGGTCACGGCGCGCAACGCCGCCATCCCGGTGCTGGTCTTCGACGAGGTGGATGTGGGTATCGGTGGCGGCGTCGCCGAGATGGTGGGCCGCCGGCTGCGCCAGCTCGGGGAGGAGTACCAGGTGCTCTGCGTCACCCACCAGCCCCAGGTGGCCGCTCAGGCGCACAACCACCTGCAGGTGGCCAAGGCGACCGATACGGATTCCGTGGAGACGGTCATCACCCCCCTGGACGAGGCGGAGCGGACCCGGGAGGTGGCGCGGATGCTGGGCGGCGTCGAGATCACCGACCAGACCCTCTCCCACGCCGAGGAGATGATCCGGCGCGGCCGGGAGGCGGCCGCCGCCAGCGCCTGAGGCAGTTGCCGGGAGAGTAGCGGGAGGGTTCCGGAGGCCTTTACTTGGCCTTTTGGCAGTCGGGGCAGACGCCGTAGATGTAGAGGCAGTGGCCTGTCATCTCGTAGCCGTAGTCATCGGCGATGGCCTTCTGGCGCTGCTCGATGGTCTCGTCCATGAACTCGTCGATCCGTCCGCAGCGCACGCAGAGCAGGTGGTCGTGGTGCTCCCCCTCGTTGAGCTCGAAGACCGAGTGGCCGCCCTCGAAGTGGTGGCGTTCCACCAGACCGGCCGCCTCGAACTGGGTCAGCACCCGGTAGACGGTGGCCAGTCCGATCTCCTCGCCGGCCTCCAGCAGGGCCTTGTAGACATCCTCGGCGCTCATGTGGCGCTCGGTGGCGTGCTCCAGGATCTCGAGGATCTTGAGCCGCGGTAGGGTGGCCTTGAGGCCCAGCTTCTTCAGCTCTTGGCTTTGCACGTTTGCCCCCTGTAGGATGCTCGTTTTGGCCCTGTCAGAGCCGGCTGGAAGCGTAAATGCAACGCACTCTCGTTACAACCACACTTTCCCTGTCACTACTGGTGGTGCTCCTCGGCGGGTGCGTTCACAAGCCGGATATCCAGCAGGGCAACCTGGTCACCCCGGAGATGCGAGACCAGCTCCGCGAGGGCATGTCGGCCAGCCAGGTTCGCCGCGTTGCCGGCTCCCCCATGCTGGTGGATCCCTTCCATCCGCGGCAGTGGGTCTATGCCTATCGCTACCGCCGCGACGGCGAGCAGGTGGCCGACTACACCCTGACCGTCCGCTTCGACGAGGCCGGACAGGTAGCCAGCATCCGGGGCGACGTGCCGCCGGAGGGTCGCCACCGCGAACTCGTGCGAGGGAGCGAGGCCCGCACCACGCCCACCGATCCGGGTCAGCCAGTGGCGCCCAGCTCCCCCGCCGGCGGTGGGGGTGGCGCGCCTCAGCCCGGCGGCGGCATGCCGGCGCCGGGCACACCCTGATCACGGCCCCGGGCCGCCGCCACATCTAGCGGCCGTCAGGCCTCTTCGCCACTCCCCTCGCCGGCCGATTCCTCCGGCTCCCCGGCCGGGTCCTTGCCCTTCTTCTGCTTGGCACGCTGACGCCGAACCTCCTTGGGGTCGGCGATGAGGGGGCGATAGACCTCCACCCGATCGCCGTCGCGCAGGGGCTGGTCCGGCTTGATCAGCTTGCCGAAGACACCGAGCTTGTTCTCCCCCATGAGGTCGATGTCGGGGAACTTGTCCAGGATCCCGGAGCGCTCCACCGCCTGCCGGGCCGTGATCCCCGGCTCGGCCTCGAAGCTCAGCAGGACCTGGCTCTCCGGCCGTGCATGGGCCACTTCAACCTTGATGGGCCCGCTGCTCTCCTGGTTGGCCGCCTCATCCGCCATGCACGGCCTCCGCACGCTTGCTGAAGGCATCCACCAGGCTGTTGGCCACCTGGGTAAAGACCGGCCCCATGGCCATGCCGACGATGCGGCTGCTGAACTCGAAGGTGAGATCCAGCGAGACCCGGCACCCATCCTCCCCCAGCGGCTCGAAGCGCCAGAACCCCTCCAGATGGTGGAACGGTCCATCCACCAGATGGACCTCGATAAGGCTGGGCCAGTGGTTGTAATTCCGCGTGGTAAAGGACTTGTGGATGGAGCCGTAGGCCAGCTCCAGGGTCGCCTTCACGGAGTCCTCGTTGCGCTCCAGCTCCTGGGCCGAACGGCACCAGGGGAGGAATTCGGGGTAGTGCGGGATATCGTCCACCAGGCGGAACACCTGTTCCGCGGACTGGGGGAGCAGCGCCTGACGATGGATGGTGGTCATCCTACCCTCCGATAAGGCCGATGGCGTGGAGGAAGACGATCCCCACCCCCACCGGCGTGACGTAGCGAACCAGGCCGTACCAGACCCGGAACAGGAGGCCGGTCAGCCCCACCTCCTCTATGACAGCCGAGCGCGGCATCACCCAGCCGGCAAAGATGGCGATGAGCAGCCCGCCCAGCGGCAGCATGATATTGGTGGTCAGGTAATCGGCGAAGCCGAACCAGGTCAGGCCGAAGAAGATATCGAAGCCGGAGGCCACGTTCAGGGAGACCACCGACCCCAGGCCCACAACCCAGGCCGCCCCGCCGCTGGCCACCGCGGCCGGAATCCGGCCCCAGTCCCGGTTCTCCACCAGGTAGGCGACCATGGGCTCGATGAGCGAGATGGCCGATGTCCAGGCGGCGAAGACCAGGAGCAGGAAGAAGAGCGTCCCGAAGAACACCCCGCCCGGCATGGCACCGAAGGCCAGCGGCAGGGTCTCGAAGATGAGCCCGGGCCCGCTGCTCGGGCTGAGACCGTGGGTGAAGACCAGCGGGAAGATGGCAATGCCGGCCAGCAGGGCGACGGTGGTGTCCATCACGGCGATGGTGGCCGCCGTGCGCGGGATGGAAGCATCCGCCGGCAGGTAGGAGCCGTAGACCATGATGGCCCCCATCCCCAGGCTCAGGGTAAAGAAGGCCTGCCCCATGGCCGCCAGGATCCCATTGGCGGAGAGGGCGCCGAAGTCGGGCCGCAGCAGGAAGGCCAGCCCCTCGTCGAAACCGCTGCTCTGCATGGCGTAGCCGGTGAGCACCACCAGCAGCAGGAAGAGCGCCGGCATGAGATAGCGCACCGCCTGCTCCAGGCCGCTCTGGACCCCCCGGGCGACCACGCCGATGGTCAGGGCCATGAAGAGGGTATGCCAGAGGAGCAGCCGCCACGGGTCCCCTTTGAGATCGTTGAACAGCGCCGTAATGGTGGCCGACTCGACACCCACGAAGGCACCGGACGCCGCCTCCCCCACGTAACTCAGAGCCCAGCCGGCCACCACGCTGTAGAAGGAGAGGATGATGAAACCGGCCAGCACCCCCAGCCAGCCCACGAAGCGCCACCCATCCCAGTGGGCGCCGTCGGCTACCAGGGCCCGCATGGTGTTGATGGGGCTCTGCCGCCCCCGTCGGCCGATGAGGATCTCGCCGATCATCACCGGAAGCCCGATGATGGCGATACAGGCGAGGTAGACGAGGACGAAGGCGCCTCCCCCGTTCTCCCCCGCCATGTAGGGGAACTTCCAGATGTTCCCGAGCCCCACGGCGGAGCCGGTAGCGGCCATGATGAAGATCCAGCGCGAGGACCACTGGCCGTGATACGAGGTGCGTTGAGCGGACATACCTGCCTCTCGGGCTGCCGGAACCGCGAGGCGGTATTGTGGTGGAAAGCCCCCACCCCCTCAAGACGGCGGGGCAGAAAGCGGTATCAGCCAGCGGCTTGCGGGCGTTATAATGCGTTCATGGCTAAGGGGACGAAAAAGGGCAAGCTCGGCGAGAATGTCATCGCCGTCAACCGCAAGGCCCGCCACGACTTCACCATCGAGGAGACCTTCGAGGCGGGCGTGGCGCTGGAGGGCTGGGAGGTCAAGGCGCTGCGCGCCGGCCGGGCCCAGATCCAGGAGGCCTATGTCCTCATCCACCACGGCGAGGCCTTCCTCCTGGGCGGGCTCATCACCCCTCTGCCCACCGCCTCCACCCACGTCGTGGCCGACCCCCAGCGCACGCGCAAGCTCCTGCTCCACAAGGACGAGCTCAAGAAGCTCATCGGCGCCACCGAGCAGAAGGGCTACACCGTCGTCCCGCTGCAGCTCCACTGGAAGCGCGGCAAGGCCAAGCTGGACATCGGCCTGGCCAAGGGCAAGAAGAAGCATGACAAGCGCGCCGACATCAAGGAACGCGACTGGGAGCGCGAGCGCGCCCGTCTGCTCAAGGAAAAGAATCGCTGATCACCCTTGGAAGGGAACCCTCCCGACCCTATACTGTCTTATGTAGCAACGGGGGCGACCTGGGTTCGACGTGGAAGAGGACGCCCGAGGTGCATGCCGAGGATGCAGAGTCCCTCGTAAATCCCTCTGCAAAAAAGATAGTTGCCAACGACGACAACTACGCCCTAGCCGCTTAAAGACGGCTAGCCTCCGCCCCGAGGTGTGCCTGTTCACACGGGTAGCGGGGGTCGCCAATAACAGGATCGCGGGAAGGTTCGTCCAGGGCCGACCCGTTAAACCCCAACTGGACTAGTTGGCCGTGCTCCCTGTCCGTCGGGTAGCGGTCAGCGAATGTAATGGACGGACTAAGCATGTAGAGCCGACGGTAGAATCTCCGCGGACGCGGGTTCAATTCCCGCCGCCTCCACCATCCATCCCGGAGAATCAATCACTTAGGAGCGATTCTCCAACGGGTATGCCAACCGGCATGCCATCCCCGAAACGGTAGGATCGGCCTTCCCTGATCACACGGACCACGAACAGGAGAAGCGCCATGCAGTACCTCAACACCCGCATCCCCGAAGGTCGCACCGTCGAGGGCCTGGAGTACGGGAGCCACGTCACGGCCCCCGACCGTAGCTGGAGCGGCTACCACGTCCGGCCGGCCGATAGCGACCTCCCCATGATGGTGGCCCGCCTGACCCCGGCCACGGATGAACAGGAAGACAGCGACGCGGAGACGGTGGAAGCCATCGAAGCGGAGATCCTGGAGCGGATGACCACGGCGGAGCATGTGGTCACCGCGTTCGGCAACGACGGCCAACGCTGGACCCACCCGGTCAGCGGCGACACGCTGGCGGAGTTCGCGGAAGCCCAGGGCGCCAGGGTCGAGCGCCAGGAGGAAGGGCTGGACGAAGCAACCCGCTTCGCATTCCAGGACGGCTCGGCCATCGTCGCGAAGGGCGGCGGCTGGGATATTGAGGGCGCGGAGCCCTATAGCTGGGAAGGTGCGGAGTGAGGTAGACTCGCCCGCACAACGCGAAGGGAAGCCGGATCGGGGCCGCTCAGGGATGGGCGGCCCCTTTTCGTGCGCGCATGAAAAAGCCCCGCGCGCTGGCGGGGCGTGGATGGTGTGGTCACAGGGGGCGAGCCGGGCCGGCTACAGATCGTCGGCTTCCAGGCTCGACCCGGGGCCGCCGATCCGCTCCGGTAGGAGGTCGTCGAGGCCCAATCCCCGCGCCTCCAGGTTCCGCCGGAGCTTCGCCAGGGCCTGCGCTTCGATCTGGCGGGCGCGTTCCCGCGTGACCCCCAGCTCGGCGCCGACTTGCTCCAACGTGGCGCCGCCGCGCGGGATTTCGTCCCGGCTCGACCCGCTCATGGCTACCGGCCCCAGCCCGCCGGCAGGTCATCGAGGGTCAGCAGCCCTTTACCCACGGCCTGCTTGGCGGCGGTCTGGAGCCCCTGCCCCAGCGGGCCGCGAAGGGCGAACGGGGGCAGCCCGGCCGACTCGGCGGAATTTCCGGGTAGCTGGTCCTGGATGGCGTGATAACGCTCCATCGCCGCGGCCAGCTCGGCCACCAGCCGGGCTTGCTCGGCCACCAGCGCATCCCACCCGGGCCGGATCGCATCGCCCACCGCGCGGGCGGCCTGCCTCTCCAGCGCCTCTACACGCTCGGCCGCTTCGGCGGCGGCCACGCTGGCCTGGTGGCGGCGGGTCTGCAGTGCCTCCAGCTCCGCCCGGTTGCTCTGGACCGGCTCGGCCAGGGCCGCGTCCAGGTCGTCGGCGTCCAGCAGCGCCGACGGGTCCGGCGCCTCGGACAGCCGCCGGGACTCCTCCGCGATCTGGCTGTCCAACCGGCTGACAGCGGCCCGCAGCTCGTCCCGGCGCTGGCGGGCGGCCCGCAGCTCCGGCGACAGGTCATCCACAGCGGGGACGTTCTCGGGGGTCAGTTCGTTCTTGCGTTTCATGTTGGCATACCTCTTGCTTGCTAGTGGTGGCCGGCTACTCGCCGGCGGCTACTCGCAGGGCGGCCGCCGCCTGGCGACCGTCGATCTGCCCGTGGTGGGCCAGGCTCTGCGCTACGGCAAGCAACCCGGCCCGGTATTTGTGGATGGCGGCGAGGGCCAGCGCCTCGCCCCGCAGTCGAAGCCGGCGGCCCGCGGACTCGTCGGAGCCGGCCAGCTCGAAATCGACTAGCCGCTGGTCGTCGGCGCTGATACAGTCCGGCCACTGGCCGCCGGCCAGGTGACGCTCGGCCAGCGGGCCACCCAGCGCACCGGCGATCCGCGGCGCCGACGTGGTGAGGTTCGGCAGGTCGTACCGGCAGCGGCCGCCCTCGGCGTAAACCTCCCCGCCACGGAGCGTGGCCCCGTGAGCCCAGGCCACGGTGAGGTGGCCGGCCTCATGGACGGCAGCCCGCCACCGCTGCAGCCCCACGCCGGGAGGGGGCGGCGCCGGTCGCGGCGGCGGTCGGCGTTGCTCCAATTCCACACGGGCCTCGGCCCTCGCGCGTGCGCGCGCACGACTGGCGGTTGGCATGGTACTTGCACCTTGCTTCATGGGGTTTCTCCCGAAATATTCCCGGCAAGCGATCTAGATTGGGTGCCCGCCCTGCTCCGTCGCCTCCAGGTTGTCAACTTTTTTCCAGCTTCTCGCCGCGAAAAGTAATCCCCCGGCTATGCGTGTGTTAGCGGTCAGAATCGAGTTCCCGCGCCGTTCCGCCGCCGCCAGCCCCTGAACTTTTTTCCGACTTCTGCGCATCGAAGCGACCGCCGGGGGCTGGCGGTGGCGACGGTCAGCCGAAGCGCGGTGGCACCAACTTCGCCGCCTCCCAGGCTGCCCCCAGGTCGCCAGCTTCGGCGGCCCACAGGAGCGCGTCGGCAGCGGCAAGCGCCTTCACGGCGGCCGGGTACGGGTTCGGGCTGTCGGCTCCCTCGCTGCCTGCCATGATTTTTGCTGCTAATTCCACACGGAATTGCTGATCGTCGCTCATTTTTCTGTCTCCTCTGAAATTTCACAGTTTTGATGACTCGAATGACGGGTCTGACGCTTCGCCCATTTTTAGCCGTCATATGTATTAGGGATGGTTTCTCGCGGACGCCGAAAATATGTGCAAGCGTCAGACCCGTCAGGACCGTCATGGCCGCATGGCGTGACCATCCAGCCGGCGGGCATCCTCGGTCCTCCGAATGTGGAAACCGCGCTCCCTCAACGCTTGCCCGAACGCTCGCTGACTCCACGGCCGCTCGCCCCGCCGGGTGGTCCACGCGGTATGCGCCGCGTGCAGCTCGCCCACTGGGACTCCGGGGCCGGTCGGGTCAGCGGTCACCAGCTCGGTCAGGAACTGCCCCAGGGTGTCCTCCCCGGCCAGGTACTCCGCCGCGGCCGCGTGGACCCGCTCCGGCGCCTGGAGCCCGTCTCGATACCACGCGACCGCTCCCTCGATGGCCCACCGCAGGATGGCCGGGAACTCCGCTCGCAGGATGGCCGGGAGGCCGGGGTCCTGTCGTTCCGGCGGCAGGCTCTGGTCGAAGGGGATCAGGTGCAGGCGCCGGGTGATGGCGGCGTCCACGGTCCCCAGGCTGGGCAGGTGGTTCCCCACGACCGTCAGCAGGCATTGCGGCCGGAACTCGAAGAAGTCTGACCGCATCCGCCGGGCGGCGATGGGGTCACCGCTCGAAAGATCCTTCACCAGGCTCGCGTTCCAGGAGCGCCCGGCCGGGATTTCACTCGTCACCGCCAGCCGGGCGCCGGCCAGGCTGGCGAGGTCGGTCGGGTGCCGCTGGCCACTGGTAAGCAGCAGCGCCTCGGCCGGCAGCCGGACGGCGTAATCCGCCAGCAACTCGAAAAGGGCATTGATCAGGGTAGACTTCCCGTCACCGCCCGGGCCGTGGATGAAGGCGACGGCGTGCTCGTCCACACGGCCGGTAAGCATGTAGCCGGCCAGCCGCTGCAGGTAGTCGGCCAGCTCCCGGTCGCCGCCGGTCGCCGTCTCCAGGAAGGCCAGCCAGCGGGCGGGCGTGGCGCCCGGCTCGGCTGGTGTGGCCGCCGTCAGCTTGGTCACACCATCGGCCGGTGTGGCCGCCCGCAGCTCGCCGCTCCGCAGGTCCACGACGCCGCCGGGTGTCCCCAGGAGGTCGGCGTCGGCGTCGAACTGATCGGGGCCGGCGGTCAGGTCGGGGTTGCTACGTGCCGTCGACTCCACGTTGGCCCTGCTCTGCGCCTGGCGGAGCTGACGGGATTCGCCCCTGGCCCACTTTTGCAGCTTCTCGCCGGCCTCCGGCTCCATCGTCGCCGCGCGGGTGGCGGCCCACCGCTCCAGGTCGGCGGCCACGGTGCGCAGAAAATCGCGGACCTCCGATAGGTGACGCAGGCGCTCGTCGGGCTTCCAGCGGCTCCCGGTCCAGAAGAGCCACCGCCCCCAGGCGGCGACGTAGCGGGCGCGGTCATTCCAGCCGCCGGCCGCACCCAGGGCGAGCGCGAGGCCGTCATGGGACAGGTCCGGCGTCCCCGGTTCGTCGGGATCGAATACCGCCCCACCCGTGGCCGCTGGCTCCACCCCGCCCCGCTGGTGGACCTCCGTCTGGCGCTCGCAGGCCCGGGCGATGGTGCGCGGGAGGTAATCGGCCCTCTCCCACTTCTCCCGGGCCAGCTCGGAGCGGCGCATCAACCGTTCCATCCGGCCTGTATCGCACCCGGTCCAAAAGGCGAGATGCTGGGCAAGAGCGGCGTCGGCGTGGCTGGCGTCGAAGGCTCGCCCCTGCTCCGGGTCGGGCCACTGGCGCCCCAGGGCGTCCTCGTCGCCGTGCCACAGGTCCGCGAAGGTCACACCGTGGCCGAATACGGCCCGGGCGCCGCCGGACTCGAGCGCAGCGGCCAGGAGGTCGTCGTCATCGGCGTGACCATCCCAGTCCGACCGCGGCCCCTCGTCGGGGACCTCGCCGCCGGTGCCGCCCGCAGGCGCGGGGAACAGGTCGTGGATCGTCTGGTACAGGGCGAGCGTCTGGTCGGCGTCCATCGAGCCCCGGGCGCCGCTTCCGGTCAGGGCGATGAAGCGGCCGCTGGTGTAGAGCTCCAACCCCTCGGCCACGTTCTTGCAGCCGTGGGCAGGCTCGGGGCCGGTATAGCTGCCGATGATGTGGAGCCCGTCGCCGGAGTAGCCGACCTCCACGTAGGCGCCGGCGAACCGTTGGCACAGCTCCACCGCCCGGGGGCTCCACTGGCCGTCGCGCAGGCAGTGGTCTAGGTCCAGCGCGAACAGCGGGTCCCCGGCGGTCAGTACCAGGGCGACCCCCAGGCCCCGGGCGGCGGCTTGCGCGTCGGCGGTCGCTCGGTCTACGTGGTGCGCGGGGTCGTGGGCGTTGACAGTCTCCCCCGTGTGCGGGGATACCGGGAACTTCTGCCACTTCTGGCGGCCGGCGTCCCATTCCGGCCGCCACAGGATGAAGGCGACCTTGTTGACATTGCCGACAACGCGGGCGATATTGGGGGCGCTAGTGGTGAAATCTCGGCCCTCGCTCCCGGTGGCCGCCGGGGCGGGGGCTTTCTCGTTGAGGCCCTCCATCATTCCGCCCCGGCAGCGGCCGCGCGCTCGGCCAGCCACGCTTCGATGTCGCTCTCGCGCCAGCGGGAGCAATTGGGCGCCAGGCGGATCGGTTGCGGGAAGTCGCCCCCGGCCGCCCACCGCCAGGGCGTGGTCCTGTGGACACCTAGGCGGGCGGCGAGGTCACGGTCAGTAAGAAATTGGTCGGTCATCGTCTGCCCCGTTGCTTGGCTTTGCAGGGCAAACGATAGGGGGCGGCCGCCCCGTGATGTCAGGGAAACAAATCGGGGGTTACGTTACCCTGCGTCGGCACGGCGAACGCAGCGCGAGGTAGCGGCCGGGCTCGGCTTCCATCCGCCGCTTTACGCGCTGGTGGGCTTTCTTCACGGCGTCTTCGTGGCCGTCGTGACCGTAGAGGACCCTCGACGCCGCCGCGTAGGCGTCATCCCACGCGTACCCCTCGACCGCCACGGCCTCGCGCACCGCCTCGAAGCGGTCCAGGTCCTCCATGTCGTCGGCGTGCTGCCCTTCCCAGGGCTTGCGGCCACGCTGGCCGCGGCTCTCGTTGCGCCGGTCACGCTGCAGGCTCTCCGCCAACGGGCGCACGGCCCACCCCGGCAGCTCTCGGCCGGCGGCGTCGCATTGCTTCAGCGCGGCCTCCAGCGCCTCCTGGTGGCCGTCGTTGAAGGCCCGCCGGAACTTCTCCAGCCGCTCGGAGATCGCTTCCTCCCGCGTCCGCTGGTCTGTATACCACGGGTGCAGCGGGTCCAGCGGGTCGCCGTTCTCGTCGCAGCCGCTCATGCCCGGCCCTCCCCGATGCTGGTCACCGTGGCCGCCTCCGGCTCGCCGTGGCGGCAGAAGTGCGCCCAATCGGCCATGAGCCGCGCCCGCTGGGGCAGCAGCTCGTCGCGGGCATAGGCGCTCCGCGTGGCGTCGCTGTTCACGTGGGCCAGGGCCAGCTCGGAAACCTCGTCCGCGAAGGTGGTACAGGACCGCGCCCAATCTTTCAGGCTCGACCGGAAGCCGTGCGGCGTGGCATCCACACCCATGCGCTTACAGACGGCGGAAATGGTGGCGTCCGAGAGCCCGCCGCCGCGCGATGTGGTGAAGACCAGATCGGACCCCTCGAACCTCGGCAGCGACTCCAGGAGCGCGACGGCATCGTCGGACAGCGGGACCCGATGCTCTTTCCCGGCCTTGATTCGGTCGGCTGGCACGGTCCAGACGCGGCCCGGCAGGTCGATCTCGCTCCATCGGGCGCCGCGGACTTCCCCGGAGCGGGCGGCCGTCAGGATCGCGAACTCCAGCGCCCGCGCCCCCATGCCCTCGCGCTGGCGTAGCGCCGCCATGAAGCCGGGAACCTCCTTCCACGGGAGCGCCCGGTGGTGCTGGACCTTGCGGATCTTGCGGGGCGCCGGCAGCGCGACCTCCAGATTGCCCGCCCACCGGGCCGGATTCTCGCCCTCCCGGTAGCCGGAGACGGTGGCCCACGTCAGGACCGTTTCGATCCGCTGACGAACCCGTGTGGCCGTCTCGGTCTTCGTGGACCAGATCGGCTCCAGCGCCTTGAGCACGTGGGGCAATTCGATTTCTGCAACGGAAATCGAACCGAGTTCCGGGAACGCGTACCGCTCCAGGCTGATGATCCAGTCGCGCTGATGCTTCTCGTTGCGGAACTCCGCGGCCTTCGCCTCATGACACCGCCGGGCGGCCTCCTCGAAGGTCACGCGCTTGGCTTCCTCGGCCCGCCGGGCGTCTTCTGCGGCCCGCCGCGCGGCCAGCGGGTCCTCGCCCCGCCATATCTGTTCCTTGTACTCCCGCGCCCTCTCTCGAGCTTGCGCGAGCGTCACGTCAGGGAAGCCCCCTAGGCCGATGTTGTGCCGCTTGCCGCTCAACGTGGTGCGGAGCACCCATTGGCGGCTGCCGGTCTCCTTCACACGGAGCACCAGCCCGGAGACACCCCCGACCGCGTGAAAGCCGGGCTTGGATAGCCGCTTGACCTCCACCGCCGACAGCTCTTTCGCAACCTTGGGCATCCGCTCCCCTCCTCTGTGGATATGCCATTGGGTATACCATACCGCTTGACATGGGACGCGACAAGGAGCAACGATAAGCAACTAGGGAAGGCCGATAACTGCCGCCATATCAACGACGTATGGCTTACAGGGGCAACGGGGTGCAACGGGGCGACGGTGGACGCCGCCTCCACCAAACACCCTTCCAAAGCCGCCCTCGGGCGGCTTTTTTATTGCAAGGAATAAGGACATCCAGTAGAAATATTGCTGCCAGGGCTCGAGGCTCCGTGGCGAGAGCGGACGGTCGGATGACGAGCATGGAGTGCTTACCGACATCAGGAGGCCACAAGGGGAGTGCAGCCGCCAAGCGGTTGTCGGTCGCGGCAGAACAACAGCGGGGGGTAATGCCCCGGCCGCTGAAACCAGGAATCTATGGAATTGGACAGTCGCATTCTGGTAGCGGAAGACGACGACCTGCTGGCGGAGCTTATCGAATTCAAGCTTCAGGAAGCCGGATTCTCTGTGGAGCGGGTCAGCGACGGCGAGTCCGCCCTGGATAGCGTACAGAAGAGGACGCCCGATGCGCTGCTCCTGGACATCATGCTGCCCGGGATGGATGGCTTCGAGGTCCTGCGTACCCTGAAGACCAAATCCGCCCATCCGGACCTTCCGGTCATGGTCCTTACCGGCCGCGGCCTTGAACAGGACGTGGTCAGCGGACTGGACCTCGGGGCCAGCGATTACCTGGTCAAACCTTTCATGGTCAAGGAACTATTAACCCGGATCCAGAGACTTCTCGACAAGGACAAAACAGCCGGATGAGGATCCGAGCCCTTCGGTGGCCCATTACCGTCGGTGCATTTGCCCTTGTGGCGACCCTTGCTACCCCGGCCTCAAGTGCAACATCCGGCGAGAGTGCTTCCCTCCGCGAACAGGCGGAATCCTCCTGGGCCGCCGGCAACTGGGCCGCCGCCGAGGAGCAGCTCGGAAAACTCCATCGCCAGCAACCCGGTAACGCCGAGATCCTGCGCCGCTGGGGACTCGCAGCAGCCTATCAGGACGATTATGAGCGAGCCCTGCAACGGCTCCGCCAGGCCCGCACGCTTGAGCCCGAAAATACGGACATTCTGCTGGACCTCGCGCGAGTCCACGCCTGGCGAGAGGACTATCCAGAAAGCGAGAAACGGATCACCGCGGTGCTGGAGCGGAACCCGGATCTGGCGGCCGCCCACTCCCTGCGCGGTCAACTGGCCTTCTATCGCGGTGACCTGACCGCAGCGGCGGGTCACTATCGAGATGCCCTGGAACGGACCCCTGACTCGGAGCAGGCCCGCTCGGGACTCGAGCGCATCCGCCAGGCCCGAGACGCGCATACCCGCTGGCGCTTCGACCTGACCCACGCCCGCAGCCGCGTGCGCATCGGCGATGCCGAGCTCGACTGGCAGGAAACGAATCTTGCCGCCGCCCGAACTTTCGGGGGCCCGGCAGCCAAGCGCCCCTGGACGCTGACCGGCCATGTCCACCGTGCCGTCCGCGTGGGCGACTCAGCCACGCAGCTCGGGCTGGGCGGCATCCTTCCCCTCCTCCCCAATGCGACTCTCCGGGCCGAGGCAGGCGTTGGCCGAGGAGCCGAGTTCCTGCCTCGCAGCTACTGGTTGGTAGGCGGAAACTGGCGCCTGCGACAGGGGGGAACCCTCCTCGGTCCAACGGCTCTGGACACCACAGTAAGCCGACGCACCTATGCCGATGGCACCACGGATCTGTTGGGCCCCGCTGTGGAGCAGTCCTTTTTCATTGCCGACCATGGTGCCCGCCTGCGAACAACCCTACGGCTTCTGGAGATCCGTGACAGCCAGGGCGAGTGGCGAACGGGGTATTCGTTGCGTCTGGACAGCCGACTGAACCGCGATTGGGAAGTCTACGGCGGCTACAGCGTGGCATACGAAACTGACGGCGACTTGGTAGGGGAAGAGGCGCCCGAGGTGCGCACCGCCTTCGGCGGGCTCGCCTGGCAATTCGCCGACAACCAACGTTTGTCCTGCACCCGGACCCGGCAGGACCGTGACCATGTAGCTGGATGGCGGCGCCAGGAATGGCGTTGCAGCCTCACCTTGCGGCACTGAATCGGGGTCCACCCATGTTCATGATCTTCTGGTGGACGGCCCTCGGCCTCGCTTCGTTTTCGCTCCTCGTCATGGGCTTTCTCATCCTGCGGCGCCTGTGGCTTCGCCGCCGCCACAGGCGGGACGAAGAACGCAAGACCGTTCTCAAGGGCCAATTGTTCAACTGGGAGGACGGCACGGAACCACCTGACCTCTCCCGCCGGGACCGACTTTTGATGATGGAGCTCGGCCACCATCTGCTCAATACGGTGCGAGGCGAAGAGGCCCGGCGCATAGCGCGCCTGCTCCAGCAATCGGGCGCGGTACGCGAGGAAATCGGTCGCCTCGGGAAACGGAGCCTGCCGGACCGGGTCCAGGCCGCGGTCCTCCTGGCCGATCTGGTGGATCAGGATAATGAGGTTCGCTTTGCCCTGGGGAACGCCCTGAAGAACGACCGGGATGCCTCGGTGCGGCTGACCGCCGCCCGCGCTCTGGTGGATGGCGGGAGCCCGCCTTCGCTGGAGCGAATCATCGTTCAGACCTGGTATCCCGGCGCAATATCCGTGCGGAGCTTTCAGGCCCTGTTGCGCAAGAAGGCTGCCCATGCACCGGGAGAGTTCAGCACCTATATCCAGGAGCAGGCGAAGTGCGAGGAGGACCACCAGCTTCTGGCCCTGCTCACGGACGCCCTCAGCCACGGCAGCGACCTGGGTTACCTGGCGCTGCTGCGGAATCTGGCCACGGACGGATGCCATGCCGATGTCCGGGCCGCGGCCTTCCGGGCCCTCGGTAGCCTCGGCCATCCCTCGGCCCGTTCCGCCATCAGCATCGGGCTCACCGATGAGAGCTGGGCAGTTCGTGGCCAGGCCATCATCTGCGCCTCCCGGATCGGTCTGCGGGAGTTTACGCCCCGGATTGCCGAGGCCCTGGCCGATCCGCAGTGGTGGGTCCGTTTCCGTGCCGGCCAGGCCCTGCTGAAGCTGGGGCCCCAAGGGCTGATCCTTCTCCGGGAAGCGGCTCGGCGAGGCGCTGTTGCCGAACCCCGGGGGCTGGACCTGGCACAGGAAGGGCCCGAAACCGTAGCTCGGGCCATACTGGCGGAGAATGGGCTTTGATACTGGAACTGATCAGTGGTGAGGCGACACTTCCAGAAGGCAGCCTGGGCACCCTGTTACGAATCGGCCTGTGGTTCAGCGTCCTGATCTTGGCCACAGGACTCCTGCAGAACCTGCTCTACACCTTTCAGTTGTTCACTGCCTACCGGGCCCTGCGACGGCGGCGGGTACTGTCCGGCAATCTCTCGGCCTGGTGGAACTTCGCCGAGACAACCGTGCCCATTTCCATCCTCATGCCGGCCTACAACGAGCAAGCCGGGATCGTGGAGAGCGTGCGCTCCATGCTCTCCCTGCACTACCCCAATTTCGAAGTCATCGTCATCAACGACGGTTCCACCGACGACACCCTGACGGCGCTCCAAGAGGCCTATGGTCTCGAGCCGGTCGAGCGTGCCTATCCCGAGGCCGTACCCCATGCCGAGATTCGAGGCCTGTATGCCAATCCCGACTACCCCCGCTTGCTGGTCGTGGACAAGGAAAATGGCGGCAAGGCCGACAGCCTGAACGCCGGCATCAATCTCTCCCGGATGCCCCTGTTCTGCTCCGTGGATGCCGACAGTCTGCTCGAGAACGATTCCCTGCTGCGAGCAGTCCAGCCTTTCATGGACGATCCGGATCGGGTAGTGGCGGTCGGGGGGACAATCCGGGTCGTCAACGACTGCCGGGTACGCCGCGGGCGAATACTGGAGATGGGCCTCCCCCGCAGCTGGCTGGCCCGGTTCCAGATCAATGAATACCTGCGCGCCTTCCTCATGGCGCGGCTGGCCTGGAGCGAGTGGGGCGCCATGATGCTCATCTCGGGAGCCTTCGGGATCTTCCGGCGCAATGTGGCGATCGAGGTAGGCGGGTACAGCCACGGCACGGTGGGCGAGGACATGGAGATCATCGTCAAGATCCATCGCCTGCAAGGGGAGAAGGACCGCGACTACGCCATCCGGTTCGTCCCCGACCCGGTTTCCTGGACCGAGGTTCCGGAACGGCTGGGCACCCTCGCCCGGCAGCGCCGGCGCTGGCAGCGGGGTGGACTGGAGACCTTCTTCAAGCACCGCGTCATGTTCATGCGCCCTCGCTACGGGATCTCCGGAACCGTGGGCTATACCAACATGTTGATCTCGGACGTGGCCGGACCGCTGCTGGAGCTACTGGGCTACTTCCTCATCCCCCTTTTCTACGCCACGGGCCTGCTGGATCTGGAATTCTTCCTGGCCTATCTCGGCATGGTGTTCGCCTACGGGGTTTTCCTGTCGGTAGGCGCCCTGGTCCTGGAAGAGCTTGAGCTGCGTCGCTACCCGGAGCCGGGCGACCTGGCACGCCTGACCCTGAGCGCGGCGCTGGAGCACTTCGGATATCGGCAGATCAACAACTTCTGGCGCATGCTCGGCTGGTGGGACTACCTCCGCCGCAAGCAGGGATGGGGGGAGATGCGACGCAAGGGGTTCGCGGAGAGTCAGGACTGACAGCGGACCAGACGCATGGCGATAGTCGCGCAGGGCCACCACCGGCGCCGAAACCGCCAGGGCTGCACTTAATCCCGGTGGTCGCGAGACTTGCCCCGGCCCGGGCGGGGCGTGTAGAACGTGCGCTTCCCCGGATGCGATCGGAGTTGCGATGAGCCGCCCCAGCCACGGCGACCCCCACCGCATCCTGCGCGAGGTCTTCGGCTTCGACGCCTTCCGCCCCTTGCAGGGCGAGGTAGTGGAGGCGGTGACCGCCGGCCGTGATGCCCTGGTGGTCCTGCCCACCGGCGGCGGCAAGTCGCTCTGCTATCAGGTGCCCGCCCTGGCCCGGACCGGGACAGCCATCGTGGTCAGCCCCCTCATTGCGCTGATGGGCGACCAGGTGGCCGCCCTGGAGCAGGCCGGGGTCCGCGCCGCGGCGCTGAACTCCACCCTGGAGCCGGAGACGGCACGGGCGGTGGAACAGGGGCTCATGGCCGGTGAGTACGACCTGGTCTACGTGGCCCCGGAGCGGCTGCTCACCGAGCGCTTCCTCGCCCTGCTCCGGCGGGTCCACGTGGCGCTCTTTGCCATCGACGAGGCCCACTGCGTCTCCCAGTGGGGCCACGACTTCCGCCCGGACTACGCCGGCCTCGGCACCCTGGCGGAGCGCTTCCCCGATGTTCCCCGCATGGCACTCACCGCCACCGCCGACGAGCCGACGCGGGCGGAGATCATCCAGCGGCTGGCGCTGCACGACGGCGAGACCTTCATCGGCGGCTTCGACCGCCCCAACATCCGCTACCACCTCACCCAGGGGGGCGACGGCCGCCAGCGGCTGCTGGACTTCATCCGGCGCCGCCACGATGGCGAGGCGGGGATCGTCTACTGCCTCTCCCGGCGCAAGGTGGAGGAGACCGCCGCCTGGCTGGCGGAGCGCGGCCTCACCGCCCTGCCCTACCATGCCGGCCTGAGCCAGACCGAGCGGGCGATGAACCAGCGGCGTTTCATCCACGAGGAGGGCGTGGTGGTGGTGGCCACCATCGCCTTCGGCATGGGGATCGACAAGCCGGATGTCCGCTTCGTCGCCCACCTGAATCTGCCGCGGAGCATCGAGGCCTACTACCAGGAGACCGGACGCGCCGGCCGCGACGGCGAGGCCGCCGATGCCTGGCTCCACTTCGGCCTGCAGGACGTCATCACCCTGCGCCGCATGGTGGACGAGTCCGGCGCCGACTCCGCCCGCAAGCAGGTGGAACGGCACAAGCTCGAGGCCATGCTCGGCCTGGCGGAGATCACCGCCTGTCGCCGCCAGGCCCTTCTGCGCTACTTCGGCGACGATCTGGCCGAGCCCTGCGGCAACTGCGACAACTGCCTGGAACCACCGGCCACCTGGGATGCCACCGAGGCGAGCCGCAAGGCGCTCTCCTGTGTCTGGCGGACGGGCCAGCGCTTCGGCGTCTCCCACCTCAGCGAGGTCCTGCGCGGCCGGGCCGACGACCGGATACGCCGCCTGGGCCACGATCGGGTCTCCACCTTCGGCATCGGCACCGAGCTCGGCGCCAACCAGTGGAAGGCGGTCTACCGCCAGCTCATCGCCCGCGGCATGCTCGCCGTGGACGCCGAGGGCCACGGCGGCCTCCGGCTCACCGAGACCGCCCGCCCGGTCCTGCGCGGCGAGGAGGTGGTCCACCTGCGCCGGGAAGAGGGCAACCGCAGCCGCAGCGGGGCCCGGGGCGACAGTACCGTGGCCTTCGAGACCCCGGAAGACGAGGCCCTCTGGCAGGCCCTGCGCCGGCGCCGCCGGGAGCTGGCCGAGGAGCAGGAGATCCCGCCCTACGTCATCTTCCCCGACCGCACCCTGGCCGAGATGGTCCGGCGCCGCCCCGCCGGGCCGGCGGACTTCGCGGCGCTGCCCGGTGTGGGTGAGCACAAGCTCACCCTCTGGGCCGACGAGTTCCTGGCGGTCATCGCCGATGAGGAGGGGGGCTAGGGCGGCCGTCAGGGCTCGCCCGGTACCCACGACTCGCACGCCACCAGCTCCCGGTAGGCGGCCCGCTCCTCCTCGCTGGCGAAGCGTTCGAACCGGGCCTTGAGCCGCGCCAGGCGGCGCAGCCGCAGGACCCGCTCATACCCGGCACGCTCGCGCTGGACCGCCAGCTCCTCGGCCTCCAGTCGGCGCTGGCGATGGATGGCCTCCACCAGTGCCGGATAGTCGGGATCGGCGCGCAGCCAGTCCAGCACCGGTTCCGGGTCATGCATGAGCTGCTCCAGGGCGGCGGTGGAGTAACGGCTGGCCAGCGCCGGCCAGCGCTCCTCCGCCCGCTCGCGCACCGTCCGCTGCAGCTCCCGAATCCGCTCCCGGGCGGTGTCCAGCTCGCGGCGCAGGCGCTCCCATTCCCGCTTGGTCCGGTCCAGACCCTGGTGGACGGCCGGCATCGGGTCGGTGGGATCCAGCCCCCGGTCGGCGGCCACCTCCACCGCCAGATTGCCGTAGACGTTGTCGGGGACGCCCGCGGTCCCCACCCAGCGCAGCCACCAGGGCTCCCAGTCCTCCAGGAAGGCCTCGCTGGTAGCACGGGAGAGGTCGGCACTGTCGGCCGTGGCCAGGGCGTGGAGGTGAGCCTCGCGCAAGCTCACCCGGCCGTCGCCATCGCGGTCGGGATCCCGCTCCAGCGCCTCGCCGGTGCGCCGCTCGCCGGTCAGGGCGGCGAAGAAGTAGGTGGAGTAGTCGCGATACTCCCCGGCCTCGATACTCGGCGTGCAGCCCTCGGACTGGCGGTCCGGCGCCTGGGCCAGAAAGCCGCAGCGCCCCCCGGCCAGCGCGTCGGGGTCGGCCGGGTCGTCGTACATCAGCCGGGCGAAGCCGCCGGAATAGCACTGGGGGAAGAAGAATCGGGTGGTCACCCCGGGCTCCAACCTGTCCAGCAGCCCCTCGAGGCGGCGCACGGAGAGCTCCGTGTCGCCCCAGAGGCGGAGGGTGTTACGGGAATGGTCTTCCGGATCCTGGAGGCCGTGGCCCTGGTAGAGGAACCAGAGGTCGTCGCCGGACTCCAGCTCCTGGACGTCCGCCTCCAGGGCCGTGACCAGGGGCCCCACGACTGTAGTGCCCTCCACTCCACGCACTCGGTGGTTGCGATACCGTTCACCCGCCGTGGAGGGGGCGCCGAAGACGTAGACCAGGGGGGTCAGGTCCGGTCCTTCACCGGTGCCCTCCCCCCGCGGGCGCAGCTTGACGTCCGCCCCGGGGGCGTCGCCATCGTTGTAGCGGATCCGCAGGCCATCCTGCAGGCCCTCCTCGCGCAGCCAGTCAGCGATCCACCGGGTATTCAGCTCGATGGAGACCTGAGAACCGGAGGCGTGGGGACCGCCCCCCACGAGCCAGACACGATCCTCGGCAACCACGGCGCCAGCACCCAGCACCATGAGCAGCGCAAAAGGCCAGTGTGCCTTCATCCCCTCACCCCCGGCACCAGTCCACCGACCCGAGTGAGCAGGACCATGACCAGGGAGAGCCCCAGGAGTGCCATAGCGGCCGCGACGCCACCCAGCCCCCAGCCCGTGGCGGCAGCGGCGACCAGCACCAGGAACAGGGAAGGCAGCGGGGCCAGCCACGCGAAGAGGGCCGCATGAAGGAGCTGCAGACCGGCCAGCCAGGGCAGAGACCGGAGGTAGTCGGTGGCCAGTTCCGCCAGCAGGCCCTTCCAGCCGGTGTGGAAAAGGCGATAGCGGAAGAGCCCGTCGCCAAGGAGCTCGTCCACCAGGACCACGGCGGCCGTGACCAGGGGCCAGGCGAGCAGGAGCGCCATCAGCCAGACCGTCAGCGTGCGGGGCATCGTGGTATTGCGTCGCATGGGACTCGCCCTCTTACTTGGTTAGCACGTAATCGCCGAGCACCAGGGCATCCAGGCCCGTGGAGTAGAAACACCGGATGGCGTCCCAGGGCGACTCCACCATGGGCTCGCCCATGATGTTGAAGCTGGTGTTGAGCACCACCGGGATGCCGGATAGCTCGCCGAAGCGCTCCAGCAGCTCGTGATAGCGCGGATTGGTCTCCTTGCTCACTGTCTGCAGCCGCGCACTGCCATCCACGTGGGTGACCGCCGGGATCTGCTCCCGCGCCTCGGGCCGGACATCGCAGACCTTGAGCATGAAGGGGGCCTCCACCTCCGTCTCGAACCACTTCTCCTTGTGCTCCGCCGGCACCGAGGGGGCGAAGGGCCGGTAGGCCTCGCGGTGCTTTACCTCGGCGTTGACCCGGTCCTTGGTGTCGGCGCGAGTGGGATCGGCAAGGATGCTGCGGTTGCCCAGGGCGCGCGGTCCGATCTCCATACGGCCCTGGAACCAGCCGATGATCTTCCCCTCGTGGAGCAGGCGCGCGGCGGTGCCCACGACATCCTCGTCGCGCTCCGCCGGCAGCTTGCACTCGGCCAGCACCGCCTGGATGGCGGCATCGTCGTAGCCGTTGCCGATGTACGGGTCCATGTGGACGAAATTGCGCGGCCGGCCCAGTTCCCGGTTCCAGACCCAGTAGGCGGCACCGATGGCGGTGCCGTTGTCACCGGCGGCCGGCATGACGTAGATATCGTCGAAGCCGGCCTCCCGCACCAGGCGGCCGTTCATCACCGAATTCAGGGCGACGCCGCCGGCCACCACCAGGTGGCGATGGTCGGTCCATCGCCGGAGGATCCCGGCCAGTTCCAGCCCCCGCTCCTCCATGACCTGCTGGAAGGCGGCGGCGACATCCAGATGGTGCTGCTGGAACTCTTCCCCCTTACGTCGGGGCTGGCCGAAGACGCGGACGAACTTCTCGCCGTAGCGATGCCCCTTCCAGTCGGGATAGTCGAACCAGCCGAGGTCCACGCGGACAGCACCGTCCGGCTCCACCCACACGGTGTCCCGGGCGGCGTCGATGAAGCGCTCCGGGTCCCCCAGCGGGGCGAGCCCCATGGTCTTGCCCTCGTCGTAGTTGGGCTGGAAGCCGCAGAACTCCGTGGCTGCCTCGTAGACGCTGCCCAGGGACATGGGGAAGTAGCTCTCCCGGAAGACCTCGACATCGGTCCCCCGCCCCTGGCCGATGAGGCCGGTGGCCCACTCACCGGAGCCATCCAGGGAGAGCAGCGCCGCCTCCTCCCAGGGGCAGATGAAGAAGCTCCCCGCCACGTGGGCCATGTGGTGGCCCACGGCGTGCAATCGGGGGCGCTGGGCCGGATTGGGCCAGGTCTGTGCCATCCACCGCCGTAGATAGCGCGGCTTCTGCACCACGGTACGCCACTCGTGGCTAGCAAAGCCCTTGAGGGCCCGAGGGTGGCGAAGGGGGTAGAGCGCCTTTCGCCCCAGATCCAGGCGGGGATCGAAGGCGACGGCCACGTGGTCGATATCCTCGTAGGTCAGCCCGGCCTCCTTCAGACATCGATCGATGGCCCGCTGGGGGAAGGCGGCGGTGTGCTTGTCGCGGGTCAGTCGCTCCTCCTCGATGGCGATGACCAGCTCCCCGTCCCGCACCAGGCAGGCGGTAGAGTCGTGAAAGGCGTAGTTCAGTCCCAGGATGACCATCGTTAGTGCCCTGCTCCCTTTTCCTTGGTGTTGCCGCCCCGGAGATGCCGGAGGCCGGCCAGTACGGCGCGCAGGCGGCGAAGGCCGCTCCTGGCACCGTCAGTCGCCCACGCCACCCGGCCGGACAGCCCGGGGGTGTAGAGGGTGACGCGGTAGACGGCCCGTTGCCGTGGCCGCCAGACATCCTGATAGCGATTGCCGGTGACGAAGGTCAGCCGCTGCACTGCCGGCTCGGCGTCCAGGGCCTCGATGAGGGAGGCCACCGCCAGCAGGCCCGGACTCGCGCCGGCATACGCCTCGTCGAAGGCGATCTTGAGGAGATAGACCGTCCCGCTGCACTCCACGGCGAGTTGCGCGGCCACGCACTCCTCGCCGAGGAACAGGCGATGGATCCGCCAGCGCGGCTCGGTGGTGAACTCATCCAGCAGACGGGCATAGAAGGCGCGCAGTTCCGGGTGGAGGGCGATGGCCGTACCGGTGCCGTGGGCACCCTTCCAGCCGCCCGCCTCCAGGCGGAGGAAGTCGGCGAAGGCCTCTTCCCGTTCGGCCGCCGTGGCGGAACCGGCCAGCGAGGCCCGGAAGGCCAGCGGGCCGTGCTCCTCGGCGCGACGGCGCTTGCGCCGTAGCTCCTTGCGAAAGTGCCGGCCCAGATGGGCGAAGACCGCCTCACTACCGCCCTCCAGGTCCACCCAGTCACTGCGCTTGTCGGGCAGGGATTCCACTCGGGCACCACCGCCCGGGACCAGCAGGTTGCTTCCCGCCAGCACCCGGTCGAAGACCAGACGCCCCCCGCCGTGGCGCCCGACCACGCGCGGGAGCAGGCGCAGGGCCTCCCGCGCCATCGCATCGTCGGCGGCCACGAGGTCCACATAGCTCGTCTGGTCGTTCCGGGGGGCGCGCCATTCCCCGCCCGCCTGGCGCACCAGGGGGATCAGCGCCCGCAACTGGCCGGCCTCGTCCCGAAAGAGGAAGAGCCAGGGATCCCCCGTGGCGGTATAGAGGTGCTCCAGGCTGGCCAGCAGCCAGCCCGGGTGGTGGTAGTAGTGGGCCCGGGAATCACCCCGGGCGAGATCGGCCCATTCCTCCCGGACCCGCTCCAGCCCGGCCAGGCCGCGATGGACCTCCGCATGCAGATGGGCCCGGCCGGCTGCCACCGCCTGGACACTACCGCTCGCCTCGCTGACTTCCTGCATGGACAGCTCTCCTCTGCTAGGAGGCAAGCGTACGCCATGCTTCGGCGCCTACCCTACGCAAAAATCGGGCATTCGGGTGTAATCCCGCGCGATTGAGCAGCTTCCGAACAAGAAACGGATCCACGATGTGTTAGGAAGGAGACTGGCGGCGCATCCGTTCGGGAGAATGCCATGGGAAGTACACCGGTCGACCCCACGTTCCTGGTCATCGGGGGCCAGAAGTGCGGGACCACCTGGCTGGCCGAGATGGTCAGCCAGCATCCGCAGGTGGGTACGGGGGAGCGCAAGGAACTGCACTTCTTCAATATCCCGCAGCACCGGGCAGAGGGGCTGGAGGGCTATCGCCGGCAGTTCCGGCGCCCGCCGGGGATCCGGGCACTGGGGGAGTTCACGCCGGACTACCTCTACGCCAGCGAGACGGGGGAGAACGGGGAGCGGATCCCGGCGGCCGAGACCGTGCACCGCTGGTTTCCCGGGATCCGCCTGGTGGTCTGCCTGCGGGACCCGGTGGAGCGGGCCCTCTCCGCCCTCCATCACCATCAGCAAAGGGGGCGGCTCCCGGCCGGGGCCGATCCGTTCACCGCGCCACCGGAGCTCGGGATCCTGGACAAGGGACGATACGCGGACCATCTCGCCCCGTGGCTGGAGCGATTTCCCCGGGAGCAGCTACTGGTGCTCTTCCACGAGCGGGAGATGGCCGACGAGCACAAGGCCGAAACCATGCGGCAGGTATTCACCCACCTGGGCGTCGCCCCCGACTTCACCCCGGCGCACCTCTACCACCGCTACAATGCCCGACGGGACGACCCGACCACCTGGCTCTCCCGGCTGCCCCTCATTGGCGACCATCCGGGCCTGTGGCGCCCCCTGGTTCGCCCCCTCGCGCGGCTACGGCGAGAGTCGCCAGGGGTGACCGCCACCACGCGCCAGGACCTGGCCGAGTACTACCGGGAACCCAACCGGGCGCTGGCGCGGCAACTGGGGGTCGAACTCCCGTGGCCGGCCCGGGCCGGCGAGGTCGCGGTCCAGCCGGCTCAGTAGGGCGCCAGCCGGTAGACGGTCTCGCGCAGCGCCGTGAGGCCGCGGTCGCGGAAGTGCGGCTGCTCGTCCAGCACGGCCGCCTGCCAGAGCCGCTCCACCCGCCAGATGTCGGTATAGAGGGCACGGACCTCGTCCTCGCTCACCGGGAAGGGAGGCCCGTCCATCTCCGCCGGGTCGTACTCCAGGGTCACCAGCAGGGTCTGGGCCCAGCCGGGTAGGATGGCCTTGAGGTGGGCGGCATAATCGGCGCGCATGGAGGGCGGCAGGGCGATGAGGGAGGCGCGGTCGAAGACCCCGGCGCAGCCGGCCACCTCCTCCTCGGTGATATCGAAGAAGTCCCCGCGGATGATGGTGAAGCCGTCCTCACGCCAGTATTCGCGATCCTCGAACTGCTCCACCACCGGGCGCAGGTCGTTCTCGGCGAAGAAATCGCGCACGGCGATGGCCGAGACCTCCACCGCGACCACCTCGTGGCCCTGGGCGCGCAGCCAGAGCAGATCCCGCGCCTTGCCGCACAGCGGCACGAAGACCCGCGCCCCCGGTGCCAGGTCGAGCTGGTGCCAGTAGTTCTCCAGGTGGGTATTCACCCGCCCCTCGTGGAAGCCGATACGGTTGTTCTGCCACCGCTCCAGCCAGAAGGCGTTGTCCATGGGACTATTTCCCCTTGATATAGCGCTCGTCCGAGAAGGTGGCCACCCAGTCCGGCCGGAAGACCACGGCCAGGGTCATCAGCATGCCGGTGAGGAAGGCCTCCGCAAACATGATCAGCGGCGTGAAGGCCAGGAAGTGGTCGAAGACCCGCTGCAGCGGATAGGCCCCGGTCACCACCAGGGTCAGCGCCGAGGCTACCGCGGTTACCCCCACCACCAGCGCCGCCCCGAAAAAGCCGCTGCCGTAGACGTAGATGAAGAAGTGGTCCGGCAGATAGCGCTCCTGCATGCGCAGGATGCTGAAGGTCAGGTAGACCGGCAGAACCGCCAGCAACAGGGCATTGAGCGAGACGCTGTGCCAGTCACCGAGCCCGTAGGCCGTAGCGCCGAAGACGGTGACGATCATCCCCCACAGGCCGAAGGGCCAGCCGAACATCAGGGTGAACAGCGTCGCCCCGAGGAAATGGTAGTGCAGCCCCTCGGAGGCGGAGACATTGATCGCCCAGAGGATGAGCAGGCTCACCGTGAAGCCCGCCAGCACGTGGATGAAGGGCCGCTCCTGCAGTTGTCGCCAGGGTGTCGTCCACACCAGATAGAGCACCAGGACGCCGAAGAGCAAATGGCTGAGCCACAGCCAGAGATCGGGGACCAGATCCGCGGTGATGTTCATGGGCGCTCCCTCGGTTATCCCGTTCGATCCTCGCGCGGCGGCGGCGGCGAGTAAAGCGGCTCATCCGGAAAAGACCGCGGCAATCGGGAGGGGTTCCAGCAGGGCGGACAAAAAAGAAGGGCTGGCGGCGGCCAGCCCTGGAGGCAAAGCAAGCAAAGGGTTGAACCCCGCCGTAGCGGGGCGGATAGGTGCCCGACGGGCGTCAGGCGCTGGCGGCCTCGGCGGGGGCGCTATCGGAGGCCGCTCCGGAGCTGTGGGACTCGTAGTCCTGGATGGCGGACTTGATGGCGTCCTCCGCCAGCACCGAGCAGTGGATCTTCACCGGCGGCAGCGCCAGCTCCTCGGCGATGTCCGTGTTCCGGATCTGCTGGGCCTCCTCCAGCGTCTTGCCCTTCACCCACTCGGTGAGCAGGCTGCTGGAGGCAATGGCCGAGCCGCAGCCGTAGGTCTTGAACTTGGCGTCCTCGATGACGCCCTCGTCGTTGACCTTGATCTGCAGCCGCATCACGTCCCCGCAGGCGGGGGCGCCGACCATGCCGGTGCCCACCGACTCGTCGCCCTTCTCGAAGGCGCCGACGTTGCGCGGATGCTCGTAGTGGTCGATGACCTTGTCACTGTAAGCCATGTCCGTTACCTCCTGGTGTTGGCCGTTAGGCAGTGGAGCCGCTGACGGCGAGCTCCGGATTGTAGAGGTACTCGATGTTGCCGGCCTCGACTTCCTTGAGGTATTCCTCGAAGTCCTTCTTGGCGTCCGTCCAGCTGATGCCCATCTTCTCGACGAGCTCCTCGCACGGCGAGGCGTGCCACTGCAGCTGCACAATCTTGAACGGGTCCGCACCACACGCCAGCGCCGCAAACTGCACATCCGCCATGATGGGCATGCTGTACGCCTGCTCGTGCGCCTTGCCGATCCACTGGTTCTTGTCCATGGTCGTGATACAACCCGTATCAATCCCCAGCATCACGTCCGCCTGCGCCTCCTCGCGCGCCACCCGGATCTTGCGGTCCATGGTGAAGCTGCGCGTGAACTCGCGCTCGGAAATGATGTGCCGGAATCCGAAACCGCAGCAGTCGTACCACGTGGAGTAGTCAATGAGCTGCGCACCCATCGCCTGCACCAGCGAGGAGCCCGGCGCGGTGCGGTTGCCACCCATGACCTCCGGGTCGTAGATGGCATCCTCGTGCACCATCTTGTAGTAGTGGCACGCCGCGTGAACCGTCGCCCGGATGTGCGAGATGTCCTTGGTCTGCAGCTCCGAGGCAATCCGGTTGCGCATGACGTGCACCCACTCGGAGTAGTGGATGACCTCTTCCGGCAGCACGATCTTGCC
>NZ_FOMJ01000011.1 GCF_900112605.1 Thiohalospira halophila DSM 15071
GCTCGTTCATGGCCGCCGTCTCCACGACCGCCGCGAACTTGTCTCGGCTGCTCCAGCCTTCGGGACCACCGGCATCGGCATCCGGGACGCAGGTCCCTTGGGCTCGAGCCTCGTTACGCCACTTGTACAGCGTGCCCAGGGCAATGCCTTCCTGCTCGGCCACCGTCTGCGGACTCAGGTTGTGGGGCGGCAACATCTTGGCCACTACAGCCTCACGCCGCTCCCGGGAATATCGTGCCACTCGTCACTCCTATCGCCCCGGCTTTTCTAAGAACATCCTACCTCACGAGGCGACAACTAGTCTGAGGGCCAGGGGCCCCAAAAGATCTAGGGGCCATTACTCAATACCCTATCAGAAACCACAGACCGGGCCCCTTCTCCGCATGCCCAACCATCTTGATATTGTTTTAGCTTACTGAGCATGCGCTCAAGACGGCTAGCCAAATTGGATTGGACAGCCAACGGCGTAGATTCTTGGCCATTTTCAGCACGGCCTGCATTACGACTGTTCGCCCAACAAAAGTTGGAAACTTCATCCTCGATAACGTCAAGCTCTTGGGCAATTTCGGAATACACATTGTAGTCTATTAATCGCACCAAAAAGAGCCTATTGGAAATCTTGCCCTTCTCATATTGAAAATCTTGCAAAAATAGATCATAATTGCTTGCGGAACCACTTGTGGGCGCGTACTTTTCTAGTTCCGGTATGGAATCAATCTCCTCCATAGCCCCAAAAATAAACTCCACAAGCGGCTCAAAACACATTGGAAATATCACCGTTCTAACCCAAAACTGGTCTCTCACCGATATTCCTCGATCGACATTGCGACGCTGTCTTTCAACACGCATGCGCCACAGATTCACGGCTAGCACCGCAACCGAAACAACTGCTCCAATAACAGAAACGACTCCTGAAGTTCCTAGCGAAGAGAGGACTTCCGCTCCTGCTTCAGCCGAACCTGAATCTTGTTCAGCCGCTGACGCACACCAGCTTATGCCCCAAAGAAAGGTCACATAATAAACCTTACCAATCAAAGCAACCCCCTGCGCTCAAACAAAGCCCTCGAAATATAAGATTCTATCTTAGGGCGAAAGTGGCCTGGGGCATAAAATTCAAACTTTCTCAAAAAGCTGTCTTTGCTTCCAGCATGCCGGATGCTATCGCCGAAAAGACCGAGAAAAAAGGAGCTATTTATGGAGTAAGTATCGTCCGGAATGACGACTTTAACCTTTTTACTCTCATCCCTATCAATATCTTCCAGTTTTACTGCCTCCCGAACCTTCTTCCCCCTCTCCCGTCCCGCGAAAACCGGGCCGCCATGATTCTTCAAATCGATCTCGACTGTTAATTCATTAGCACTCATATTGATTCTCTCTCTGAGCCAGAGTAAACCATCGGAAACTTGATGCTTATTATGCTCCCAGGAAAATTAATATTCTTCATTGTTGATATATAATTCTTATCAGGTTCTTGCGTGAGATCATTCCTTTCATTGAACGCAATCACGCTTCGACCATGTGCATCTTCTTTCATCCTATACTTTCCATCAAAATAGATATGAGTACTTCCTGACACCAAGGCCATTTTTGCGGAACTGGAGCTAGAACCCTCTTTCATGCATTCTTCATGCAGATTCTGGAAGACTTCGATCAGCTCTACCGTACCTTGCCCTCTATCCGAACGCTTATCTTCGTGTTTACTACTAACGTGGCCTTGCAGGGAAACTAAGGTCAAAAGATCGGAGACCTTCCAATCACGCCCTAAAAACCCTTTCTTCTCATGTTCCTCGATATACGGTTTAACCTCTTGCCAAGATACGCTAGCCTCATCAAGCTCTAAAAAACTCCTAGAAAAAGTTTTCCCAAGATTAAAAATAGTGATTTCGCAAATATGGTCAGGATGATTTTTATCTAAGTACCCATAAATCGCCCAGTCATGTTCGCCTCCATGTTCAACAGCGTTCTTAATAATCTCGCCGGTGTACTCGGAAAGGCGCTGCTTCGCCCCCGGGGCCAACATTGTTCCATGGTCTTTTAGGCAGTCATTTATATGATCAACAAATTCAGTCCCAACTCTTTCAATATAGTCGGAGTCTTTCGGATTCAAATCATTATCGAACTTGCGGCCTGTCCTGCTGAACACCCTAAGGTCGCTTTCTTCTTTTTGCGGCAGGCGCTCGTGCTGCAAGTCCAAAGTTTTTACTATTCCCACACCCTTAATAAACCTCTTTAAATTTTTATCATCCGGGTAATGACCATAAAACTTGGTTTTTTTCCGTTTAAACGAACTTCCAGTTTTTATCTCTTTTGCCACTCTATCGAGAACTGCCTCGGCCGCAAGATCAACTTCTTGCATTCTACTATGATCGATGGTTATTTCTCGCACACTATTACTGATATATTCATTCGCTAGCTCATAAACTACCTCAAGAGACTTCTCGGGGTTATCAATTATAGAAAACACTGGCGGCACTTTTATATTTATATCGCTTTTCGAACCGCGCTTTCTTTGTCGGTCAGGATCATAAAACCTATCTAGTATTCTTGGCTTTCTGGAAAGGTTCCGTCTCCGTTTTTGCCGCTTTTTCTTGTTTTCTTTTCTCCATTCTTTTTTAAGGGCCTTGTACCTTTTTATAGATAAGAGCCTATCTGGCCATCCCTCTTTTTTCATCTTTGCCTCTTCCAGGAGAAAAACTCAGCATTTAATAATATATCCATTCAGACCCTAAGGAAGACATTATTAAATGTGCGATTTTTTCGCCAACGATTCGCGCTCTTGCTTTCCCATATACTATATCGCCTTATGACCAATCCGCTAGCGATCTACTCTGGGCGCCGCCGCATGGCCTTCTTCTGCTTGTGCTGCTGCTTGGCCTCCTTGCGGCGCTTCTGGGAGGCGCGGCTGGGGCGGCTCGGCCGGCGGGGCTTGTCGGTATGCAGGGCGGCGCGCAGGAGTTCGCCCAGGCGCTCCCGGGCGTCGGCGCGGTTCTGCTCCTGGCTGCGGTAGTTCTGCGCCTTGATGACGATGGTGCCGTCCCGGGTGATCCGGTGGTCGCGGTAGTGGAGCAGGCGCTGGCGGGCCTCCTCCGGGAGGGAGGAGGCGTGGATGTCGAAGCGCAGCTGGATGGCGGTGGCCACCTTGTTGACGTTCTGCCCGCCCGGGCCGCTGGCGCGGATGGGGTGGTACTCGATCTCCTCCTCGGGGATGTGGAGGCGGCGGTTGATCTCGAGCACGTCGCCCCCTCAGCCGGGGCGGTAGGCGGTGATCAGGGCGGAGTAGTCGTCCTCGGCGTGGCCGGCCTCGGCGGTGGCGGCCAGGGCCTGCTCCACCGGGGCCAGCAGCGCCGGGTCGATGCCCTGCTCGGTGGCGGCGGCCCGCATGAGGCGGACATCCTTGAGCAGGTGGGCGACGGGGAAGTTGGGGTCGCCGAAGCGGCCCTCCTGCATGCGGCCGACCTTCTTGTCGAAGGTGGGGGCATAGAGGGCGGAGTCGCGCAGCACGCCCATGAACATCGCCGGGTCCACCCCCTCGGCCTCGGTATAGCTCAGGGCGAAGGCGAAGGCGCTGGTGAGGCTGGCGATGAGCTGGTTCATGGCGAGCTTGAGTGCCGCCGCCGAGCCCACCGGGCCGACGTGGCGCAGGTCCTCGCCGAAGGCGGCGAGCAGCGGCCCGGCCGCCTCGGCCTGGGCGCTGGTCCCGCCGAACATGAGGATGAGGGTCCCGGCCTTCGCCTCGGGGATGGAGCCGAGCACCGGGCACTCCATGAACTCGCCGCCGGCCGCCTCGACCTCGGCGCCGATGGCCCGGGCCTGGTCGGGGCCGATGGTGGCCATGTTCACCACCCGGCGACCGGCCAGCGCGGCACGGGCCTCCGGGTCGTCCAGGAGGGTGGCGCGCAGGGCGTCGGCATTGGCGACCATGGTGACCACCCAGTCGGCCGCCGCTACGGCCTCGGTGGCGCTGGTAGCCACCGTGGCGCCGTCCTCGGCCAGGGCGGCGGCGCGCTCGGGGGTGCGATTGTAGACGTGGACCTCGTGGCCGCACGCCAGCAGGCGGCGGGCGAGCGGGGCGCCCATGAGACCGGTGCCGATGACGGCGGTGCGCATGCTGCCTCCTCGGGGATGGTGCGGTTCGGGCGCTAGCCCAGCATGGCCAGCACCAGGCTGATGATGAAGAAGGCGGCGGCGACGGCCATGAGGATGTACTGCATGCCGTGGCAGTTGGAGAGCTGGTGCTTGCAGGCGGCGACCTCGCTCTTCAGCCGGGCGATGCCGCCGTCGGCCTCCTGCTTCTCGCGCTTGAGGCGGTTGGTCTCCTCGCGCTGGGTACGCAGCTGCTCGGTGAGCTCCTCGATACGCTGCTGGCCGAAGTCGCCGGCGGAGCGACGCGCCTCGTCATAGTCGTTATCCGAGCCGAGGAAGACGAAGAAGTCGGGCTCCTCGCGATCGCTGACCCAGCGCAGGGCGTGCTCGTAGCCGCGGTACTCGGCATAGACCGCGGAGTCCTGCAGCTCCTCACCGTTGACCCGCCCCCCCAACCACGCCATCTGCTGGGCGATCTTCTCCGGGGTCCAGTCGATGGCCCTGCGGTAGGCGTCCACGTAGGTGATCGCATCCTGCGACATGAAGGGGAGGTAGGGATTCTCCACGGCCGGCCTCCGGGGCGCTTGCCTAGTCGATGCGGTAGTGCTTGCGCACGTCGCGATGGATGTTCCAGTGACAACTCATGCCGTCCGGAAAGGTGACCAGATCGCCGGCCCGGATCACCACCGGCTCACCGCCGTCGGGGGTCACGGTCACCTCGCCCTCAAGGATATAGGCCGTCTCCCGTCCGTCATAGGTCCACGGGAACTCGGAGGCCTCCTTCTCCCAGACCGGCCAGTCGTAGACGCCCAGCGCCTCCAGCCTTTCCGTATCGGGGTCGCGTTCCACCTGAATGGCGTCGGCCATGGCTGCCTCCCGGATGATTCAGTCCTCGAGATAGGTATAACCGCGCAGGCCGGCGGCCAGCTCGTCCAGGCAGGTGGCCTGCGCCTCGGCATCGAGCCCGGATGCGGCCAGCGTCTCGCGGCAGGCGGCGAGCAGTCCCGCCGGATCGAAGCGAACGTAACGTAGCACGGAATCCACGGTGTCTCCACGCTCCGCCGAGCCCAGCCGGTACCCCCCCTCGCCGTCCAGCTCCACGGTCACGGAGTCGGTATCACCGAACAGGTTGTGCATATCGCCGAGGATCTCCTGGTAGGCGCCCACCATGAAGAAGCCCAGGAGGTACTCCTCCCCCTCGCCGGGGGCGTGCAGCGGCAGGCTCGCCTCCAGGCCGTCGCCGTCGACGTAGGCATCGATGCGGCCGTCGGAGTCGCAGGTGATGTCCTCGATGATGCCGCGCCGGTCCGGCCGTTCGTCCAGCCGCTGCAGCGGCATCACCGGGAAGATCTGGTCGATGGCCCAGACGTCGGGCAGGGACTGGAAGAGGGAGAAGTTGAGGAAATACTTGTCCGCCAGCCGCTCGTTGAGGTCGTCCAGGACCTCGCGCTGGCTGCGCGCGGTGGGCTGCAGCCGCTGGCGCACGGCGGCGGCGGTGGCGTAGAAAAGCCGCTCCGCCTCCGCCCGGCGATCCAGGTCGAGGACGCCGTGGACGTACATCTGCTGGGCCTCGGCCAGCCAGTGGCTGGCGTCGTGGTGGGCCTCCAGCGGCGAGCGGGCATCGTCGCCGGCGCGCAACTGGTTCAGCCCCTCCCAGAGGTCGCGGACGATGCGGGGGGCCTCGGCGTCCGGCTCGGCCACCTCCCCCTCGTCGGTGACGCGCTCGGTATCGATGACGTTGGTGACCAGGACGGCGTGGTGGGCGGTCATCGCCCGGCCGGACTCGGTGATGAGGTGGGGGCAGGGCAGTCCCGCCTCGCTGGCCATCTCGGCAAAGGCGCGGACGACGTTATTGGCGTACTCCTGGAGGGTGTAGTTGATGGAACAGGCCGAGCGGGAGCGGGTCCCCTCGTAGTCCACGCCCAGGCCGCCGCCGACGTCCACCGTCTCCACCGGCAGGCCCATACGGCGCAGCTCGGCGTAGTAGCGCGCCCCCTCGCGCAGGCCGCGCTGGATATCGCGGATATTGGGGATCTGGGAACCCAGGTGGAAGTGCATCAACCGCAGGCAGTCGGCCCGGCCGGCAGCGCGCAGCCGTTCGGCCACCGCCAGCACCTGGCTGGCGGAGAGGCCGAACTTGGACTTGTCCCCGCCGGTGTTCTGCCACTTGCCGGCGCCGATGGAGGCCAGCCGCACGCGCACGCCGAGCAGGGGCTCCTGGCCCATGCGCTCGGCCTCCTCCAGCACCAGGTCCAGCTCGGAGAGCTTCTCCACCACGATGTAGACGGCCAGGCCCATGCGCCGACCCGCCAGCGCCAGGCGGATGTACTCGCGATCCTTGTAGCCGTTGCAGATCACGGTCCCGCCGGGGCGGGAGAGGCCGAGGACGGCCATGAGCTCCGGCTTGGAGCCGGCCTCCAGCCCCACGGCCTCGGGGTCGGCATCGCGGATGGTCTCCACCACGCTGCGCTGCTGGTTGACCTTGATGGGGTAGACGGCGGTATGAGCAGCGCCGTACCCCTCCTGCTCGCAGGCGGTGGCGAAGGCGCCGGTGAGGCGGCGGACCCGGTCGCGCAGTATATCGGCGAAGCGGATGAGCACCGGCCAGTGCAGCCCCTGCTCCCGGATCCCGGCGGCCAGCTCGCGCCAGTCCAGCGTCGGGCCCTCCGGTCCGCAGGGCCGGATGGCCAGGTCGCCGGCCTCGCCCACGTCGAAGTAGCCGCCGCTCCAGCGCGGGAGGTTGTAGAGGCGGCGCGCCGCCGCCGGGGTCCAGTCGCTCATGGGGCCATTATGCCGGCTGGATCGGGCCGGTGCAGCCGATTCCGTTGCCGCAGGGCGCGTCCTTCGGGTAGGGTTGCCGGACTCCCGGCACCCGCCGGCCCCACCACGGCAAGACGAGGGATCCCATGGCCCTGGATGATGCGAACTGGTTCACCGAGGTCTGCGACGAGGGTGGTACCGCCTTCTCCCTGCGGATCCGCGAGAAGCTCCACGAGGAGCAGTCGGACTACCAGCACATCGCCATCTACGAGACCGAGACCTTCGGCCGCCTGATGGTCATCGACGGCTTCATCATGCTCACCGACCGGGACAACTTCCTCTACCACGAGATGATGAGCCACCCGGCGCTCTACACCCACCCGGCGCCGCGCCGGGTGCTCATCATCGGCGGCGGCGACTGCGGCACCCTGCGCGAGGTCCTCAAGCACCCGGAGGTGGAGCGCGCCGACCAGGTGGAGATCGACGAGCGCGTCACCCAACTGGCGGAGGAGTACTTCCCCACCCTTACCGACGCCAACGACGACGAACGCGCCGGCCTCCACTTCGGCGACGGCATCGAGTGGGTGCGCCGGTCGGAGGACAACAGCATCGATGTCATCATCGTCGACTCCACCGACCCCATCGGGCCGGCGGAGGGGCTGTTCGACGTGGCCTTCTACCAGGAGTGCGCCCGGGCCCTGAGCAGCGGCGGTATCTTCGTCCAGCAGAGCGAATCGCCCCTGTACCACACCCGGCTGCTCGGCGAGATCCACAACGGCCTGCGCGAGGCCGGCTTCCTGGACGTCCTGAGCCTGCACTTCCCCCAGCCGGTCTACCCCTCCGGCTGGTGGAGCGCAACCATGGCGCGGACCGACGACCTCATCGGCGAGCCGCGGGAGGACGACATCCGCGACCGCCCCTTCACCACCCAGTACTACAACTACGGCACCCACATGGGCGCCCTGGCCGCGCCGGAGTTCTTCTACCGCAGCCTGAACGGCGGCTGAGGCCATCGTGGCCGGGCTGGAACGACTCCACGCCGCCCTGAGCAACGGTCACGGGGACACCCGGCTCTCCTGGACCAACCGGATAGTCATCGGCCTGATCATCGCCGCCTCCCTGACGGCGGTCCTGGAGACCGAGCCCGTCATCCGGGAGGCCGTTCCGACGGGGCTGTTCATCGGGCTGGAGGCCTTCTTCGTCATCGCCTTCAGCGTGGAGTACCTCCTGCGCCTGGCGGCCGTCGGGGTCGAACCGCGCTACGCCGGGATCACCGGTCGCCTGCGCTACATGGTCAGCTTCTGGGCCATCGTCGACCTGCTGGCCATCCTCCCCTCCCTGCTCCTCCTGGGCGGGCAGGAGAGCTTCCTCCTGCGGCTGGCCCGGCTTTTGCGGTTATTGCGCATCGCGCGGCTGGGCCGCTTCACCGCCGCCCTGAACGACCTCGTCGAGGCCCTGCGGGGTCGCCGCTATGAACTCCTCATCAGCGTGGCCGCCGCCGGCTTCCTGCTGCTGGTCTCCGCCTCGGTCCTCTACGTGCTCGAGGCCGAGGCCCAGCCGGAGTCCTTCGGCAGCATCCCCCGCGCCCTGTGGTGGAGCGTCGCCACCCTGACCACGGTGGGCTACGGCGACGTCTACCCGATCACCCCATTGGGCCGGATCTTTGCCGGGATCACCGCCATCGCCGGCATCGGCCTCATCGCCATGCCGGCGGGGATCATTGCCGCCGCCCTGAGCGACCTGGTGCAGCGCCGCCGGGACGGCTGAGCCCGCGCTAGGCCGGGTGGCGAAGCAGGTCGACCCGGATGGGCATCTCGAAGCGGGCACCCTCGGGGCCCATGTACTGCTCGAAGGTCTCGCGCACGGTCTGGTGGAGTTCCGGGCTGAGGTTGTGCTCGGTGTGGGTGACGCCGAGGACCTTGTTCTCGAAGTCGGCGAAGTCCTCGAAGTCATTGCGGGTGTTGAAGAAGCGCTGCTCCGCCAGCTCCAGGGTTTCCTCGGCCACGGCGCGGCGCACCGCCTCGAAGGCGGCCCGGCGGACCTCGCCCTCGTCGTGGAACAGGCGCAGGACCTCGTTGAAGTCCCCGGCGTAGACCGGCTCGGAGATGTAGGCCACGCCGCCCGGGCGCAGCACCCGGCGGATCTCGGCCATGGCGGCATCCATGGACTCCATGGGGACGTGGTGCAGCGACTTGAACATCATCACGATGTCGGCGCTGTCGTCCTCCGCGGGGATCGCCTCGGCCCCGGCCCGGGCGAACGCCACCCCGGCCGGCATATCCGTGGCCACGCAGTTCTTCTCGTGCTGGATGTCATCCACCTCGCAGGCCAGTACCGAGGCGGGCCGGCCCGTCCCCGCGATGGCGCAGGTATGGGCGGCGGCGCCGCAACCCAGCTCGATGACCCGCGCCCCGTCCAGGGGCAGCAAGGAGGACCAGATCTCCGCCTCGTCGACGATATCGGTCACGTGGGGGTCATGGATCTGCATGTTCTCGGCACTCATGGGTCTCTCCGCTCTCGACTCTCAATCAGTTTATTCTAATACACGTATTACTCGGGACTCCCATCCGTCCCGCGAGTTCCGCCAGCGCGGCCCGGCCGGCGTCCAGGTCCCGGCTCCGGAGGATGGCGACACGGCCGTGGGTGGGCCGGCCGGCGGCGTCGGTATCCGCCTGGATGGCGACGCCGGGGTGGCTGGGGAGTTCCCCCTCCGGGACCGCGAAGGGGCCCGCCTCCTCCGTGAACAGGGAGAGGATGTAGCCGCCCGGGACGGGGTCCAGCCCGTTCCAGTGCCCGCGGTCCACCAGCTCGACCCAGGCGGGAAGAAAGTCATCGCCGTAGTGCTCGTAGAAGCCGTTGGAACCGCGCAGGTGGGCCTCGATGATGGTGTCGCCGATGACCTCGAAATTGGTGATCCCGGTGTAGCCGGGGAGGTTGGCGGCCACCCACTCCGCGATCAGCGCCTCGTTGGCCGGGCGCTCCACGCCGACGCGCCAGTAGAGCGGGCGGCCATCCACCCACTCGTCCCCGGCGACGGTGTGGGCGAACCAGAGCGCCTCACCGTCGCGCACCAGGCAGTCGGTGGAGGACTGCTCCCCGACCAGCCGCTCGCTCCAGAAGCTCCCCGGCGGCGGCGCGACCGAACCGGCCCGGTCCGGGTAGGCGCCTAGGCTCATGCCGGCCAGGTTGGTGATGGGGCGGACGAAGACCGGTTCATCGGCCGCCAGCCCCATCTCCCGGGGCTCCACCCCGGCCGGCGCCGCGATCAGCCCCTGGGAGAGCGCCAGCTCCAGCTTGTTGTAGACCCAGCGATGAGCCGGATTCAGCCGCCAGGCGGCAGCGTCGGAGACGGCGACATCGGCGGCCGGCTCGGGCCGGAAGAGCCAGGCGCGGCGGGGCGGGACTCCGTGGAAGGGCATGGGGCCTCCTGCTGGACCTCCCCCATGCTAGGACAAACCCGGCCCCTGCCCCACCCTGGGTGAGTAAGGGAAAGGCCGGGCGCCCACCAGCGGGAGAGGACGGCTGACCCCGGCGGCCACGGCTGACAGACTGGAGGACAGGACCATCCGCGAGTCTCCCATGCCCCGATCCGCCCGAACCGCCGCCGGCTGGCTCGCCGCCCTGCTCCTGCTGGGCCTGCTGACGGGCTGTGATCGCCTGCCCTCCCTGGGAGAACGGACGGAATCCAGCGCGCTGCCGCCCGAGGAGGCCCGCCGGACCCCGCTGGGCCGGGCCGTCGCCCCGCTGGCGGAAGACCATCCCGGCCGCTCGGGCTTCGCCACCCTCACCGACTCTCCGGGGGCCCTGGCGGTCCGACTGAGATTGATCCGGGCCGCGGAGAAGGCGCTGGATGTGCGCTACTACGTCTGGCGCGACGACCGCGCCGGCCGTCTGATGCTCGATGCCCTCCACGACGCCGCCAAGCGGGGTGTGCGGGTGCGGCTGCTGGTGGATGACAACGGGCTGGACGGCCTCGATGCCACCCTGGCCGCCCTGGATGCCCATCCGCGCTTCCAGGTCCGGCTGTTCAACCCCTTCACCTTCCGGACCTTCAAACGCCTGGAATTCCTGGTGGATCTCCCCCGCCTCAACCACCGAATGCACAACAAGTCGCTCACCGCCGACGATCAGGCCACCATCAGCGGTGGCCGCAACATCGGGGACGAATACTTCGGCGCGGCCGAGGGCCCGTTGTTCGCCGATCTGGATATCCTCGCCGTGGGGCCGGTGGTCGGGGCCATGGCCGACGACTTTGACCGCTACTGGGCCAGTGATTCCGCCTACCCCGCGGCGACCGTCCTGCCTCCCCCGCCGGAGGGCGAAGCGGTGACCACGCCGGAGGCCGGCCCCTACGCCGAGGCACTGGACCGCCCGGGACCGGTGACGCGGCTGCTGGCCGGCACGGCCGAGCTGGAATGGGCACCCATGGAGCTGGTCAGCGACGACCCGGCCAAGGGCCTGGGCAGGGCGGAGCCGGACGGACTTATCACCCGGCAGCTCCTGGCGCGCATGGGCGAACCGGAGGATCGGCTGGACCTCATCTCGCCCTACTTCGTACCGACCCGGACCGGGCTCTCGACCCTCGGCAAACTGGTGGATCAGGGCGTGGAGGTTCGGGTTCTCACCAACTCCCTGGCGGCCACGGATGTATTCCTGGTTCACGCCGGCTACGCCAAGTACCGCGAAGCGGCCCTGGACGCCGGCATCGATCTGTTCGAGATGCGCGCCCTGGCGGATCAGCCGGAGGAAGAGGTCCGCGCGGGCCTGCTGGGAAGCTCGGGCTCCAGCCTCCACGCCAAGACCTTCGCCATCGATGGCGAACACGTCTTCGTCGGGACCTTCAACTTCGACCCCCGCTCCGCCAACCTGAACACGGAGATGGGCTTCATCATCGAGAGCCCCGGGCTGGCCGAGCGGATCCACTCCTCCTTTGCGGACACCATCCCCGACAGCGCCTGGCGGGTGGGCCACGACGCCCGGGGCCTCTACTGGCTGGAACGCGGCCCGGACGGGGAGGCCATCCGCCACGAGACCGAACCCCACAGCAACCTCTGGCAGCGGATGGGCATGGCGATCATCGCCTGGCTGCCCATCGACTGGCTGCTGTAGCCACGACGAGCAGGCGCTTACAGCGCCGGATTGGTCCAGCGGCGGTGGATGGCGTCGATGCGAGTGAGCAGGTCGTCACTCAGGGTGATGTCGACGCTGTCGATGTCGGCCTTGAGCTGCTCCATGGAGGTGGCGCCCACCAGGGTACTGGCGGTGAAGAACTGCTGGCGGACGAAGGCCAGGGCCATCTGCGCCGGGTCCAGGCCGGCCTCCCGGGCCAGCTCGACGTATTCCCGGCACGCCTCGGGGACGCCGGGCTTGGCGTAGCGGTTGCCGAACTCGGGGTAGACCGTCAGCCGGGCACCGGCCGGCGCGCCGCCATCAAGGTATTTCCCGGTGAGGTGGCCGAAGGCCAGGGGCGAGTAGGCCAGCAGCGGCACGCCCTGGCGCCAGGCGACCTCGTCCAGGCCGTGCTCGAAGCTGCGGTTGATGAGGTTGTAGGCGTTCTGGATGGAGACTACCCGGGGCAGGCCGTGCTCGTCGGCCAGGCGGGTGAACTCGGCCACGCCCCAGGGCGTCTCGTTGGACAGCCCGATGTAGCGGACCTTGCCGGCGTCCACCAGCCCCTTGAGGACCTCCAGCTGCTCCCGGATGGGGGTCGCCTCCCACTCCCGGTGGGGGTCGAAGCGCGGCTCGCCGAACTTGGGCACGTTCCGCTCCGGCCAGTGGATCTGGTAGAGGTCCACATGGTCGGTCCGCAGCCGCCGCAGGCTGCCCTCGATGGCGCGCTCGATATTGCTGCGATCCACCCGTGGCAGCTCACCCTGGTCGCCGCGCATCCAGGGGAGGACCCGGGACCGGCCGGTGACCTTGGTGGCCAGGATGATCCGGTCCCGGCGGGCGGGCTCGGCGGCCAGCCAGTTGCCGATGTACTGCTCGGTGCGGGTATGGGTCTCCGCCTTCGGCGGGACGGGATAGAGCTCCGCCGTGTCCACGAGGTTGATCCCCCGCTCCAGGGCGTAGTCGAGCTGCTCATGGGCCTCGGCCTCGCTGTTCTGATCGCCGAAGGTCATGGTGCCCAGGCCGATCTCGGAGACCTCGAGATCGCTGGTGCCGAGCCGGTTGTAGCGCATCCACTCCTCCTCGCTGCCGTGGCGGGCCATGATACCGCGGCGCGAGGAAGGGCTCAGCCCCCGTCGTTCCGCCGCATGCGACCACGTCTCACGGAGGACCTCCCTCCTCGGGTTCGGGGTAGAAACGGGCGTAGGCCGCCGAGTCCATCTCCACCACCTCGGCGGTGAGGACGGTGCCGGCCAGCCGGGCGCGCAGGATGGCGAGGACGGCCTCGGCGAGCCGCTTGCGCTCCTCCGGGGAACGGCCGGCCTGGATACGCAGCTCGGCGTGGACGAAGGGGCGGCGCTCGCCGCCGGTGAGGTAGTCAGCCACCGGCCGCGCCCGGACCTTGATGCGGGACTCGGCGAACAGCCCGGTAGCCCGGGCGACCTCGTGGACCTCGGCCAGCAGCGCCGGGAGCTCGTCGCGGGCAACGGCATCCTCGGCGTATTCCAGGATCAGGTGGGGCATGTCACCCCCCGGAGCCGGGACGGGGCGGCAGGTCCCCGGGGCACAGGGCACACTCGGGCAGATGGACGGGGTTCACCGCCTCGCCCAGGGCAGGGCGGCGGATCTCCCCCCAGCGGCCGTCCGCCGGCCGCCGGTGGACCACCAGTTCCCCGGTAGCCCCATCCACCACCCAGTACTCCGGGATCCCGGTGGCGGCGTAGAGCGCCGCCTTCGGTCCCAGGTCGAAGCTACTGCTCGCCTCGGCCACCTCCACCAGCAGCCGGACCGCCTCGGGGCCGGGATGGGCGCTGGCGTAGCCATCGGCGCGCGGGGCCAGGAGGGCGAGATCCGGCTGGGGCTCGGAGTCCGGCGGCAGGGCCACCGGATTCTGGACCCGGACATGGGCGGCACCACCGGCACAATTCCAGAACCGACGATTGAGCCAGTCCACCACCGCCGCATGCCAACTCCCTATGGGCGCCCTCTCCAGTACCTCTCCCTGTACCAGTTCCAGCCGCTGGTCCTCGCCGAAGACCCCGGCCTCGACCATCCGCTGGTAGTCCTCCACCGAGAAGCGGTGGCGCCGCGCCTCGGGGACCTCGACCGCTTCCGCCGTCATCGCTGCCTCCTGCACTCGGACTCGATGTTTCCCCCAACTATGGCGCCGGATACGGTACCTGGCAACGGGCCCGGCTCAGGCCGGCTCCACCCGGCACAGCCCCGACTTGAAGGGCGGGAAGCCGCTGATGGGGTCGGGGTGGGCATCGTCGGTGAGGCGGTTGATCTCCGCCTCCGCCCAGCCGTGGACGCAGTGGACCACGCCGGGGGCCACGGTGTCGGCCACCTCGGCATGGAAGACCACCGCCCCGCGCGGGGAGGCCACGCGCACCCGGTCGCCGTGGGCGAGGCCGTACTCGGCGGCGGTCTCGGGATGCATGGTGGCCCGGGGCACCGGGTCGGCGGCCCGGGTGGAGGGGAAACGCTGCTGCTGGGAGTGGGTGTAGTACTTGCTGCGGCCGCCGCTGGTAAGCACCAGGGGGAACTCCGCCGCCCGTTCCGGCGTGCTCACCGGGCTCTCCGCCGGCTCCCGCCAGATCGGCAGGCCGTCGTGGCCGGCATCGCGCAGCTCCCGGCTGTCGAACTCGATGCGGCCGGTGGCGGTGGGGAAGCCGCGCACCTCGTAGAGCCGCTGCCCCTCGAAGCCCTCCTCGTCCAGGGCATCGGCGAAGACGGTGGCGCCGTCGGGATCCTCGTAGGCCTGGCGCCGGATCTCCGGCTCCAGCCCCTCGGCGGCCTCAGCCCAGGCAGCGGCGAGGTCGCCGTGCCAGAAGTCCTCGTCCATACCCAGGGCCACGGCGATGTCCAGGCTGATCTGGGCATCCGCCCGCGCCTCGCCGCGCGGGGCCAGGACGGCGTCGCGGTAACGGACCTCGCCCCGGAACTGGCAGCCGGGATAGGCTACCAGCGCCTCCCGCTCCAGGCTGGTGGCTGCCGGGAGTACGATATCGGCCCGCTTGGCCGTCTCGGTCAGGAAGAAGTCCACGCAGGCGAAGAAGTCCAGCGCCTCCAGGGCCTGGTACATGCGCGCGGTGTTGGGCCACATGGCGGCGTTGATGCCGATGGCGAAGAGCGCCCGGATGGGCTGCGGCTCGCCCTCGAGGATGGCATCGGGCAGCGGCATGGACTGCCCCGCCGGCCAGTAGCGGGTCCAGACGGGGAAGTCCTCGTCCCCCAGCCGCGGCGGCAGGTCGCCGATGCGCTCGCGGAAGCCGTCGATGGACTTCGGTCGCACCTTGTCCAGGAAGAAGCGGTTGCCCCCCTCGATGTCGAGGTTCCCGGTCACCGCCGGCAGCAGGACGATGGCGCGGTGGTTCTGGAAGCCGTTGGAGTGCTGCACCGTCGCCGTGGGCGACAGCGCAATCTGGGCCGGGCCGCTGGTGGCATAGAGCCGGGCCGCCCGGCGGATATCGTCGGCCGGCACGCCGCAGACATCGGCCGCCCACTCCGGCGTGAAATCAGCGACGTAGGCGCGGAATTCCTCCACGCCACTGCCCCACTCCGCCAGGAAGGCCTCGTCCGCCCAGCCGTTGGCGAAGATCTCGTGGTGGAAGGCCAGGGCCAGGGCGCCGTCGGTCCCCGGGCGGGGCTGGAGGTGGAGGTCGGCGCGCTCGGCGGTCTCCGTCCGGCGCGGGTCCACCACGATGGTGGTCCGTTCCTGCTCGGGGTGGAGCAGCGGGTGCTCCTCGAAGGGCATCACCGAGCCGGGCGGGTTGGTGGACCAGAAGAGCAGGCAGCGGGTGGCCGTGGAGGCGTTAAGGCTCGCCGACTTGAGCTTGTAGCCCAGGGTGAGCTTCTCCGCGACCATGGTGGCCGAGAAGCAGCAGCCGGCCTCGGTAAGGTAGTTGGGCGAGCCGAAGTAGTGGGCCAGGCGCTGGAGCTGCGGTCGCCCCTCCTTGGTGTAGCCGGCGAAGAACCCGGCCTGCTCGGCGCCGTGCTCCGCCTTCACCGCCGAGAGTCGATGGGCGATGGTGGCCAGCGCCTCGTCCCAGGAGATCCGCTGGAACTCGTCGCTCCCCGGCGGCCCCACCCGCTTCATGGGGTAGAGCAGCCGGTCGGGGTGGTACTCGCGCTCCAGCTGCGCCGCCCCGCGCGGGCAGTCGGGCCCGGAGACCGCCGTCGCCTTCCCCTCGGCGTTGATGGTCACATCGAAGGGGCAGTTGGCATCGCACTCGTAACAGGTGCTTCGCCGGGTCACCGTCTCGCTCACGTCCGCATCTCCGTGAAGATTTGTTCAAAGGAGATTCTGGCCTCCAGGGCCCCTCCTGACCACCTGCCAGGGGTAATGCTTTTCCAGTGGGCCGAGAGGTCACTGCCAGGCCCCGTGCGCATCGGCTGCCCTTGTTACCATGGCGCCATGGATGAACAGCCCATCGACACCCTGCGCCCGGAGTTCGAGGCGGTTACCGGCCACGTGGGGGGGGAGGCGCCCACCGGCAGCGGCAAGTCCACCCGGCTGCCGCTGTGGTGCGCCGACGCCGGCCGCACTCTGGTAGTGGAACCGCGGCGGATCGCGGCCCGCTCCCTGGCCCGCCACGTCGCCGGCCTGGCCGGTACCGAGCCGGGCCACGGCATCGGCTGGGCGGTGCGCTTCGACAGCCGCTACCGCGATGACTCGGCGGCGATCTTCACCACGCCCGGCGTGGCCCTGCGCTGGCTCGCCGCCGACGGCCTGGCCGGCTTCGCCACCGTGATCCTCGACGAATTCCATGAGCGCCGCTGGGACACCGATCTCCTGCTGGCGCTACTACGCCACCACGGGCGACACCGGCTGGTGGTCACCTCCGCCACCCTGGCCGGGGCGGCCCTGGCCGACTACCTGGACGCCGCCCGCCTGCGGGCCGAGGGCCGCCAGCACCCGGTGGAGACGACCTACAGCGGGGAGCCGGAGCTGCCCACCACCCGCGGGCTGGCCGACCGGGTGGCCGCTGCGGTGCGCCGGGACCTGGAGCGGACCGACGACCGCGGCGACCGCCTGGTCTTCCTCCCCGGCCGGGGCGAGATCCGCGCCGCCGCCGAGGCCCTGGGCGACCTGGCGGCGGAGGTCATCGAACTCCACGCCGGGATCGACAACGCCACTCAGGATCGGGCGCTCACGGCAGCCGATCGGCCCCGGGTAATCCTCGCCACCAACGTCGCCGAGACCTCCCTGACCCTGCCCGGGGTGACGTCGGTCATCGACGCCGGGCTGGAGCGCCGGACCCACCACCGGGGCGGGCGCTCGGTCCTGGGGCTCCACGCCATCAGCCAGGCCGCCGCCGACCAGCGCGCCGGTCGCGCCGGCCGCCTGCGCCCGGGCCGCTGCCTGCGGTTGTGGTCGCGCAGCGCCCGGCTGGAGGCGCATACCCCGCCGGAGGTCGCCCGGGAGGAGCTGGACGATCTGTTGCTGGCGGCGGCCGCCGCCGGGGTCCCGGCCCGGGATCTCGCCTTCCCCGACCCCCTGCCGACCCACGCCGTGGAGCGGGCGGAGACCCGGCTCACCGCCATGGCGGCGCTGGATGAGGCCGGCCACCTCACCGATCACGGCCGCCGCCTCTTCCCGCTGCCCCTGGATCCGCTCTTCGCCCACCTCATCACCGCCATGCCGGATCCGGCGACCACGGCGGCCATGGCCGATCTGGCGGCGGCGCTGACGGCCGGGCCCAACCTGCTGGGCCCTCTCAAGGGCGAGGAACAGCGCCAGACCCTGCTGGACTGGGCGCCGGAGCCCGACGACGCCGCCACCCTCATCCGCCTGGTGCGCGCCGACCCGCCCCGGCCGGTACCGCTGCGCAAGTCGACGGTAAACGAGGCGCGCCGGCTGGCCGACGACATCCGCGCCGCCCTGGACCTGCCACGGCGAACCGAGGACCCGCCGCCGCTGGCCGCCCTGCTCCAGGCGGCGGTGTCGGCGGTCCCGGAGCTCGGCTTCGTCCGCCGTCTCAAGCGCCGCCAGGCCCTGGGCAACGGCACCGAGGAGGTGGTGGTCGCCGAGGAGTCGCGCCTGCCCGACGAGGCCGAGGCGGCGGTGGTCTTCGACCAGCACGCCGTCCCCGGCAAGGGGACCAACGAGACGGTCAACCGCGCCACCTGCGCCAGTCCCGTGGAGCCGGCCACCCTGGCCGCCGCCGGGGTCGGGGGCACCGAGGTCGCCGACCCCGACTGGGACGGCGAACGGATCACCGTCACCGAGAGGCGGACCCTCGCCGGCCGGACCCTCGCTAGCGAGGCGGTGGAGCCCACGGGGCCCGCCCTGCGTGAGGCCGCCGCCAAACTCGTCCTGGCCGGCCGGCTCTTCGCCGGCACGGGGGAGGCGGTGAGCGAGGCCATCGAGGCCTGGAACCTCTACCTCCACCTGGAGTGGGGCGAGGGCGAGCCGGCCCCGGAGCCGGCGGCCTGGCTGGCCAACCGGCTGGCGGAGCTGGGGGTGGAGAGCGGCGAGGACCTGGCCCTCATCGAGGCCGGGGACCTCGCCTTCCAGGGCGTTCCGAGCTGGCAGCGGGAGCGCTTCGACGAGCACTATCCCCGCCGCCTGGGGCTGGAGGGCGCCGAGGCGCGGGTCCACTACGACCTCCGCCGCCGCCGGATCCGGGTGGAGAAGACCGCCGGCCGCCGGCGCACCATCCCGGCCCGGGGCGAGCTACCGGCGTGGCCCGGCTGGCGCATCGAGTACCAGGATGGCTCCCGCGTGGTGGACATCGCTTGACCGGATCGACCAGCGGGGTTAACGGCGTGCCGGTTCAGGGTGTTAGGATCGCCGCAGGCGGGTTCCGACCCGGCCGATCAACACGACACATCCGGAGTCTTCATGAGCAACATCCAGAGCCAGAAGGTAGTCACCATTGACTACACCCTCACCGATGACAACAGCGAGGTCATCGACGAGTCCACCGGGGGGCAGTTCGCCTACCTCCACGGCAGCAGCAACATCATCCCCGGCCTCGAGGATGCCCTGGTGGGCAAGGAGCCCGGTGAGCAGGTGCAGGTGACCCTGGCCCCCGACGACGCCTACGGCGCGCGCGACGACCAGCTGCTGCAGACGGTGCCGCGGGACATGTTCCCCGAGGGCGCCGAGGTGGCGGTGGGCAATCGCTTCCAGGCCCAGGGCCCGGACGGCGACACCATCGTCCTGACCGTCACCAACGTCGGTGACGAAGAGGTGGAGGTCGACGCCAACCACCCGCTGGCCGGCGAGACCCTCCACTTCGACGTGAAGGTGGTCGACATCCGCGACGCCTCCTCCGAAGAGCTGGAGCACGGCCACGTGCACGGCCCCGAGGGCCACGAGCACTAAACGGCTCCCCTCGCGCGGGAAGGGCGCGGGGCACCTCCTGCCCCGGCCCTTTCCGGTCTGTTCCCGAACCGCCCTCCCCATCGAGTAGCCCCGCAACGCGCCCGGAAGGCCGCGTTCCCGCCCGAGGTATATCTCAGGCCGCGACCCGCCGGATCGCCACCACCCCGCCGAAGACCGCCGCCTGGACCACCACGATGAGCGCCCCCACCGGCACCTCCAGGTACCAGGAGAGGGCCAGCCCGGCGACCGCCGTGGCCGCTCCGATGAGGGCTGCCAGGCCCGTTACCAGCGCGAAGCTGCCGCCGACCAGCCGGGCGGTGGCCGCGGGCACAACAAAGAAGCTGCTCACCAGGACGATCCCCACCAGCTTCACGGCGGCGATGATGGCGAGGCTGGCGGCGGCGAAGAAGGCGTAGTCCAGCGCGGCCACCGGCAGCCCGGAGGCCTGGGCCAGCTCGCGGTCGAAGGTCACCAGGGTCAGCCGACCCCAGGCCAGGAGCAGGAAACCGCCGACGACCGCGGTCACCACCGCCAGCAGAGCCAGATCCGAGGGGCCGATGGCCAGGATGGAGCCGAACAGGAAGGCGGAGAGGCTGGCATTGGCACCGGAGATCTCCAGCAGGATGACCCCCAGGGCCATGCCCACGGCGAAGAGCACCCCCACCAGGGTATCCTCCGCCAGCCCCCGGCGGCGCAGCCAGGCGATGGCCAGCCCCAGCCCCACCGCCGCCGGGAGGGCGACCTGGAAGGGCGCCACCCCCAGCACCAGCCCCAGGCCGATGGCGGCAAAGGCGCCGTGGCTCACGCCGGCAGCGAGGAAGGCGAGCCGCCGCTGGACCAGGAAGACCCCCACCAGTCCGCCCAGCAGGCCGGCCAGGATCCCGGCCGCCAGGGCGCGCTGCATGAAACCGTAGGTGAAGAGCTCCATCACGAGGTCACCCCCAGGTCGTGGTGGTGGCCCACGTGGCCGAAGGCGCGGCGCAGGGTATCCTCCGTGAGGACCTCCGCCGAGGGGCCGAAGGCGAGGACCGAGTGGTCCAGCAGCAACGAGGTATCGGCGTGGTGGCGGGCCACCTCCCAGTCGTGGGTGATCATGGCCACCGCCAGTTCGGGATTGCGCGCCTGGTAACCCTCCAGGCACTCGTAGAGATCCGCCTCGCCGGCGCGGTCCACGCCGGCAGCCGGCTCGTCGAGCATGAGCAGGTCGGGGCCGTGGACCAGCGCCCGGGCGAGATAGACCCGCTGGAGCTGCCCCCCGGAGAGGGCGTGCAGCGGCCGGTCGGCGAAGGCATCGGCGCCCACCTCCGCCAGCGCGGCACAGGCCCGCTCCCGGTGGCGGCGCAGGGCCAGCGGCCCGGGCCAGGCGCCGACGATCCCGGAGATCACCACCTCCACCGAGCGCCCCGGGAAGGAGCGGTCGAAGTTCTTGATCTGGGGTACGTACCCGATGCGCCGGGCGCGGCTCTCCACCCGCCCCTCGTACTCGGCCAGCCCCAGCAGGCAGCGAAAGAGGGTCGTCTTGCCGGAGCCGTTAGGGCCCAGCACCGCCAGGAACATCCCCGGGGTGATGGCCAGATCCACGTGGTCCAGGGCGGTGACGGCGCCGTAGCGCACCGTCAGGCCCGAGACGCGGATCAGCGGCGAGCCGGCCGCCTCAGCCACCGTAGGCCTCCGCGATCCGGCGGGCATTGAGCCGCAGGAGATCGGGATAGGTTGCCACCGCCTCGGCGAAGCCCAGGGGGTCCAGCTCCGCCACCCCGACCCCGGCCTCGTCGGCCAGGGCGCGGATGGGGTCCGGCGGCAACTGCGGCTCGCCGAAGAGGACCGGGATGGACGACTCGCGCAGGGTCCGGATGAGTCCCGCCACCTGACGCGGACCGGGTTCGTTGCCGCGCAGGTCGAGATAGGTTCCGGCCACCCCCAGGTCGTAGTGGCGGAAGAAGTAGTCGAAGCCGGGGTGGTAGGTGACCACCTGCCGGATGGGGAGTTCGGCGAGCCGACCCGTCGCGGCCTCGTCGGCCTCGGCCACCGCCGCGCGGAAGGCCGCGGCGCGCTGGTGGAAGGCCTCGGCCTCCTCCGGGCGCAGCTCCGCCAGCCGCTCGGCCAGGGCCCCGGCGGCGGCCGACATGATCCCGGGATCCAGCCAGATATGGCCATTGATGGCGCCGGATTCGTCGCGAACGGGCTCGAATTCCACCGCATCCGCCACGGCAAAACGCGGTGCGCCAGCCCGCCGTACCACCTGCTCCACGTGCTGGGCACCGATCCCGTTGTGGACCACCAGGTCGGCGGACTCCAGGCGGGCGCGGTCGCGACTGCCCGGCTCGTAGTGGTGGGGATCGTGGCCACGGCGGACCAGGAGATGGACCTCGGCCCCCTCACCGGCGACCGCCTCGGCGAGCATGGCGTAGGGGGGGATGGTCGCGACCAGACTCAATGGCCGCGCCCCGGCCGCCCCGGCAAAGAATATCGCCGCCAGTACCAGCCCTGTCCGCATCCAGCCCGCCATGTCCCCTCCTCATCGATGTTCTGCCTTCAGCATACCGAAGGGGGCAAGCCGGGGACATGAGGCGGCTACCCCTCGAGCTGCCTTTCCAGGATATCGACGTAGTTCCGGATCCGGCGGACGTAGTGGACCGGCTCGTTACCCCGGGCGTAGCCGTAGCGCAGGTCGCGGTAGTAGCGCGGCTGGGTGAGCAGCGGCAGGACCTCCCGCATGGACGTCCAGCGGTCCGGGTCCCGATCCAGGCGCTCGGCCAGCCGGCGGGCATCGTAGAGGTGACCCATCCCGACGTTGTAGGCGGCCAGCGCCAGCCAGGTCCGGTCCCGACCGGTTACCGAGTCCGGGAGGCGTTGGCGCAGATCGGCGAGATAGCGCGCCCCGCCCCGGATGCTCTGCCGGGGATCCAGCCGGTTCTCGACCCCCACCTCCCGCGCCGTGGGCTGGGTGAGCATCATCAGACCCCGGACCCCGGTGGGGCTGCGGGCGGCGGGATCCCAGTGGGATTCCTGGTAGGACTGCGCGGCCAGCAGGTGCCAGTCCAGCCCCTCGGCCTCGGCGGCCTGGTGGAAGAAGCGGCGGAACCGCGGCAGCCGGCGGTCGATACGGCGGACGTAGCGGGCGGTATCCACGTAGTCGAAGATCTCCACGTGGCCGTAGTACCGCGACTGCATCCGCGCCAGGCCGCCGGCGGCCTCGTACTGCGCCATCCACTCATCCACGGCCGACTCCAGCCCGGCGGCGTCCGACGGCATCAGCCAGGCCAGCGGCTCCTGCTCGGTGATGGGGAAGGCGCGCAGCAGCTCCGGGTAGTAGCGGCGGTTGATGGCGAAGATGTTGGAGTCGGCCACCGTGCAGTCGACCCGGCGCTCCCAGACCTGCTCCAGGACCAGTTCGGTGCTGAGATCCCGGCCCACCTCCCAGTCGAGCCCGGGCACACGGTCGGCCTTCAGTTCTTGCAGGCGCTCCACGTAGCTGCTGTCGCCGATGACCTTGAGGGCCACGTCCGGCAGCTCGGCGATATCCGAGGGAATATCCCCGCCCCGCCGACAGATCACCTGCTGCTGGACCTGCTGGTAGGAGGGCCCGGTGCGAAAGCGCGCCTGACGCCCCTCGGTGGCGGTAAGGCCGGCGGCGGCGAGATCGGCCCGGCCAGCCGACAGGTCCTCCAGGATCGTCCCGATCTCGTGGCGGACCTCCAGGCGCAGCTCCACGCCCAGGTGCTCGGCGAAGGCGGCGACCAGGTCGTACTCGGGACCGGCGGGTCGCCCGTCGCGGTCGATGTAGTAGGTCGTCGGCGCATTGCGGGTGAGGACCACCAGCTCGCCGGCCTCGCGGATCTCCGCCAGTTCCGCGGTTCGGGCCTCGGAGGCGCCGTCATCACCACAGCCGACCAAGAGAAGCAGGGCGGTCGGCACCAGCCCCTTCAGTATCCGGTTGCCCATGCCCTCTCCTCATCAGACATCCGTGCTCAGCATAGCGCAGGCATGGCGCGGGGACACGCCAGGGCGGGTCAAGCGGACACGGCCTCCTCCCCTGCCCTAGCCGGCAAGCGCGTCGATGCGGGCCGCGAGGATGAAGTCGTTCTCGGAGAGGCCCCCGATGGCGTGGGTGGTCAGCCGGACCACCACCTTGCCGTAGCCCACCTCCAGATCGGGATGGTGGTTCTCGGCCTCCGCCAGGTCCTTGATACGGTTGACGAAGTCCACCGCCTGGACGAAGTCCTTGAGCTTGTACCCCTTCTTGAGGGCCCGGTTGCCGGAGACCACGGCCCAGGGGTTGGTGGCCGCGGCCTCGCCGGCGTTCAGCTCCTCCAGCAGCGGCGCCATGGCCGCCTCGTCCAGCGGCTCCTGGCCGCCCTCGCAGGGTGTGCAGTGCTGTTCGGTGAGTGTCATCTCTGCCTCCTCCGGATCGGGGTGCCCCCATCCTTGACCCGGGGGCCCGGGGAATCAATCCGGCTCGCAACGGGGGAGTTCCACCGGAAGGGGGGGTTGATCCGGCTACTCGCCGTCTTCGGCCACCGACCAGGCCCGCCAGCCGCCGGCCACGGAGAGGCTTCGACCGAAGCCGAGCTCCCGCAGGAGGGCGGCGGCGTGGAGGCTGCGCCGGCCGCTGTTACAGAGACAGAGCAGGATCCGGTCGGCGCCGAAGTGCTGCCCGTTGATGGTCTGCATGAAGTGGCGCATCTCCCGGTCGTCGGGGACGTCGGCGTCGAGGATCTCCTGCTCCTCCGGATCCAGCCGGTGGCCCAGGAGGTGCTTGAACTGGAACAGCGGCACCGCAATGCCCTCCTCGGGGGCGCCCTCCACCTCCCGCTCGAAGGGCTGGCGCACATCCAGCAGGGTGGCAAGGTCGAGATTGATGAGCTCCCGGGCGGTGGCCGCGGTCACCTCCAGTGAGACGTCGGCTTCGCTATCGGCCATGGGTGTTGGGCTCCCGTATCGCTATGCACTCAAAAATATAGCGCGGGTGCCGAGCCTCGTCGATGATCCGGGAACAGTCCGGTCGGGCCGCCACCAGGAACAGGGTTCTCTGACCGGGGGATAAGGGGCCGGGGGATCCGTTATACTGCCGGCCTTCGAGGAGGGACCGATTTGGCTTCACTGGCGCGCGCCCGGGCGGTCTTCCACCGCATCCACCACAACAAGTTCTTCGAGACCTTCGTCATCGCCGTGATCCTGCTCTCGGCGGTGCTGGTCGGCGTACGCACCTACGAGGTGGAGCCGGACTTCCTGCCCTTCATCAACGCCCTGGACTACGGGGTCACGCTCTTCTTCCTGGTGGAGCTCCTCATCCGCATGGCCAGCGCCGGCAGGCTGCGCCACTTCTTCCGCCACGGCTGGAACGTCTTCGATTTCGTGGTGGTGGTGGTGAGCCTGGTGCCGGCGGAGTGGGCGGGGACGGCGCTGGTGGCGCGGCTTCTGCGGGTCTTCCGGATCCTGCGGCTGGTCTCCTTCATCCCCGAGCTGCGGATGCTGGTCAACGCGCTGATCCAGTCGCTGCCGCGGCTGTTCTACGTGATGCTGATGATGTTCGTCATCTTCTACATCTACGCCGCCATCGGCAGCCTGGTCTTCGCCGGCATCAACGAGGCCATGTGGGGCAACATCTTCCGGGCGATGCTCACGCTCTTCCGCATCGCCACCTTCGAGGACTGGACCGACCTGATGTACGAGACCCAGGCGGTCTACCCCCTCTCCTGGATCTACTACGTCACCTTCATCTTCCTGGCGGCCTTCGTCTTCCTGAACATGGTCATCGGCATCATCCTGGACGTGATGCAGCGCGAGCACGAGAAGATGGACCGGGAAGCGGCCATGGCCGACGGCCAGGAGCCGGTGCAGCAGGAGGCGCCGCCGGCGGCCTCCGGCGAGGACCTCTCGGCCCTCCACGCCCGGCTGGAGCGGATCGAGCGGCTGCTGGAGGCGCGCCGGGACAGCGAGCGCCAATGACCGGCTTCCCGGATCGGCGCCTCACCCGCGCCCTGGCGGCCGGGAGGCCGGGCTCCATCAGCCCCGGTTAGCGTCCCGGATCTCGCCCAGTCGGTCGAAGATCCCGAACAGGACGATCCAGAGCTCGCAGGTCACCCGCCAGACCAGCACCGCGAAGACGCCGCCCACCAGGGCGGCGAGGATCTGGCCGAAGCCACTGCCGCCGAAGCCGTGGCCCATCATGCCCACGCCGCCGAAGACCTGCGCCAGCACCCCGACGGCGATGATGACGATACCCACCCAGTAGAGGATGCGGATAAGGGAGGGGGCGATCATCTTCTCGAAGCTGCCCAGATCGGAGAACCGGAAACCCTGCATACTGCCTCCTGCTCGTGATGGTTGATTGCAGGACCACCGTGCGCTCCACCTGCACCCCTGGCAAGCGAAGCGACTGACCAGGGATTCGGCAGGGGTCATTCCGGCGGGACGGACGGGGCATCGGCGTCGGTGATCATGGTATTGCGGCCAGCGGCCTTGGCGGCATACATGAGGCCATCGGCGCGGAGCATGAGTTCGTCCACGCCCTCTCCCGGACGCAGGGTCGCCGCGCCCACGGAGATGGTCACCGACCGATCGTCGGGCCGCTCCGGCGGCTCGATGCCGGCCACCGCCTCCACCAGCCGCCGGGCCAGCGTCCGGGCCCCCTCGGCAGCCGTCTCCGGCAGCACCGCGATGAACTCCTCGCCCCCGGCCCGGCCCAGGTGGTCGGTCTCCCGCAGGGCCTGTCGGCAGTTCCGGGCCACCGCCTCCAGCACCGCGTCGCCCATGGCGTGGCCATGGCGGTCGTTGACCCGCTTGAAGTGGTCGACGTCGATCATCAGCAGGCTGAGGGGATGGTGGTAGCGACGCGCCCGGCCCAGCTCCTCCCGGGCGAGATCGAGGAGGTGCTGGCGGTTGGCCAGGTGGGTGAGGGGGTCGATGGTGGCCGCCCGGCGCAACTCGTCCTCCAGCGCCTTGCGGTGGGTGATGTTCACCGCCACCCAGAGCACCACCGGCCGCGGGTGGTCGAAGCCGGGCAGCGGCAGGATCCGGGCCTCGAACCACTGCTGATCGGTGGCCCGCGCCTGCTCCCGGACGGAGGCGGGCAGGCCCTCCACCTCGGCGACCCGCAGGGGATATTCCAGGGTACGCAGCTCCCCGCTCTCCAGGACCTCCCGGATGCAGGTCAGGAAGTGGTCGGCCACCGCGGGGGGCAGGACCTGGTGGAGGGTGCTGCCCTCCAGGGCCTGGCCGTCGGCATACATCGCCTCGTTGCTGCCGCCGATGACCTGGACGTAGCGCCCCTCATCATCGAGGACGAAGGAGATGTCGGGCAGTGCCCGCAGCACGGCCTGCAGCTGTTGCCGCTCGGCCTCGAGCCGGATGGATTCGGGACTGGCGTGCACGTATTCGAACCCCCTTTAAGTACCGGACCGTACCCGGCCCCGGTGATCACGACAAGCGGGTGACCAATCTCTGGTAGCCTGGCGTCTTTCATCCGGAAAAGTCCTGAGGACCATGCTCCGTCTACCCGCCCGTTGCCTTCTGTTGCTCGTGGCCACCTTTCTCGTTGCCGGTACGCACACTGCCCGGGCCGGTGCCCCGGAACCCATCATCGATCGGGCCCGGGCCGAAGACCTCGCGGGACAGCGCGCCTGGCGCTTCCTGCTGCATGCTCGCGAGGGCCACGCCAACCGCCGCAGTCAGGTGGACGATCCCGGATTCTTCCTGGCTCCGGAGGGCGACGGTGATCCCGCCGCGGAACTGGAGGCAACGCTGCACGGCTTCTTCCGCCCCGCCGGCCAGGGAGACCGTCACCCACGCTGCCGCTACCCGGCCCGCTTCCACTGGCTGAATGAGCAACTCGACCTTGCGGAAGCGGACCTCCCCGAGCCGACCTGTACGGCGTTCGAGGACTGGAAGGAGTCCCTGGGTGGCCCCCGGGGAGCGACCCTGATCTTCCCGGCCGCCTATCTGAACAACCCCTCCTCCATGTACGGACACACCCTGCTCCGGCTGGATCGGGAGGGCCAGGACCGACAGACCAAGATGCTCTCACCCACCGTCAACTACGCCGCCGACCCGGGCAATGACGGCGGCATCGCCTTCGCCTTCAAGGGCATTGCCGGCTTCTACCCCGGTACCTTCTCCATCGCCCCGTACCACGAGAAGATCAAACTCTATAACGACATGGAGAGCCGGGATATCTGGGAATATCGCCTGGATCTCGAACCCGCCGAGGTGGACCAGCTGGTTCGCCACGTCTGGGAGATGCGAGGCGTCCGCTTCGACTATTACTTCTTCAGCGAAAACTGCTCCAGCCAGCTCCTGGCCCTGCTGGAGGTGGCACGCCCGTCGCTGGACCTCTCCGAGGAGTTCGATCTCTGGGCCATCCCGGCCGACACGGTCAAGGCGGTCCGCAGGGCCGGCCTGGTGGATGGGACGGACTACCGGCCCGCCCTGGCCACCCGCGTCCGAGAACGCGCCCGGGCCCTGGAGGCGGCGCAGGCCGGCCTGGCCCGGCAATGCTCCCGGGGCACCTCGATCCCGGAGGACGCGCTCTCCCGACAGGATCCGGAGGCGGCCGCGAGGATCCTCGACCTGGCCTACCTCGATCTTCGCCATCGATACCGGGAGGGCGAGGCCTCACGCGACGATCTGGCAGGGCGGGGCCATGAACTCCTGGTCCAGCGCGCGGCCACAGGCGTCCCGGACAACCGCACACCGCTCACGGAACCGCAGGTGCGACCCGATGAGGGCCACGGCTCGGCCCGGGCGGCGCTCGGCTTCGGCAGCCGCGAAGGCGGGGCCTTCCAGTCCCTCCGACTCCGGGCCACCTATCACGACATCCTGGACCCCGAAGGGGGCTTCATCCCCGGTGCGCGGATCAATTTCGCGGATCTCCATCTCCGGCACTACATGGACGCCGACCAACGCGAACGGCGCCTGGAGGTGGAACGGTTCGACATCATCGACATCGTCTCCCTCGCCCCCCGCGGCCCGTTCATCCGGGGGCTCTCCTGGCGGGTCACCAGCGGTTACCACCGGTATCCGGTGAACGCCAACGGTGAGGCCGGGAATGGGCCCGGCGTCTGGCGCACCCGGGGCGGGACCGGAATGGCCTGGCTGGCCGGCCCGGCCCGACCCTACGTGTTCGCAGAATCGGCCGTGGATGTGGGTGGTGGCCTGGATCCCAGTGCGGGTGCCGGGCTTGGCGGACGCCTCGGCCTCTATCTCGACACGGGCGAGGGATGGCGCTGGAACCTGGAGGCGGGGGGCCTTCGCTTCGCCGCCGGCGCCACTCACAGTGAGGCCCACCTGCGCCTGCGCGGACGCTGGACACTCGGCCGCAACCACGCGCTGCGCCTCCAGCTGGAACGCCGTCGGACCTTCGACCACTTGACCGATGAGGCCGGACTGTCGTGGCACGTCTATTTCTGACCCTGCTCGCCCTGCTGGTACTGAATGGCTGCACCGGCCTCTTCTTCCATCCCGCCGAGCCCTGGGTACGGACGCCCTCGGACGTCGGCGTGGACTACCGGGACGTCTATTTTCGGTCGGAGGGCGGCCCGCAACTCCACGGCTGGTTCCTCCCTGCCGCCAGCGCGAAGGGGACGGTCGTCTTCTTCCACGGCAATGCGGAGAACGTCTCCACCCATCTGGCCAGCGTCTTCTGGCTGCCCCGACGGGGTTTCAACGTCTTCCTTATGGACTATCGCGGTTACGGCTCCTCCGAAGGCAGCCCCACGCCTGCCGGACTGGTCGCCGACATGCGGGCCGGCCTCGCCGAGGCACTTACTCAGGAGGGTGTGGAACCCGGGCGCGTCATCGCCTGGGGGCAGAGCCTGGGAGCCGCTCTCCTACCGGCCGCCCTTTCGCATTCCGAACATCGCCCGGCAATCGCCGGCGCCATCCTCGACAGCCCCTTCTCCAGCTTCCGCGCCATCACCCGGGAGAAGCTGGCCGGCTTCTGGCTTACCTGGCCGTTCCAGTACCTCGGGGCATGGACCGTGGACGATACCTTCAGCCCGGATCGTTACATGGCGGCTTTCGACCCCCTCCCCCTGCTGCTGCTCCACAATCGCGGAGACTCGATCATCCCGCCCCATCACAGCGCTCGACTGCACGAGTTGGCCGGCCCCGGCAGCGATTTCTGGCTCCTCCCGGAAGCGGGGCACATCCAGACCACGAACAGACCGGAGAACCGGGACCGGATCCTGACCTGGATGCGCACCGTCGTTTCGAAAATGGATTGACACCACCACGACGTTAGGGGAATGTTGAGGACGCAGCGATATCAACTGCAGAGACAAGGAGATACCCATGTTCAAGAAGACGATTCTCGCGGCTGCCTTCATCAGCCTCCCCGCCGGTGCAGCCATGGCCAAGGACTCCACCGGCTGCGGTGCCGGGACCATGATCTTCGAGGGGCAGTCCGGCCTCGTTCCCCAGGTCCTGGCCGTGACCACCAACGGCATTTCCGGTAACCAGACCTTCGGCATCTCCACCGGAACCCTGGGTTGCGATACCAATGGCACCGTGCAGGCCTCCGCTCGTGCCACTCAGTTCGCCTCCGCGAACATGGAGAAGCTGGCTCACGACATGGCAGCCGGCGGTGGCGAGACCCTCGCCTCGCTGGCCGATGTCATCGGCGTTGCCGAGGCCGATCGGGACGCCTTCTACCAGGCGGCTCGTGACAACTTCAGCAGCATCTACGCCGGCGCCGACACCACCGCGGGCGAGCTGGTAGACAACCTGGGCAAGGTGATGGCCGAGGATCGGAAGCTGTCCGCTTACACCACTGCCTGATCGGCAGCCCCGTCCGCTCCATCGACCCCCGTCGGAGCCTTTGCTCCGCGGGGGTTTTCTCGTTCAGGGAGACGGTGTCCTAGCGCAGCCGCTCCAGCCGCAACCGCTGGCGCTCGTCGAAGAGGCGGCGGGCGCCCAGGGCGACCGCCACCAGGGTGCCCAGGCCGGTTCCCACGGCGATGAGCGCCATGATGAGGATCTGGTACTTCACCGCCTCCGCCGGCGGGGTGCCGGAGAGGATCTGGCCGGTCATCATGCCGGGGAGGCTGACCACCCCGGCGGCGGCCATGGCGTTGATCACCGGGACCATGCCCACCCGCATGGCGTCGCGCCGGATGTCGGCCAGGGCCTGGGCGCGGTCCTCGCCCAGCATCAGCCGCTGCTCGATGACCGCCCGCTGCTCCACCGCCGCCGAGGTGAGCCGTTCCAGCCCCAGGGCGACGCCGTTCATGGTATTGCCCAGGAGCATCCCCAGCAGGGGGATGGCGTACTGCGGCGCGTGCCACGGCGCCGGCTGGATGATGGCCAGCAGGGCGAGCAGGGTCACCGAGAAGGCGGCGACGAACATGGAGAGCGTCCCCAGCCCGTAGCCCCAGCCGCCGCGGAAGCGGTGGGGCTGGCGGGCGGCCACCTCGCGCCCGGCCACCGCCAGCATCACCCCCGCCACCGGCAGTAGCCACCAGGGAGTGGCGGCGGCGAAGAGCGCCTCCAGCACCAGCCCCACCAGGGCGAGCTGGACAGCCATGCGCAGGGTGGCGACGACGAAGCGCCGGCCGATGCCCAGCCCCAGAAGGGTGGAGAGCCCCGCCAGCAGCAGGACCAGCCCGGCGGCCAGGCCCAGGTCCCAGGGGGTCAGCCGGATCAGCTCCATGCCGCCTCCCCTGTCTCGACTCGGCCATCCACCAGGGTCAGGCGGCGGTCGGCGACCCGGCCCAGCTCCGCCTCGTCGTGGGCCACCCAGAGCACGGCCACTCCGGTGTCACGCCGCTCCCGGATGCACTCCACCACGCGCCCGGCACTGGCGGCATCGAGATTGGCCGTCGGCTCGTCCAGCAGCAGGACCTGCGGGTCGCGCGCCAGCAGCCGCGCCAGGGCCAGGCGCTGGCGTTCGCCGGTGGAGCAGGTCGACGGCGCCCGCTGCAGGATGGCGCGGTTGAGCCCCAGCGCCGCCAGGGGCGGGTCGGTATCGAGCGGAAAGTGAGCGCCCACTGTCTCTGCCCACCAGACCGGCTCCGCCGGCAGCAACCCCACTCGCCGCCGCCACTCCGTGGGCTCCACGTCATCAGCGGGGACCCCGTCCAGAGCGAGTGCCCCCTGCCGAGCATCGAGATCGGCCAGCGCACGCAGCAGCTGGGTCTTGCCGCTGCCCGAGGGCCCGGCGAGCCCGATGCACTCCCCGATTGCCAGCGCCAGTTCGAGGGGGCCGATGCGGGCGGTGGTCAGCCCCCGGGCATTCAGTCGCGCCATCCGCTTGCCCATGCTCCCTGTCGGTGTGTCGGTTAGACTACCGCGCCCGCAGTACTGGAGCGAGAGAACCATGTCACTGGAAGAGCGAATCACCGCCCTGGAGGCGGATCTGGATCAAGTGGGCCTCGGCGGCCTGGGTCGCCACCTGGACGCGCTGGAGGAGAAGCGCGCCCTCTTCCACCCCGAGGCACTGGCCTACCTGGAACGCGCCCGGGGGGAGTGGGGCATGGGCCAGGTCGAGCAGGTCCGCAACAGCCTGCGCGAGGTGGTGGACGCCTACCGCCGCCTCCACTTCGGCTGCCCCTGAGGGCCCCTCTCGGCTGCCTGCGGCTTACTCGGTGAGCTGAATGGTCGCCTCTCCGCTGGCGCGGTCGATGGTGACGGCCACGGTGCAGTACTCCGGTTCCGGCTCCACCGGGGTGGGGTCGTCGGCACAGCTACAGCCGATATCCATACCGGTATAGAAGAGGCCGGCGCGCAGGTGGAGCCGCTCGGGGTCCGCTTCGCGGTGCAGGAGGGTGGCGCTCACCGGGTCATCCAGCGCTTGCTGGGTCCGGCTCAGGCCGGCCTGCAGGGGCAGGGTGTCGCGGTCGACGGCCGCGAGTTCCCGGGTAAAGACCGCCTCGAAGTCGGCCCGGTCCCAGGCCGCCAGGGTCTCGGGCAGGGCAACCATGCCTACCTCCGCTGCCAACCGTTCCTGCCGCGGAGTATGGTCGGCACGGCGGAGGGGCTCAACGGTCTGCTACCATGCTGCGCAGTCCCCGCGGAGAGTCCCATGCGTCCCGCCCGCCGCTTCGATCCCTTCCCGCCGGTCATCATCGGCCTGCTGCTGGTCAACGGCGGCCTGTTCCTGGCGCAGGGGATCCTGCCGGAGCTCTTCCGCCTCTTTGCGCTCTGGCCGCTGGAGGCGCCGGCGATGGTGATGACGCCGGACGGACCCATGCGGGTGCCGGGATTCCACTGGTACCAGCTACTGACCTACGGCTTCCTCCACGGCGGACCCTTCCACCTCTTCGTGAACCTCTTCGCCCTGTGGATGTTCGGGGTCCCGCTGGAAAACGCCTGGGGGTCGCGACGCTTCGCCTTCTACTTCCTGATCTGCGTCGCCGGCGCGGGGCTGGTGCAGCTCCTGGTGGTCTCCGCCGGCGGCGATATCCATCCCACCATCGGCGCCTCCGGCGGGGTCTTCGGCGTACTGCTGGCCTTCGGGGTCACCTGGCCCAATCAGCGGCTGATCCTGCTCTTCCCCCCGATCCCGCTGAAGGCGAAGTGGTTCGTGCTGATCTTCGGCGCCATCGAGCTGTGGTTGGGCGTGAGCGGGACCCAGGCCGGGGTGGCCCACTTCGCCCATCTCGGCGGGATGCTCTTCGGCGGAGTCCTGCTGCTCGCCTGGCGCGGTCGCGTCCGGCGCTACTAGCCCCTGGCCGGCGGCCCCTCCCCATGGGCAGGGACCGCCGCCTCGACACGATCCCGCCCCCCGTCCTTGGCCGCGTAGAGGGCGTCGTCCAGGCGGCGGAGCAGGGCGTGCTGGCTCTCGGAGCCGTCGGTGGTGGCCGCCCCGATGCTGATGGTGACCTCGCCCGCCACGGGGAAGGCGTAGTCGGCCACCTGTCGACGCAGCTTCTCCGCCAGGGCGAGGGCCCCCTCGCGGTCGGTCCGGGGCAGGATGGCGACGAACTCCTCGCCCCCGTAGCGCGCCAGGACGTCGGCCACCCGCAGATTGCCCGCCAGGCGGGCCACCAGCTCCCGCAGGATATCGTCACCCACGCCGTGGCCCAGGGAGTCGTTGATCGCCTTGAAGTGGTCGATGTCGAACATGAGCAGGCTCAGCGGCGTACCCAGCCGTTGTGCCTCGCTGAGTTCCGCCTCCAGGGTGTGGTCGAGGTGGAGCCGGCCGTAGGAGCCGGTGAGGGCATCGAAGGTCGCGGCGTGCTCCAGGGCCCGATAGGCCTCGTTCCGGCCGAGTTCGTACCCCGCCCACTGGGCCAGGAGCCCCAGGAATTCGCGCTCGTATTCCCCGCCCTCGGAGCGCGCATCGGTGCTGACGAAGTGGAGTGCCCCGCGGCTGCGCCCGTCCACCTCCACGGCGACGCTCAGGCTCGCGGGAAACTCCCGTTCGCCGTCGCTGCGCGAGAGGCACAGGCCACCCCGGTTACCGGGGGTCACCCGCTGGCCGGGCTGCAGGACACCGTCGGGGCTGTAGACGTAACGCAGCCGGCAGTTGCCACTCCCCCGCAGGGAGAGGCCGCCGTAATCCATGCCCAGGGTCTCGCAGCCCAGGGCCAGGAGCTGACGGAGCTTCTCGGCCAGCCCCAGATCGGCATCGGCGGCGATGGCGTGGAGCTGCTCCAGGGCGTGCCGATGGGTGCGCTCCCGGGCCTCCAGGCGGCGCCGCTCGGTGATGTCCTCGGCGGAGGAGAGGACCCCGGCGATTTCGCCCTCGTCGTCGTGAAGGACCGCGTTGCGGAAGGCCATGAGGCGCCGCTCGTTCCCGGCGACCAGGATGTCGTGCTCGAAATCGCCCTCGGGATCCACCCGCCCCTCCAGGATGCCGCGGAAGGTCTCCCGCATGGTCTCGCGCTTCTCCGGCGGCACGAAGGTCGCGATCCAGTCCAGCGCCTCCACGTGCTCCCGCGGCATGCCCAGCAGCTCGGCGCCGTAGGGATTGACCTCGGCCACCCGGCCCCGGGGGTCGAGGACCAGCAGCATGACCCGGGCCACGTCCAGGTACTGCTGCTTGCGCGCCCGGTCCCCGGCGTGCCAGCGCTCGGAATCACGCCGGTCGGTGATATCCATGTGGGTCTCGGTGACCCAGCGCACCCGACCCTCATCGTCACGCAGGGGGGCGGCGTGGAGGCGGGTATAACGGCGGCGGCCGTCCCCGTCGGTGTGGGTCTGTTCCACGGCGACCGGCTCGCCGAGGACGCGCATGGTCTCCAGCGGGCAGGAGTGGCCCGCCTTGTTACAGGGGACCGAGCTCTGGCGAGTCAGGGCGTAGCAGGTGGATTGCGGCCCGTCGGGTCGACCGTAGATGGCCTCGGCCGCCTCGTTCCAGTAGACCACCTCGTAGGTGTCGACATCCACCACCAGGGTCGGGTCCGGCAGGGCCGCCAGGATCCGATCCGCCCCGGGAGCCTCGCCCTGCCGTTGTTCGTCTTCCACCATTCTGCCCTCTCCCTGGTCAGCAGTATTCCCCCGGATAGCCGGTTATATTGAACGCTCCGGCGGGGGTTATGCCACTGCGTTTTTCTTATTCTTGGATGCGCGTCAGCCCAGCGAGAAACCGTAGTCGGTCTCGATGGTGTTGTCCTCCACCGGGATCCCCCATTCCACCTCGAAGCCGCCCTCAGCCGCCGGGTGCAGCCGGGCGTGGAAGCGCTCGTCCAGTTCGTCGCGCAGCCAGGCCAGCTCCGAGGGGTGGAAGGCCTCGCCCCCGCGAGTGAGGTGGCGCAGGGTGACCCGACCCTGGCGGTCCACCGCCGCCAGCAGGGGTAGCGGCAATTCCAGCGGGGCGACCTGCTGGTGGGCGACCCACTCCACCGGCGTGGGCCGCCTGCCCGGCTGCTGCGACAGGTCGATGCGGAAGTGGCCCATGCCGCCGGGCTCCTTGAGCAGCTCCTCCACCCAGAAGGGGTCCAGGCCCCGGTGGAGGATCAGGTGCCGCCCGGCGTAGCGCGCCAGGAAGGCCTCGCGGAGCTTGCGGGGGTTGGATCGTCGACGCAGGAACACCATCTTCCCTCCTCGTTACCGACCCCGGCGCGTGATCTATGCTGGGGGCTTCGGTTCATCATCGCCACATCCAGCGGGAGGATCAACTTGGACTACCGAGAGCTCGGCAATACCGGCATTCAGGTGAGCAAGCTCTGCCTGGGCACCATGACCTGGGGCAGACAGAACACCGAGGCGGAGGCCTTCGAACAGCTGGACCACGCCACCGGCGAGGCGGGCATCAACTTCATCGACACCGCCGAGCTCTACCCGGTGCCGCCGGAGGCGGAGACCTTCACCGCCACCGAGACCATCATCGGCAACTGGCTGGCCCGGCGCGGGCGGCGGGACGACCTGGTGCTGGCCTCCAAGATCGCCGGCCCGGGCCCCGACCATATCCGCGGTGGCCACACCCGCTACACCCGCCAGACCCTCACCGACGCCATCGACGGCTCCCTTAAACGACTGCAGACCGACTACCTCGACCTCTACCAGCTCCACTGGCCGGAGCGGAACACCAACTTCTTCGGCGAGCTGGGCTATCCGGAGGGCGAGGACCCCGCCGACTGCACCGCCTTCGAGGAGACCCTGCGCGCCCTGGGCGACGCCGTGGCGGCCGGCAAGATCCGCTACGTGGGGCTGTCCAACGAGACGCCCTGGGGGGTCATGCGCTACCTGGAGCTGGCCGAGCGCGAGGGGCTGCCCCGGGTGGTCTCGGTCCAGAACCCCTACAACCTGCTCAACCGCACCTACGAGGTGGGGCTGGCCGAGGTCTCCCTCCGCGAGAAGGCCGGCCTGCTGGCCTACTCGCCGCTGGCCTTCGGGGTGCTGTCGGGCAAGTACATCGACGGCGCCCGTCCGGAGGGGGCGCGGATCAGCCTGTTCCCGCGCTTCGACCGCTACATGGGCGAGCAGGCGCGCATGGCCACGGAGGAGTACGTCGCCCTGGCCCACGCCCACGACCTGGACCCGGCGCAGATGGCCCTGGCCTACGTGAACAGCCGCCCCTTCCTCACCAGCAACATCATCGGGGCGACCAGCATGGAGCAGCTGCGCAACAACATCGCCAGCCACGAGCTGACGCTCTCCGACGAGGTCATGGAGGGGATCGAGGCCATCCATACCCGCTACCCCAACCCGTCGCCGTAGCGCGTCCGGTATACTCCCCGGCCACTCTCACCGTCAGGAGCAATGGCCATGACCGACTGCCTCTTCTGCCGCATCGCCGCCGGGGAGCTGCCGGCGGACATCGTCTACCAGGATGACGACGTGGTCGCCTTCCGGGACCTCCACCCGCAGGCGCCCCACCACATCCTGGTGATCCCGCGCCGCCACGTGGCCACGGTGAACGACTTCGCCGCCGAGGATGCCGAACTCATCGGCAAGCTGGTCCTCACCGCCCGGGACATCGCCGGGCAGCTGGGGCTGGCCGAGGACGGCTACCGGATGAACCTCAACACCAACGAGAAGGCCGGGCAGACGGTCTTCCACGTCCACCTCCACCTGCTGGCGGGGCGCGAATTCGGCTGGCCCCCGGGCTGAGGGACCCGATTCAGGTAAGGCCGCGGCGCAGAACGCCCAGACTGGTCTCCCGCCAGCCGCGGGCGGTGTAGAAGCGGCGGGCGATGGTATTGTCCTCCTGGGCCACCAGCTGCAGGCGGATCAGGCCGCGATGGCGGGCCTCGGACTCCACCCCCTCCAGCAGGGCCGACCCCACTCCCGCACGACGCCACGGCGTGGAGACCACGATATCCTCGACCCAGCCCACCGGCCCGCCCTCGGCGGTGGAGAGCACGGTCTGCAGGGTGGCCATACCCACCGGGCTGGCGCCGGCATCGGCCACCAGGATCACGGATCGTCGGGTATCGGCCAGCAGCGCCTCCAGGCCGGCGCGCTGGCGCTCCGGGCGGGGCTCGAAGTTCTCCTCCAGGGTGAAGAGTTCAGTAAGCAGGTCGGCCAGGGAGGGGACGTCGGCGCTGCTCGCCCGACGGATGGTGAGGGGTGGATGGGGTTGCACGGCTCTTCTCCGGCTGGACTCTGCCGGAGTCGCTGCAAGGGGCGTGCCCGGGCTCCCGGACCGTGAGGCCGCGCCGGACCGTCCACGGGGGCACCGCTTCGGCCCAGTCGCCCCCGATCCTGCCCCGTTGCGGGGCAGGCCGAGCTGGCTATTCCACCCCGGCGGCGCGGGCGGCCCGCTTGCGGAAGACCTGCATCTCCTTGGCCGCCTGGCGATCCCCGCGCTCGTCGGCGGCGGCAATGCCGCGATCGAAGACGGCCACCGCCTCCTCCGGGCGCGCGGCATCCACCAGCGCCTGCCCCCACGCCTTCCAGGCCGCCGAGTAGTTCGGATCGTGTTCGGTAGCCTTCGCCAGGTGGGGAATGGCCTCCTCGGCCCGCCCCTCGCCCAGGTAGGCATTGCCCAGGCCGTAGCGGAGCATGGCATTGTCCTGCCCCTGCTCCAGCATCGCCTCGAAGTTCTCGATAACGCCCATGGCTCTCAGCCCTCGGCGTCTCCGCCGCCGTGGTCGTGGGTCCTCAGCTGAAGATAGTTGGCCAGCCCCATGGAGTCGATGAGGTGGAGCTGCTTCTCCAGCCAGTGGGTGTGGTCGCGCTCGGTATCATCCAGCAGCTTCTCCAGCAGCTCCCGGGTGACCGCATCCCCGGCGCTCTCGCACAGGGCGATGACCCGGCGCAGGTGCTCCACCACAGCGTATTCCAGGTCCAGGTCGTTGCGCAGCATCGAGGGGACGTCGTGGCCCACGTTCAGCGGCTGGCGCGTGGCCAGGTCCGGCGTCCCGCCCAGAAAGAGGATGCGCCGGATGAGCCAGTCGGCGTGGTCGATCTCCTCCTGGCGCTCGTGCTCGGCCTTCTCGTAGAGGGCCTGGTAGCCCCAGTCCTCGTACATGCGCGCATGGACAAAGTACTGGTCGGCGGCGGTGAGCTCCCCCGCCAGCAGTTCGTTGAGCGCGCTGATGACCCCGGAATCGCCCTGCATGGATGGCCTCCTGACTGTCGCGGAATGGCACTTACCTTCGAACAGGGACCCCCGGCCGTCAACCGGGGCCCGGCGGGGTCTCTCGGGGCGCCGGGGGGCGGCATGTCGCGACCACCGTGACTATACTGGCCCTCGATTCACCCGTCGGACCCCTGATGCCGCACTCGAACCGCGCCCCGCACGACTCCTTCCTGTTGTGCCGCCCTCGCAGCGCCGGCCCCCTGATGTGGGTGCTGGCCGCCGTCGCCATGGTACTCGCCGCGGAACTCTCCCGGAGCTTCGCCATCGGCGACCGGGAGGCCTCGCTCATCTGGCCGCCGGCCGGGCTGGCGCTGGGGCTGGCCATCGCCTTCGGCCCGCGCCTGCTGCCGCTGCTGGCGGTGGTGCTCTACGGCTGGGCGGTGGGCTTTCGCGGCGGTGACCCCCTGCCCTGGCTGCTGCCGGCGGTGGGGACCGCCCTGGGCCCCTGGCTGGCGGTGACCGTCTTGCGCCAGCTTGAGGCGCGGCTGGATCGGCCCGGGCCGGTGGGCGAACTCCTCTGGACCTACGCCGTCGGGATCGGCCTGGGGGTGCTGGTGAGCAGCCTCCTGGGCACCCTGGGGCTGCGCCTGGATCCCGAGTACGCGCAGTACGACTTCGGCCACGCCTGGGGGGTCTATGCCATCTCGGAGGCCTTCGGGGTGCTGGTCTTCACCGGCCTTGCCGCCCGGCTGGGGCGTGCGCTCGCTGACCGGGATCTGGAGGCGGCGCTACAGCCGGAGTCCTGGCAGCTGCCCTGGTTCCTCGGCCTCGTCGCCGTCGTCGGCCTGGAGGCCTTCCTCGCGGGGACCGGCTCGGAGTCCCTGGCGCGGGCGGCTACCTTCCTCTACTTCCCGCTGCTGGCCATCTCCGCCGGCCGCGCCCGGCCGCTCTTCCAGGATCTGGTCACCGCCGCCATCGCGGTGGGCCTGGTGACCACGGCCATCGCCCGCAGCGGCGCGGCCACCGATGGCGCCCAGCTGCGCGACCTGCTGGAGGTGGTCATCCTGGTCCTGGCCTTCACGGTCATGGCCCAGGTGGTCGCCGCCATGGCCGAGCTCCTGCGCCGCTACCTCGCCTCGGAGCGGGCCAGCGCCCGCCGGGACGACCTCACCGGCCTGGCCAACGAGCGGGAACTGGATGACCACCTCACCCGCCAGGCGGAGTCCGACCACCCCGCCCTGCTCGCCTCCATCGACGTGCCGGCGGTGCGCAAGGCGGTGGACGTCCTGGGCCTGGAGCCGACCAACGAGATCGAGGAGTGGATCGCCGACCGGCTGGTGGAGAATACGCCGGCGGGCGCGGTGGCGGCCCGGATCGGCCGGGGGACCTATGCCCTGCTGGACACGCAGGACCTCGCCACCTCCGCCGCCAGCCTGGAGTGGCTCTACGACGCCATCGACGGCTACCGCTATCGTGGCGGCCCCCTGCCGCTAACCCTCCACCCCACTATCGGCATGCTGCAGCTGGAGGCGAACCAGGCCCTGCCCGCCAGCGAGGCCCAGGCGCTGGCCAGCCTGGTGACCCAGCAGGCGCGGGAACGGGCGGATCGCCGCATCCTCCTGCGCCCGGCGGACCCGGCGGAACTGGCCCACGAGCGCGCCACCCTGAGCCGGGTGGAGACCATCCGCTCGGCCCTGGAGCGCGCCGACGGCTTCGCCCTCTTCGGCCAGCGGGTGGAGCCGCTGGGGGACGGCAACGAGCCCTTCTACGAGATCCTGGTCCGGCTGCGGCAGACCGACGGCTCCCTGCTCTCCCCCGGGGAGTTCCTGGACGTGGCCGCCCGCTTCAACCTGGTGCCGGCGCTGGACCGCTGGGTGGCCGCCCGCGCCCTGGCGGCCTGCGCCGCCCTGCCGGGGTGCCGGCTCTCCATCAACCTCTCCGGGGCGTCGCTCTCCGACCTTTCCCTGCTGGACTACATCGACCAGCAACCGGGACTGGCCGGGCTGGAGCCGGGGCGGGTGACCTTCGAGGTGACCGAGACCGAGGCGATCCAGCATCCGGAACAGGCCACCCGGCTGCTGGCCGGGCTGCGCAAGCGCGGCTACAAGGTGGCCCTGGACGACTTCGGCACCGGCCTGGCGAGCTTCGAGTACTTGAAGACCTTTCCCTTCGACTACATCAAGATCGACGGCAGCTTCGTCCGCGACGCCCTGAACTCCCCGGCGGACCGGGCCGTGGTGGAGTCGGTGCGGCAGGTGGCCGCGGTCTTCGGGGCACGCACGGTGGCGGAGTTCGTGGAGGATGCCGAGACCCGGTCCTGGCTCGCCGAGGTGGGCGTCGACTTCGCCCAGGGCTTCGGCATCCACCGCCCCGCCCCGCTGGAGGAGCTCCTGCCGCAGCCGACCTGACGCGACGGACTACCCCCGGTGGGGCAGCGCCATGCCGGTGACCTTCTTGTAGAGGGAGACGGCGTAGCCGTCGGTCATCCCGGCGATGAAGTCGGTGAGGTTGAGCAGCAGGCGGTAGGGGTCGGTGATCCGGGCCCGCTCGCCGGTGGCCGGGTCGGGGCCGAAGAGGAACTGGTCGGGGATGAGGTGGGCGACGGTGCGCGCCCGCGCCGCGGCACGCTTGTCCGTGGCCGCCGCCTCGGCGGTCTCGCGGGCCGCCTGGTGGAAGAGGTCCAGCAGCCCGCCAATGACGCTGTAACCGGCCGCGCAGACCTCCTGGACCTCCACGTGGTCGTAGATCCGCTCCCGGGACAGCGTCGCAATGGCCTCCAGCGCCTCCGTCTGCGGCAGGACCTCCGGCAGCTCCCGCTCGAAACGGCCGGCCAGGATCTCCCCCTCGTGCTCCAGGAAGGCCTCCGCCGCGCGCTCCACCAGCTCGTTGATGGCCCGGGCCCGCAGGTACTCCACCCGCTCCTTGTCATCGCGCAGGCGGGGCAGGCGGTCCTCCACCTCGGCGAGCACGGGCGCGCGCAGCAGCGCCAGGAAGTGGTCGCGCACGGTGGTGTAGTCGAGGATCCCGATGCGGTAGGCATCCTCGAAGTCGACGATCTGGTAGGCGATATCGTCCGCCGCCTCCATGAGGAAGGCCAGGGGGTGGCGACAGGTGACGCCGCCGCCCCGGTCCAGCAGGCCGGTCTCCGCCGCCACCGTCCGGAAGTGGTCGGCCTCGGCGGCGAAGTAGCCGTACTTCTTGCGGCTGACGCCGGCCGCGCGATCGATGGCCGGCGCCGGGCAGGGATACTTCAGGGCCGCCCCCAGGGTGGCGTGGGTCAGCTGCAGGCCGCCGCTGTTGTCGGGGTTCTGCAGCCGGGTGACCACGCGAAAGCCCTGGGCGTTGCCCTCGAAGAGCTCGAACTCGGTGCGCTGTTCGGGGGTACACCCCTCCAGGGCGCGGGCCGCCACCGGGCTGGTGGTAACCCAGTGGCGGATGGCGTCCTCCCCGGAGTGGCCGAAGGGCGGGTTGCCGATATCGTGGGCCAGGCAGGCGGCGGCGACGATGGCGCCGATATCCCCCGGCCCCACCTCGGTAAAGCCCTCGCGCCGGACCACCTCCTCGCCCACGCGGGTCCCCAGGGAGCGGCCCACCGAGGCAACCTCCAGGGAGTGGGTCAGGCGGGTGCGGACGTAGTCGCTCTCCGCCAGAGGGAAGACCTGGGTCTTGTCCTGGAGCCGGCGGAAGGCCGACGAGAAGATGATCCGGTCGAAGTCGCGCTGGAAGTCGGTGCGGAACTCGGCGCCCCCGTGGCGCTCGTCGTCCCCCAGCCGGTGGTTGGTGAGCAGTCGCTCCCACGCCATCCGCTCGCTCATGGTCCCTCTCCCCTGGAGTCAACGGGCTCATGGTAGCAGGCCGGACTCCCGCGTGACGCCATGCCTGGAAGGCGGGGCCGGTAGCCTCTGGCCAGGTCGTCGGCAGCAGGGATGCTGCCGTCGAGCCGACAGGGAGGTCTTCACGGCGTACCTGGCCAGAGGCTACCGGGCCCGCCGCCCCCGGGATCGTCCCCGGATCGCCCCGGGACCGCCCCACCTTTTGCCGACGCCCCGAGCGTGGGATGATTCCCCCATGCCACGGATCCTGGCCATCGGCGACATCCACCTGGGGCGGCGCCCGGCGCGCCTGCCCGACGGACTCGACCCCCGCGAGCTGACCCCGGCCGCCGCCTGGTACGGCGCGGTGGAGGCGGCCATCGCCCGGGGCGTGGACGCCGTGGCCCTGGCCGGCGACGTGGTGGAGCACCCCGAGGACCTCTACGAGGCCTGGAGCGACCTGGAGCGCGGGATCCAGCGCCTGGCCGGAGCCGGGATCCCGGCGGTGGCGGTGAGCGGCAACCACGACACCACCGTCCTCCCGCGCCTGGCCGACGCCCTCCCCGAACTCCGGCTCCTGGGCCGCGATGGCCAGTGGGAAGAAATGGACCTGGGCGGCGCCCGCCTGCTGGGCTGGTCCTTCCCCGCCCCGGCCCACCCGCGCAGCCCCCTGGCCGACGGCCTGCCGCCCCGGAACGGACCCGACCCGCGGCTGGGCCTCCTCCACTGCGACCGCGACCAGACCGACAGCCGCTACGCCCCGGTGCGCAGCAGCGAACTGGCGGGCGCGGAGGTGGACGCCTGGCTGCTGGGCCACATCCACGCCCCCGACGACCTCGCCGGCCCCCAGCCCATGGGCTACCTCGGCTCCCTCATGGGGCTGGACCCCGGCGAGCCCGGCGCCCACGGCCCCTGGCTGGTCACCGCCGATGGCGAGGGGGTCCGCGCCGAGCAGCTCCCGCTGGCCCCCGTGCGCTGGGAATCGGTCGCCGTGGACCTCACGCCGCTCACCGCCCTGGACGAGCTGGACACCGCCATCGCGGCCGCCATCGACGCCCGCCACCGGCAGCTAGCCGAGGCCGGCCACCTGCCCCGCGCCGTGGGCTGCCGACTTCACCTCACCGGCCGCAGTGACCTGCGCCGGGCGGTGGCCGACCACCTGGCGAGCGCCGACCTGCGCCGGCTGCAGCTCGAGCGCGACGGCTGCACCTGGTTCGTCGAGGCCTGGCGGCTGGAGGCGCGCCCGGCCCTGGACCTGGCGGAACTGGCCGCCAGCAGCGACCCAGCCGGCCTCCTGGCCCGCCGACTGCTGGTCCTGGGCCGGGGGGTGGACGACCCCGAGCGCCGCGCCCTGCTGGAGCGGGCGCGCCAGGAACTCCTCCCCCAGATGGCCCGCGCCCCTTTCGACGACCCAGAGGCGCCGGCGATGGACGAGGCCGCCCTGGCCGACACCCTGGAGCGCGCCGCCCTGGAGGCGCTGGACCGGCTGCTGGCCCAGGTCGAGGACCAGCCGGCGGGGATCGGGGGAGGGGCACGGGCATGAGGCTGCGCCGCCTGGCCATCCAGCGCCTGCCGGGGATCACCGAGCCCTTCGAGCTGCGCGGCCTCGAGGACGGGATCCTCGTGGTCCACGGCCCCAACGCCACCGGCAAGTCCAGCGTGGTGCGCGCCTTCCGCCACCTGGTCGCCCCGGACACCACCCCCGGGGTCCACGTGGAGGCGGACTTCGACACCGCCGCCGGCCCCCTCACCGCCCGTCGGCTGGGCACCCACGTGGAGTGGGAGCGGGCCGGCCAGCCCGCGGAGCCGCCCCGGCTGCCGGAGGCCCATCGCCTCCCCGGCTACCTCCTGGGGGTGGAGGAGCTCACCGCCGCCGACAGCCATACCGAGGCGACCATCCAGGCGGAGGTCGGCCGCCAGCTCGCCGGCGGCTACGACCCGACGGCCCTGATTCGCCAGGGCGGCCCCTTCTACATCAAGCAGAACGAGGGGCGAGAGGAGAAAAAGCAGCTCCAGGAGGCCGAGCAGAAACTGCGGGAGGCGCAGCAGACCCAGGCCGGCCTCGCCCACAAGGAGCGGGAGCTGGAGCAGGCGCGGGCCGACCACGCCGAGGCCGACCGCGCCCGCCGACGGCTGGCCCCGGTCCAGCGGGCGGTGGAGCTGGCCGAGGCCGTGGCCGAGCGGGAGGCGGCCCGGGCCGAGCTGGCCGGCTTCCCCGAGGGGATGGACCGGCTCCATGGCCACGAGACCGAGCAGCTCCGGCAGCTGCGCGACGAACGGGACGCCGCCGCCCGGCGACTCCAGGAGGCGCGTCGGAACGCCGAGGAGGCCGAGGCGCGGCAGTCGGCCACCGGGCTCGCCGCGGCCGCCGATGAGACGACCCTCGCCGACCTGGGCCGCCGCCTGCACGACCTCGGGGAAGACCTCCGCCGCGCCCGGGAGGCCCGGGAGCGCGAGGCAGAGGCGCGCGGGCGCGCCACCGGACACGCCCGGGTCCTGGGGCTGGAGGCGCCGACCGAAACCCTGCCGGAGCTGGACCCGACCACGGTGGCCGAGGCCGAGGCGGACCTGGCCCGGCTGGCGGCGCTGGAAGCCGACATTGCCGCCGGTCGGCGGCTGCGCGACCGCCTCCCCGCCGCCGATAACGAGCAACCGGACCGCGACACCCTGGCCGCCGCCATCGCCGATCTCGACGCCTGGCTGGCCGCCCACCCACCGCGTCTTCGCCGCTGGCAGGCCGCCACCGCCGCCGCCCTGCTGGTCGCCGGCACCGCCACGCTCACCCTCCTGGCCGGCCTCCACCCCGTCGCCCTGGCCGGCGCGGTGGCCATCATCGCGGCCGGGGGCTACGCCCTCTGGCCCGCCCTCGATCCCCGCCAGCCCGAGGCCGCGGCCCGGGAGCGCGCCCGGGAGGCCTTCCAGCGCCGCGGCCTCAACGGGCCGACGACGTGGGACCGCCCGGGGGTCCAGGATCGCCGGCAGGCGCTGGAGGAGGCGCGCCGCCGGGCCGAGGAGGCCACCGCCGCCGCCGGCGAGCGCCGCGCCCGGGCCGAGGAGGTCGCCCAGTGGGAAGAAGAGGCGCGGGGGCTCACCGAGGCGCTGGCCCCCCGGCTCGCCCCGGCCGGCCTGGACCCGCAGCACGCCCCGCGCGCCGCCGGCCGCTGGCTCCAGGAGGCCGCCAACCTCACCCGGGCCCGCGCCGAGGCCGAGGGTGCCGCGGCCGAGGCCCGGACGGCGGAGGATGAGGCGAGCGAGAAGGCCGCGACCATCGCCCGCCTCCTCACCGACCTCGGCCAGCCGGTGGCCGACGATCGCGACCTCGACACCCTCCGCACGGCGGTGGAACAGCTCCGCTCGCGCGCCGAGGCCTTCCGCGCCGCCGAGCGGGACGCCGCCGAGGCGCGCCGCGATGCCGAGCGCGAGGCGGAGCAGCAGCAGCACCAGGAACTTGCCATCCAGGCGCTCTTCGAGCAGGCGGGGCTGGCCGCCGACGACGACGCCGCCCTGGAGCAGCGCCTGGAACGGCTCCCCGGCTGGCAGGCGGCCCGGGAGCGCGCGGCGCGGGCAGAGACCCTCATCCACCAGGGGCGCGCCCACCTGAGCCGAGAGGAAGAACTCCTGCGCCGCGCCGAGGAGGGCGAACGGGACGCCCTCACCGAGGAGTACCGGGCCCTGGAGGCACGGGCCGAGGCGGCCGACGACCACCTCACCCACGTCCACAATCTGGAGAACGAACTGGCGCGGGCCCGGGAGGAGCGGCCACTGGAGGCGGCCGAGGCCGAGGTCCAGGCCGCCCGGGACCGCCGGGACGAGGTCCGCGACGACGTCCTGGAGCGGCGCGCCGCCGCCTGGCTGCTGGAGGATGTGGCCCGGGAGCACCGCGCCGAGCACCGCCCCGCCCTGCTGGAGCGCGCGGATGGCTGGCTGGCCGACTTCAGCCGCGGCGCCTTCCGCCTGGAGCTGGCCGAGGACGGCACCCTGGAGGCGGTGGATACCGCCGCCGGCGAGCGCCGCGCCCTGGCCGAACTCTCCACCGGCACCCGCATGCAGCTGCTCATCGCCGTGCGCGCCGCCTGGGCCCTGGCCGGGGAGGAGGGCCGGGAGCCGCTGCCGGTCTTCCTGGACGAGGCGCTGACCACCACCGATCCGGAGCGCTTCCAGGCCGTGGCCGACAGCCTGCGCACCCTGGCGGCGGAGACCGACCGGCAGGTCTTCTACCTCACCGCCCAGCCGGCAGACATCGGCCGCTGGGGGCTGGAACCCCAGGACCCCCACGTCATCGATCTGGCCGCCATTCGCGGTCGCGCCATCGCCGCGCCGCCGGAGGCGCTTGCCGCCCCGGTGGACCGGCGCCCCCCGGCCCCGGAAGCCGGCGAGGAGGCCGCCGACTACGCCCACCGCCTGGGCGTGCCGCCCATCGACCCGTGGGCCGACGCCGGCGCCCTCCACCCCTTCTACCTGCTGCGGGACGATCTCGAGACCCTCCACCGCGCCATCACCCTTGGCGGCGACCGCCTCGGCCGGCTGGAAGCCCTACTGGAACGACCCGGCACCGCAAGGCTGCTCGGCGATCCCGAGACCCTGCGCACCCGTATCCGCTTCGCCCGGGCCTGGCTGGCCGAGTGGCGGGTGGGGCGCGGCCGACCGGTCAGCCGCGAAGTGCTGGAGGATCCAACCAGCCCCGTCGCGCGTTCCAAGAAGCTGCCCGAGATCATCGCCGCCGCCGAGACCGCCGGCGGCGACGCCGACCGCCTCCTGGAGGCGCTGCGCAACGGCGCCGTAAAGGGGCTGCGCCGGAACCTCATGGACGAGCTGGCCGACTACCTGGACGAACACGGGTACCGCGACGAACGCCCCGCCAGCACCCGGGAGGGTCGCCTCGCCGCCGCCCTGGCCGTCCTTCCCGAGGAGACCGAGGACGCCGACGCCTTCGCCACCCTCGCCGGGTGGCTGGAGGCGGGGCCCTCACTGTCAGGCTAGTTGGAACCTCATCCGATGCTAGGGTGTTATAACCAACCGGGGGCGAAGAGAGGGTTCCTGTGAAGTACTCCGACG
>NZ_FOMJ01000012.1 GCF_900112605.1 Thiohalospira halophila DSM 15071
GGCAAGATCGTGCTGCCGGAAGAGGTCATCCACTACTCCGAGTGGGTGCACGTCATGCGCAACCGGATTGCCTCGGAGCTGCAGACCAAGGACATCTCGCACATCCGGGCGACGGTCCATGCGGCGTGCCACTACTACAAGATGGTGCACGAGGATGCCATCTACGACCCGGAGGTCATGGGCGGCAACCGCACCGCGCCGGGCTCCTCGCTGGTCCAGGCGATGGGTGCGCAGCTCATTGACTACTCCACGTGGTACGACTGCTGCGGTTTCGGATTCCGGCACATCATTTCCGAGCGCGAGTTCACGCGCAGCTTCACCATGGACCGCAAGATCCGGGTGGCGCGCGAGGAGGCGCAGGCGGACGTGATGCTGGGGATTGATACGGGTTGTATCACGACCATGGACAAGAACCAGTGGATCGGCAAGGCGCACGAGCAGGCGTACAGCATGCCCATCATGGCGGATGTGCAGTTTGCGGCGCTGGCGTGTGGTGCGGACCCGTTCAAGATTGTGCAGCTGCAGTGGCACGCCTCGCCGTGCGAGGAGCTCGTCGAGAAGATGGGCATCAGCTGGACGGACGCCAAGAAGGACTTCGAGGCGTATCTCAAAGAAGTTGAAGCGGGGAACATCGAATATCTATACAACCCCGAACTGGCGATTGGAGGCTAAGCGTGATGCAAGACACGGTTTTGGTGGTAGGTGGCGGCCCGGCGGGGCTGTCTGCGGCGTCCGGCGTGACCGCGGCGGGGAAGAAGGCCGTTCTGGTGGAGAAGGAGGACGTCCTTGGTGGCGCCCCCATCCTCTCCGGCTACGGCAAGCTGGTTCCCTCCGGCGAATGGGCGAGTGACGCGATTGGTCGCATGGTCAGCAATGTCGAGAACGACAACGGCGTGACCGTGCACAAGGGCACGAAGGTGTCCAAGCTCGACGGCGAGGCCGGCAGCTTCACGGCCACCCTGTCCAACGGCGAGACCGTTGAGGCCGGCTCCGTGGTTCTCGGTACCGGCTTTACCCACTTCGATTCCATCAACAAGCCGGAGTGGGGCTTTGGCACCTATGAGGACGTGATTACCACGACCCAGGCCGAGCAGATGATTACTGCCGGCAAGGTGTCCTGCCCCTCCGACGGCCGCGTGCCGGAGCGGGTCGCCATCCTGCTCTGCGTCGGTTCTCGTGATCGCCAGATCGGGCGGGAGTGGTGCTCCAAGATCTGCTGCACCGTCTCCACCAACCTGGCCATGGAGATCAAGGAGATCTCCCCGGAGACCGAGGTGTTCATCTACTACATGGACATCCGGACCTTCGGCCTCTACGAGGACAAGTTCTATTGGAAGTCCCAGGAGGAGTTCAAGACCAAGTTCGTGAAGGCGCGTATCGCCGAGGTGACGCGCTCCAACGACGGTCGTCTCCTGGTGAAGGGCGAGGACACGCTGGTCAAGCGGCCCATCGTCATCCCCTTCGACATCGTGGTTCACGCCATCGGCATGGATCCCAACGAGGAGAACCCCGAGATCAGTCGCGTCTTTGGTGTCGGCCTCGAGCGGCACGGCTACCTCGACCGCTCCGAGCACTACACCAACACCAACGGCTCGACGCGGCCGGGGATCTATGTGGCCGGCGCGGCCCTCGGCCCGGAGACCATCGACGATTCGATCTCCCAGGGCCGTTCGGCTGCCCTGCGTGCGGTTTCGGACCTGAATGCTCTGGTTCAACAGGCAAGCTAAGGGCAACGCCTCCGGCAAGGAGGTCGTCGAGCCGACTACCTTAGAGGTGTCGTTCGACGAGAACATCCTTGCCCTGAAGGTGGGGCAGCTGATGGAGGCCGTGAATGATCACGGCGGCCTCGAGGCCTTCGTAGAGGCCATCGAGACCAAGCATCAGCTCTTCGCCCGGGGGCTGACCCCGGAGGCGCTGGATACCATGGACGTGGCGGCGGTCACCACGCTGCTGGAGACCGTCTTCCCGTCCCGCCGCCGGCTGCGGCCGGTGGTGGCGTCCATGGACCAGGAGGCCCTGGTGGGCGCGGTCCGCGAGCTGATCCACGGCCGCGGCCAACTCGGCGACCGGATGGCGGCCTTCGTCGAGGCCTTCCCGGTTGCCGAGGACAAGAAGGCCCGCCGGGCGGCGGCGGATTTCGGCGCCGAGCTCCTGCACTTCCGCGACCCGGAACGCTATCCCCTGATGACCCGCTGGGTCTGGGATGTGAACACGGTTAGCGGATCGGCGCGGGAGTTCATCGCCGGCAACGACACCATGACGGAGATCCCGCTGGGCTCGGACCCGGGGACCTACGAGGGGATTCGTTCCGGCATCGCCGAACTGCTCACCGGCCAGGGCTTCTATCGCGACCTGCCCTACCTGGTGGACCTGGTGCTGGCCTGGGCCTACGCGGATTACATGCGGGCCATGTCGAGCTCCATGGGGCTGATGAAGTCCGAGTTCGGCGGGGATGATGACCCCACCGAGCCGGCGCGCAAGCTCCTGGGCATCGATGCGGGGCCCCAGCGCCAGGAACCGGAACAAAACGAGACCGTGCACTAAGACTGCACTTCGATCGCGGAGACAGACATGGCGATTCACGAGAAGTCACTGATCGATGACGATCGACTGCTGACCCACGACTCCCTGGTCGTGGACGGCGTCGATGTCTCGGGGCACTGGAACACCATGATTGCGCCCCGGACCCTGACGGACTACGACGACCAGTTCGAGGAGACCATCCAGGCCTACGCCGGGGGCGAGAACGTCCATCGGTGCTGGCAGTGCGGCTCCTGCACCAACTCCTGCTCGGTGTATGCGCTGAACACCGATTTCAATCCGCGCTACTGGATCTACCTGACCCGGCTCGGCCTCAAGGACGAGATCATCAAGGACAAGGAGATCATCTGGCAGTGCGTCTCCTGTAACAAGTGCACCAACATCTGCCCCAAGGACGTCCGCCCCGAGGGCGTGATGAAGGCCCTGGCGCACTGGATGGAGCACGAGGGGATCACCGAGGAGAAGCCCTCCACAACCTTCGACCACGTCTTCTGGGAGCAGATCGAGGAGCGTGGCCGGATCGAGGACACCCACGTCCTCATGGAATTCTTCAAGAAGACCAAGCAGTCCCTCTTCCAGGGCTGGGTCATCGAGTTCGGCAAGCGGCTGATGAAGCATCTGCCGGTGAAGATGGGCATCAACTCCGGCCTAAACATGGTCTTCCGGCCGAAGACCAAGTCCTGGGGCCGCACTGGTGACGTCCTCAAGCAGTACGTGCAGGAACAGAAGGAGGCCGCTCATGGCTAAGGTTGCTTACTATCCCGGCTGCGCCCTTGAGGGCACGGGCGGTCCCTACGATCGCTCCACCCGGGCGCTGGTCAAGAAGCTCGGCCTGGAGATGGAGGACGTCAGCGACTGGAACTGCTGCGGCGCCATGGAGGTGAAGAACGTTCACCCCATGCTGCAGACCTATCTCTCCTCGCGCGTCATGGCCATTGCGGCCGAGCAGCAGGGTTTCGATACCGTCATGGCCCCCTGCAACGGCTGCTATCACAACCTCAAGAAGGCCGAGTACGAGACCGCCACCTCCGACGAGACCATGAATACGGTCCAGGATCTGGCGAAGAAGTCCGACGACCCGGTCTACAAGGGTGATGTCCGTACGGTCCACCTGCTCGAGTGGCTCATGGAGGAACTCGGCCCCGAGGGTATCAAGGGCCGGATGAACAAGAGCCTCAACGGTATCAAGATCGCCAACTACTACGGCTGCATGTACACCCGGCCGCGGCAGATCTTCCCGGAGAAGGACCAGGGCGAGGGCTCCGAGTCCAGCTACCAGCCGCACTTCATGGACGATCTCCTGGGTGCCGCCGGCGCGGAGAATGTCGAGTTTCCGCTGAAGACCGCCTGCTGTGGCGGGGCGCACACCCTCTCCGATGCGGACACCTCGACCCAGCTGGTGCTGAACCTGCTGCAGGCCGCCGAGGATGCCGGCGCCGAGGTCATCGCCACGGAATGTCCGACCTGCCATACCGGGCTGGAGATGCACCAGGTGCGGGCCGAGACCGAATTCGGGATCCAGACCGGCGTGAAGGTGCTGTACTTCACCCAGCTCCTGGGCCTCGCCCTCGGCCTGTCTCCCCGGAAGCTCGGTATCCACGAGAACGTCAGCGACTCCATGGGTCTGCTCAAGGAGCGCGGCGTCGCCTAAGCGGAGGCCATCCGGGCGCCGGGGCCATTAGGCCCCGGCGAGGACCTGCAGTATCCGACAGGGGTAGGGGATGGAGTGCAACGGTTGCGAGTTCCGCCCGGAACTCTACTACGACGAGGGGTACCAGATCTGGGTTCGTCGAGAGGAGGACGGGACCCTGACGGTCGGTATGACCGACCTTTCGCAGACCATCGCCGGCAAGATCCTGACCCTTCGTGTTCGTCGTCCCGGTACCCGGCGTCCGTCGGGTAAGCCGGTTGCGACCATCGAGTCGGGGAAGTGGGCCGGCCCGGTCCCCAACGTCTTCGACTGCGAGATCCTCGAAGGGAACGAGGAGGCGCTGGAAGATCCGAGCCTGCTCAATATCGAGCCGTACGACGCCTGGATCGCCCGGGTCAATCCGGTCAACGGTCCCGACTCGGCGCTCGCCGACCTCAAGGTGGGCGAAGAAGCCCGAGAGGGCTACTGCCAGCGTGCCCGCGAAGAGGATATCCACTGTGAGCGGAATATCCGCTAGGGTCCCACGATGAACGAAGACCTCTATCTCGATAACGACGAGCAATCGGTCATCATCGTCATGACCAGCGGGCCGAGCACCCCCCAGCGGTGTGCGACCCCCTTCTACCTCGGTTCGATCCTCTCATCCATGGACGCGGAGGTTCGTATCTTCTTCACCATGGAAGGTGTCCGGCTCTGCCAGCGCGGTGTGCCGGAGAGTCTCCAGGCCATGGAGGGCGGGAAGTACGTCATCGAGTTCATGCGGGACGCCCGGAGTGCCGGGGTTGAGCTCCATCTCTGCAGCCCGGCCCTTCCGGGATATGAAATCGACCCGGAGAGGGATATCATCGACGAGGTGGACGAGGTTTCCGGTGGCGGCGTGCTCGCCGACCTGATCCTCTCCAGTGACAAGGTGATCACGTTCTAGAACACCGGACAATTTCAAAGCGTTAAACATTTAAGGAGGAAAGCAATGGGTGCCGTTCGCGGATGCGAGATTCCGGAGGACCTGCATTACAACATCGAGAACAACGTCTGGGTGCGTCGTGAGGACGACGGCACCGTGGCCGTTGGCATGACCTCGTACGCGGCCAACCTGGCCGGCGAGATCGTCTCCTACACCCCCAAGAAGGTCGGCAAGTCGGTGAAGCAGGACAAGTCCTGCGCCACCGTGGAGTCCGGCAAGTGGGTGGGTCCGGTGAAGACCCCCGTCGGCGGCGAGGTCACCGAGACCAACGAGGCGGTTGCCGGTAACCCGGGTCTGATCAACAAGGACCCCTATGGCGATGGCTGGCTGGTCAAGATCAAGCCGGACGACTGGGACGGCGAGAGCGGTGACCTGAAGACCGGTCAGGACGCCCTGGCGGGCTTCGAGTCCAAGATGGAAGCCGACGGCTTCGGCGGCTGCTAACTCCGCGTTGGCCCGCAGGCGGGAGCTGGCTCCGGCCAGCCCCGCCACGCCGACCGCAAGGGTCGGCCAACCGAATTCCTACGCGCGCGCCCGGGCAATTTTCGGGCGCGCGTTCTTCGACATAGGGTGGCCCCATGAGCGAGTGGATCGATACCGTTCGGCGCATCGAGGCGCTGGAAGACCTTTCCGTCGATGACGGGCTCATCGACGAGATGGCCGCGCGCTGGCAGCGTCTGCCCGGGCGCGAGGCCCACGGCATCAATTTCTACACGCCGACCTTCAAGGCCTACCAGACCTCCGAGATCGCCGATTGCGGCAAGAGCTCGTGGCCGGCCGTCTCCATCACCGGCGGCGACTGCAAGCTCCAGTGCGACCACTGCAAGGCCAAGATCCTCGAGCCGATGATCCCGGCCCGCACCCCCGAGGACCTCTGGCGCACGGTCAACGAGCTGGTGGAGGACGGCGCTCAGGGAATGCTCCTCACCGGTGGTTCCGACCACCAGAACGAGGTTCATTACGGCCCCTATTACGACACCATTCGCCGCATCAAGGACGAGTTCCCGGATTTCAGTATCGCCTGCCACACCGCGCTGGTGGACGAGGATGCCGCGAAGTGCATGGAGCAGTCCGGTATCGATGCGGCCATGATGGACGTCATCGGCGCCCAGGACACCATTACCCAGGTCTACCACCTGCGTCGCTCGGTGGACGACTTCGAGCAGACCCTCGAGACCCTGGTCAACAAGACCAACATGAAGGTGGTCCCCCATATCGTGGCCGGGCTCCACTACGGCCACCTGCTCGGCGAGTGGAACGCCCTGGAGATGCTCCAGCGCCATACGCCGGACGCCGTGGTGCTGGTCGTGGTCATGCCCTTCTACGCCCCGGACAGCCGCCCCTTCGTAACGCCGGATGCGGGTGCCGTGGGGAGCTTCTTCATGGACGCCCGGGAGGCGCTAGGCGAGACGCCCCTCCTGCTCGGCTGCGCCCGGCCGCCGGGGGAGACCAAGAGCCAGATCGACACCTACGCTGTCATGGCGGGCCTCAACGGCATCGCTCATCCGGCGGATGGCATGGTCGAGCTCGCCGCCCGGCTGGAGCGCCCGGTCCGCGTGACACCGGCCTGCTGTTCCATCGCTGTGGGTGACGAGGTCATGGCCCTGGAGAAGGATCCGGGGCTGGACATCGACGTTAACGCCGTCATCGAGCACGAGCGGCGTAGCCGCGAGCTGGCCCGCCAGGCCGGCAGCCTGGGCGGGATCCAGGTGGTCAACGCGGCCGGTGGTGGAGGAGGGTGCTGCGCATGAGCACCGAGACCTGGCGCGTCATCGACACCGGCGTCCGCCGGGCGGCGGAGAACATGGCGCTGGATCGTGCCATCCTCGAGGCGCACCAGGAGGGTGAGGCGCCGCACACCCTGCGGTTTCTGCAGTTCGAGCCCTCGGCGCTCCTCGGCTTCCACCAGAGCGTGGGCCAGGAGCTGCGCGAGGACTACTGTCGCGACAACGGCATCGAGATCCAGCGGCGGATCACCGGGGGTGGGGCGCTCTACTTCGACCAGACCCAGATCGGCTGGGAGCTCTTCCTGAACAAGCAGCGCCTGGGCACCGCCGACATGGGCGTCATTGCCGAGAAGATCTGCACCGCCGCCGCCGACGGGATGCGGCGGCTGGGCGTGGACGCCCACTTCCGGCCACGCAACGATATCGAGGTGGACGGCCGCAAGATCTCCGGGACCGGCGGCGCCTTCGATGGCGAGTCCATCATCTATCAGGGCACGCTCCTGGTGGACTTCGACGTCGAGCGGATGCTCCGCGTCCTCCAGATCCCGGCGGAGAAGCTCAGCGACAAGGCCATCGAGCACGCCCAGGACCGGGTCGCCAACCTCAAGACACTGCTGGGCGAGTCTCCCTCCATGGAGGCGGTGAAGTACCACCTCTCCAACGCCATTGGCGAGGCCTTCGACGTGGAGCTTCAGGAGACCGATATCCTGCTGCCCCGCGAGGACCAGCTCTATCGCGAGGCGCTGGCCGAGATCGACACCGACGACTGGGTCTACCAGACCGATCGCGCCACCGAGGATACCCCGACGGTGGAGGGGGTCTACCGCGGCGACGGCGGGCTCATGCGGGCGTCGGTCTGGGTGGACCGCCACCGGAACATGATCAAGCAGGTCTGGCTCACCGGGGACTTCTTCGTGAACCCCCGCCGCATGGTCCTGGACCTGGAAGGGGCGATGAAGGACACCCCGGTGGACCGCTTCGAACAGACGGTTTCGGAATTCTTTGACCGTTACCCGGTGGAGATGCTCCAGCTCCAGCGGGACGACTTCATCCGCGCCATTGGTCTTGCCCTCGAGCAGCTCGAGGACGAGGGCGGGGATACGGCCCGGGCTCAGGGGGAGTAATGCGGCAGGTGGACGTCCTGGTAATCGGTCTCGGTCCCGGGGGCGCCTCCGCGGCGGCCACGGCGGCCGAGGCCGGCCGGGAGGTCCTGGCCATCGAGCGCAACCGGGTCATCGGCGAGCCGGTCCAGTGCGCCGAGTTCATCCCGCGGCCCATGGGCCGCTACGCCCAGGGTGAAGGCGTCCTGCAACAGACCATCACCGGTATGAAGACCGCGCTGCCCTCCGGCGAGGTGGCAGAGTCGGAGTTCCCCGGCCTGATGATCGACCGGGCAGCCTTCGACCAGGCCATCGCCGAGCGCGCCCGGGCCGCCGGCGCCGAGCTGCGCTCGGCCACCCGCCTGGTCGACCTGGACCCGGCCAACCGGCGGGCCACCATCGCCGACGAGAGCGGCGAGACCGAGGTCGGCTTCGGCGTCCTGGTGGCCGCCGACGGCCCCCATTCCCCCAGCGCCAGATTTGCCGGCGTGCCGCCCCAGCGCACGGTGCAGACGCGCCAGTACACGGTGCCGCTGCTCTCGGAGTACCCGGACACCGATATCTGGCTCTCCGATGAATTCCCCGGGGGGTATGGCTGGCTCTTCCCGCGCGCCGGGGTCGCCAACATCGGGCTCGGGATCGATCGAGCCGTGGATCGCGATCTCAAGACGCCGCTGGAAGAGCTCCACGCCCATCTGGTGGAGCAGGGTCTGGTGGGCGAGGAGATCCTCGGCCGCACCGGTGGCGCCATCCCGGTGGGCGGGCTGCGCGAGCACCTGGTGCTCGACGGCCCGCTCCTCCTGGTGGGCGACGCCGCCGGCCTGACCCACCCCATTACCGGCGCCGGGATCGCGGCTGGGGTGGTCTCCGGCGAGCGGGCCGGCGAGGCCGCGGCCGCCTGGCTGGACGGGGACGACGAGGCGCTGGAGGATTACGAGGAAGATGTTCGGGACCAGTTCGAGACCAGCGTTGCGCGAGGGGTTGCGCGTCGCCAGGAGCTGGACCGGATCTGGCGAACTCCTGCGGCTTCGGAGGATGCCAACCTCCGTCGCGGCTGGATCGCCTTCGACGAGTATTTTGCCGCCTGAGGCGGCCGCCGGGACGTCCGCGCCCGGGATACGACCACGAACGGGATAGACCACAAGGGGATCAGGAGCATGAGCGTTCGAGCCGATGAAGCAGTTGCGCCGGTGAATTTCTACCGTCCCGACTACAACGTGAAGACCCCGGACATGCAGTCGCCGGAGTATGTGCAGATGTCCCAGGCGGCGGCCATCAGCCTGGGCCTGGTGCCGGGCCAGATGCACCGCACGGCCTGCACCCACTGCCTCAACCTCCTGGTCACCTACCAGGAGGGCTGCCGGGCCAACTGTGCCTACTGCGGCCTGGCGCGCCATCGCGAGGAGAACCGCGACTACGCCGATCGCAACTTCATCCGCGTCGACTGGCCCACCGCCCGGTACGACGAAATCATCGAGAAGGTGAAGAACGGCGAGGACAACGGCCAGTTCCAGCGGATGTGCATCTCCCAGATCACCCACCCCAAGTCCGACGGTGACACTTTCGAGCTGCTGGACAAGTGGGTGGCCGAGGTACCGCACATCCCGGTCTCCATCCTCTCCAACCCGACCACCCTCGGGTACGACGACCTGGTGGCACTGCGTGACCGTGGCGCCGACATCTTTACCGTCGCCCTGGACGCCGTGACCCCGGAGATCTTCGACCAGACCCGTGGCAAGGCGGTGGACAGCCCCCACACCTTCGCGGGCTACTGGCAGGCGCTGGAATGGGCCGCCGAGATCTTCGGCCCCGAGAAGTTCGGTGCCCACCTCATCTGCGGCATGGGCGAGACCGAGCGGGAGATCCTCGAGGTCTGCCAGCGCATCAAGGACATGGGCGGCCATAACCACATGTTCGCCTTCTTCCCCGAGCAGGGCTCCATGATGGAGGACTGGGAGCCGGTGGACCGCGGCCAGTGGCGCCGTGTCCAGCTCGGCCGCTTCATCATCGACTACGCCGGCGGCCACTTCGACCACATGGGCTTCAACGAAGAGGGCCAGATCGTCGACTACGGCATGCCCCAGGAGGAGGTCGAGGCGCTCATCAGCTCCGGCAAGCCCTTCCAGACCTCCGGCTGCCCCGGCAAGGACGACGAAGAGGTGTCCGCCTGCAATCGCCCCTACGGCGATTCCAGCCCCATGGACATCCTCTCCTTCCCCTTCGCCCTCAACAGCAAGGACGTGGGCTACGTCCGTCGCCAGATGGCCGGTGAGGACATTGGCACCCTCGATCCCGAGGTAGACCTGGACGACTGAGTCCAGGCGCTGACGGGCCCCCGCAGAGGGCCCGGATGGACAGCCCGACGCCCCCGACCCCGACCGGTCTCTTGCCGCTCGGGGTCGGGGGCGTCTTTCGTACGGCATTGGAAAATCGACCTCCCGACCGTCTTCTCGTAGGCGGCCTCCTACATGAGGATCAAGGATCCGGGAAAGCCTGCAGCCATTCCCTTTAATAATTGATCGGTAATGTTCTAAATTGCTGTTGTGCCGGGAAAATTTTCTTGACACCCAAAGCCACCTCCGCAATAGTCGGAATCGGCCCGAATATAACAACGTACTAACTTGTTTAAGTCGTGAACGGGCCCCCACGAATGCGAGAGGAGCATGCAAGATGGAAAAGAAAATGATGAAAGGGACCCTGAAGATCGGCAGCGTCGCCGCCGCCACGGCCGTCGCCCTGGCGCTACCGGCCACCGCCTCGGCCACCAACGGTTACCAGCTCATCGGCGTCGGCGCCTACCAGAAGGGGATGGCCGGTGCCGTCACTGCCGCTCCCAAGAGCGCCATGACCGCCATCAGTAACCCCGCCGGCATGGCCGCCATCGGCAGCCGCGCCGACTTCTCCATGGAAGCCTTCATGCCGGAGCGCACGGCGGACTTCACGAAGAACAAGATGGGTACCAGCCCGGAAAATGGTGAGGCCATTAAGAGTGAGGCCGAGCTTTACGGTGTTCCCGCCATCGGTTGGACGGCTCCGACCTCCGAGGGTTCCGACCTCTACTTCGGTGGTGGTATGTATGGCACGTCGGGCCTGGGCGTCGACTACGGCCGTGGCAATTTCGCCCCGGGCTCCGCAGCTGGGCATACAAATGTCGATTTTAGTGGGTACAGCGCCATCACTTTCTGGCAGATGGCGCCGTCCCTCGCTTGGCGCGCCAGCGACGACCTCAAGCTCGGTGCTTCCCTCAATATCGATTATCAGTCGGTTGGTTTCCAGCAGCGCATTACCGGCGATACAGGGACTGCGCCAGGTCCGCTAAATTCCAGCTTCCTGCTTGGCAGGACTGCCAATGCTTTTGGTTACGGGTTTACCCTCGGTGCTCTTTACGAGATCAACGACATGGTGACCGTAGGCGCAAATTACAAGAGTAAGCAATCGTTCGGCGATCTTGAATATCAGCTGCGTGATGGTGACATCTCCGCTTTCCCGGACGGCGCCGGTAACAGGGTTTACTCCAGAGACGGTACTTATAAACTCGGCCTGGACTTCCCGCAGCAGTTCGCGGTTGGTGTAAAGGTTCAACCGATGGAGGCCCTGACCGTTGCCGCCGACGTGAAGTGGATCAACTGGTCGGATACGATGGATGAACTTGCAGTGAAGGGGGACTTCAGGACGCGAGTCGGGGGCGATGCCGATGGGAATGCCGCCATGGATCCGGGTTGGGATGACCAGACCGTCTATGCCCTGGCCGTCGACTACGCGGTCAACTCCGATCTCGATGTGCGGGCCGGCTACAATTATGCTGAGGCACCCATTGGCGAGGAAGACGTCTTCTCGAACATCCTCCTTCCGGCGATGACTGAGTCGCACCTGACCCTCGGTGCGACCTATGAGTTTAATAATCGCTGGGAAGCGTCCTTCGCCTACATGAAGGCCGCCAACAACTCGGTGACCGGTAAGGGCGATATCCCGGAGTCTTACCAGGGTTCGTTCGGCGAGGATTCGCAAACCAAGATCGACCTCGAAGAGACCTCCTATAGCATCAACCTCGGCTATCGCTTCTAGGTAACCGAGCGGCCCGGGGCACCCCCGCCCCGGGCATTTCACCGTCGTCAACGAATATTCCGGAGTAGATTCCCATGCGCACGACCCTACGGCGCCTGGTGGCGCCCCTGCTCGTCGTCGGCCTTGGCAGCGTCAGTGCCACGGCCGCCGCCGAGGAGACCTATCTCAAGCCCTTCATCCTCGCCGATGGCGATGCCGGCCCGGTGGCCGAGGCCGCCGACAACGCCATCGCCGCGGTGGAGGAGGCCGGCTTCCGTGTCGCCGGCCGGTACAACCCCTATGGCGATACCCATGTCATCGCCGTGACCCATCCCGCGCTCCAGGAGGCGGCCGCAGCCACCGAGTACGGGGGTTATGCCGCCGCGCTGCGCATCGGCGTTGCCCCCACGGAGAACGGGACCCAGGTGAGCTATACCAACCCGGTCTACCTGGCCAACGCCTACCGCCTGGAGTCCGACCTCAGCGGCGCCGCCAGCAAGCTGGAAGAGGCCCTGGGCCGGGAGCAGACCTTCGGCTCCGAGCAGGAGCTTACCGCCGAGGACCTGCGCGAGTACCACTACATGGCCTTCATGCCCTACTTCGATGATGCGTGGGAGCTGGGCGAGTTCGACAGCCACCAGCAGGCCGTGGATGCCGTGGCCGCCGGGTTGGCTGCCGGCGCCGGCGACACCAGCGAGGTCTATCGCATCGACCTGCCCGGCCGGGACCAGGTCCTCTTCGGCGTCGCCCTCGGCGAGGGTGCCGGAAAGGGCGGCGACGCCTACGTCATGGACAAGATCGACTTCGCCGAACTCAAGCACACGCCCCATCTGCCCTACGAGGTGCTGGTGAACGAGGGTGAGGTGATGGCGCTGCACGCCAAGTTCCGCATCGCCATGAACTTCCCCGACCTCTCCATGATGGGGGACAACAGCTTCATGGCCATCCGGCCCGCGCCGGGCGCCATCGAGGAGGCGCTGACCGCGGTGGTCGAGCACGGCGAGTAGGCGCTCGCTCCGCCGGTGCCAGCCGGCGGTTCCGACCCGGGGCCGCTCCCGGGTCGGTCCTTCCTGCTCCGAGAGGGGGAATCCCGCCCCTTCCATTTCCGACCAATTTTCTCCAGAATTCGGGCCATCGTGAATCAGGCGGGCATCGCCCGTTCAGGAGGCCCCATGAAGTCCGTGAAGCTCACCGACGTCGGCGACATCAAGAACGAGCTCAACAAGTACCGCAAGGGCAAGAAGTTCGATATCAACCAGTTCAACCAGGTGGCGCGGCTGGCCTGGCTGGGCAAGCTCACCATCCAGCCCCTGGACCCGCTGGACGAGGATACCAAGTCCTTCCTGGTCCACTGCGACTTCCCCGAGCCGCTGGCCGAGAAGGTCATGACCTTCGATACCGATGGCTCCGGCATGGACATCCTCGGCGCCATCCACATCGTCGATTCCGAGCAGGGCGAGGCGCTCATCCGGATCATGGAAGAGGGCTTTCAGGAGCGCGTGGCCTTCTACCAGGCCCTCAACGAGCGCGACTTCTACTTCTCCAAGTTCTACAAGCCCAAGGACGGCGAGGAGCAGGCCAGCGGCGACCAGGGCTGACGCCGGCGCCGTTCGCTGCCCATGAGCCGAGGGCGCTGGCTGGAACTGGGCGCGCTGGAGCCCGCGGCCCTGCACGCCGCCTACGCCGGCCTCGCCCGGGCCCAGCCGGCAGGAGGGGCACCGTTCGTGGTCCGGGCCGATGCGGCCAGCGGCCACCTCTCCCTGGGTGCGACTCAGGCGGCCGGGGAGGCCGACCTTGCCGCCTGCCGTCGCCATGGCCGGGGCCCCTGGCGCCGGCCCCTGGGTGGGGGCGCCGTCTGGGTGGACGGCCATCAACACCCGGTCTTCATCGGCCTCCCGGGCGGCGATAGCCACCGGGCTGAAGCGGAGCAGGCCATTCTCGAGGCCCTGGCGGCCACTCACCGCGCCTTCGGTCTGCCGGCCGAGGTGGTGGGACGGGATGTCTGGGTAGCCGGGCGAAAGGTCGTCGGCACCGGCAGTGCCACCCTCGGCAGAACCTGGATCCTCGGCGCCGCCCTGCTCTGGCGGCTGCCGGTTCGCCGCTTTGCGCGCGCCGTGGCTGCCCCCTCCGCCGGCTACCGCCGCTGGCTCGCCCGGGAGCTGGCCGCCGGGCTGAGTACCTGGGAGGACCACGCCCCGCGCCCGCCCGCGACCGAGGCCGATGCCGTGCTTGCGCGGGAGCTGGGGCGATGTCTCGGGGTGGCGTGGGTGGCCGACAACCCCACCTCGGCCGAACAGGACGACATCCGGGAGGAAGAGGAGGAGGTCCGCGCCGAGGCGGACGACCTCGACCCCGACGAACCCTCCCGCCTGCCCGGGGGCATCAAGGTGAACCATCGCACCTACCTGGTAGAGGCCGGAGGCGTGCGGTTGGTCCTGCGGGACGGCCTCATCGCCCGCGCTGCGTCCACCGCCGACGAGCAGCCGTTGCCGGCCTGGGAGGGGAAGGCCCCGAGCGCCTCCGTATTGCCCGGTGAGCGATCACTCACCCGGGCCGCCCAGGCCGCCGCCGAGCCGGTCTTCCGGCTGGCGGGGTGGGAGCGGTAACCCGGGCAGGGAAGTTACGTCGTTCCCGCGCAGGCGGGAACCTCGATGGCCTCGCCACCGGAGCGTGAAGTCGCCCCGGGGTCTGTAACCGGATAGAGGAGAGCACCATGCCCGAACCGACCATCGAGGAGCGCTTGCAGAAGCGCTACATCCTCATGACCACCGACGACACCCTAGTGGAGGCGGCACGCGCCGTCACCCCGGAAGACTGGCAACCGGTCCCGGTGAGCGACCTGGAGCAGGTGGGGGAGTGGAATGACATCCTGCTGCACCGCTTCCTGATCCTCGACGCCGACGAGGCGGCCGCCTTCGACCCGGTGGAGACCGTTCGACTGCTACGGCGGGAGTATATGGTCAATGTCCCGGTCATCGCGCTGGGGGGCGATCGGGGTCTGCAGGACGAGCTGAAGATGGAGCGGGCGGACCGCTTCTTCGAGCGGGATCAGGTGGGGGAGGTGGTCTCCGCCTTCACCGGCCAGTACGACTGGGGATAGTGAAGGCGGCGGGAGCGCCGGGTCGGGTTACCCGAGCCCGATCAGCCGATCCAGGCGTACTCCTCGACATCCAGGCGGATGTCGCGGGTCTCGGTGGCGCCGTTGGCCTCGACCACCAGCGAGCCGATGCGGGTGCCGGCCTCGTCGAAGCTCACCTGGCAGTCGAACTTGCCGGGGAGGGAGACGGTCTTCTCGCACTTGACCTCGCCGCCGACCTCGAACTGCGCCTTGGCGGTACCGGAGCCCTCGAGCCGGGCCTGGATGCGGAAGTTCTCGCCCACCGGCCGGCGATAGACCTGCGGGTCGCGGTTGGCGTTGTATTCCAGGTTGTTCACGCTGACGAGCTTGATGATGCTGGACATGTCCACTCCTGCCTTGGAACGCGCTTGTGCGTCTCGTTGGTGGCTTTGCGGGGCCGGGCAGCCGGGAGGGGTCCCGGGGAGCCCTGCCCGACTCCCGGCCCCGGCGGACCGCTAGGGTCCATCCCGGCTATCCCCGACCTTTGCGGTAGAGTATAATCGCATTCCAATATACACCAATCCCGCGGCCGGCGGATACCCGCAGCGGGCGCCACGAAGCGGTCTAACGAATCGCAGTGACGGGGTGGGGTGGCCCCTGGCGGGGCCTCGACAGCAGGGATGCTGTCGTGGAGCCTACATGGACGTATGTACGGCGTCCCCGCCAGGGGGCACCCCACCCCGTCACCCCGAACAAGGCCCCCAATCTCCAGGGAGCACCATGGATTCCGAAACCTTTACCGAACGTCTGGAAGGCATCGACGAGACTATCGCCGAGCTGGAAGAGCGCATCAACGAGGATGCGGACCTGGATGTCGCCGAGGTCCTGCCCAGCGCCATGGACGTGGTGGAGGAGCTGCTGCGCTCCTATGCCGCCCGGGAGGGCAAGGAACTCCCGGAGGACGGCGAACTCCTGGACATCCAGAAGGCCTTCGTGAAGGGCGAGCCCTCCCTGAACGCCGTCCGCGACAACGTCCGCGAACTCATCTATTACCATAACTGCCTCGAAATGGACCGCCGCGACGCCCTGCCCGAGAAAGCGGGCCGCATGGCGGTGCGCACCGCGCGCCACCTCTATCTCTACCTGCGCAGCCGGGCCGAGCAGGCCGGCTACCTGGTCTGAGCGGCGAGCCAGCCAAAGGAGATCCGGAATGAAGCAGATCATCGACCGCCTCCGCGGCGTCGAGCGTGACGCCGTGCAGAAGCCGGGCGAGGAGGGCGACGCCCCCTTCTACGCCGTCCAGGGCGGGGAGGAGCGCGTCTTCCGCGCCGCCTGGGAAAAGCGCCTGCCGGTGATGCTCAAGGGCCCCACCGGCTGCGGCAAGACCCGTTTCCTGGAGTACATGGCCAACCAGCTCGGCCGCCCCCTGGTCACCGTCGCCTGCCACGAGGATCTCACCAGCTCCGACCTGGTGGGCCGCTTCCTGCTGGAGGGCGAGGAAACGGTCTGGCAGGACGGCCCGCTGACCCGCGCGGTGAAGGAGGGCGCCATCTGCTACCTGGACGAGATCGTCGAGGCGCGCACCGACACCACGGTGGTCATCCACCCGCTCACCGACCACCGCCGCGAGCTGCCGCTGGACAAGAAGTCCCAGGTCATCACCGCGCACCCCGACTTCATGCTGGTAATCTCCTACAACCCGGGCTACCAGACCGTCCTCAAGGACCTGAAACCCTCCACCAAGCAGCGCTTCATCGGGCTGGAGTTCGACTACCCCAGCGAAGCCGTGGAATGCGAGATCGTGGAGAAGGAGGCCGGCGTGGACCGCACCATGGCCGAGCGGCTGGTGGCCGCCGGCCGGCGCGCCCGTACCCTCAAGGACCACGGCCTGGAAGAGGCCACCTCCACCCGGGCGCTCACTTACGCCGGCCAGCTCATCAGCGCCGGCCTGGAGCCGGTGGAGGCCTGCCGCGTGGCCATGGTCTCCCCGGTGACCGACGACCCCGAGCTGGCCGCCGCCCTGGAGGAGATCCTCAACGCCCACTTCGACGACGGCGCCACCGAGGGCCATGGCTGAGATCCCTGATCCCCGGACCGAGGAGGACGCCCTCCTCCAGGTCCAGGAGATCCTCGCCCACCTGGAGGACATCTCCTTCGTCGCCCACCGCGACAGCAAGGAGGCCCTCCCGGCGGTGGAGCCGTACGGCCCCTTCGTCCAGTGTCGCTGGCTGGAGGCGGCGCGGGAGCTCTTCTTCCACGATCGCGACGCCGGCAAGGCCTTCATCCGCAACACCCCGACGGTGGTGGAGCAGGCCGGCTGCGTCGACGAGTGGGTGGAGCAGGCGCGGATCTTCACCCGCTGGCGCGGCGCCTGGAAGGCCCTGGAGGGCTTCATGGGGCAGGTGGGCGCGGTCTTCGCCGCCTGGGGCCGCGAGGGCGAGGCCAGCTGGTTCGACCTGGGCCACACCTGGCTGGAGCGCCACGTGGACAGCGGCGTGGCCTACTTCACCACCGACTTCCGCACCCTGGCCGGGGAGGGCGGGCCCGCCGGTATCCACGCCCTGATGGCGCCGGCCGAGGCGCTCTTTGCCGAGCGCCGCATGGCCCTGGGGAGCTACCTGGAGGGGGCGCTCAAGGTCCGCGACCTCATCGGCGTTGACGGCGTCCACGAGTGGGCCCGGCGCGGCGCCGACGTCCTCCAGGCCGGGCGCCAGCGCGGCGAGTCCTGGTTCCGGCTGGACAGCGAGGAGTCCCGGGCCATGCTGCTGGAGGTGGTCCCCGGCGAGCGCATCCGCGACCACCTGCGCCTCTACCAGCTCCTGGCCCAGGGCTGGTTCGGCGAGGAGCTCCTCATCGAGGACAGCGGCTGGCGCCCCGGCGATCCCAATCCCGGCGCCGAGACCGACGGCGCCCGGCTCTACCTGCCGGCGGTCATGGCCGACCACGAGGCCGCCATCCTCGCCGTGGAGCACGTTACCGGCCACCTCGCCTTCGGCACCTACGACTACGACGCCATCCAGGCGCTCTTCCAGCGCCGCGGCACCGAACACCCGCCGGTGGACGACCACCAGCGGATCACCTGGCGGCCCCTGTTCGCGGAGTTTGGCGATGACCTGGTCCGCTTCGGCGTCCTCTTCGACCTCTGCGAGGACCTCCGGGTGGATGCCCGCATCGATTCCATCATCCCCAACTACCGCCGCCGCCTGCTGCGCCGGGCGAAGCGTGCCGAGGCCCCGGCGGGGCCGGCCGGCCCCTGGTTCGAGTACGCCCGCGCCACCCTGGCCGCCAGCCTGGGCGAGGGGGAGCTGGACCCGCGGCTGGCGGCGCTCCTGGCGCCCGGGGCCAGCCTGGTGGACAGCTTTGACACCGCCCTGGCCCTCTACGGCGAGCTGGATGACGAACGGTTGCCGCCGCTGACCCTGCAGCAGCGCCCCCACGCCTACCTCCCCGGCCGCGCGCCCAACGCCGCCCGGCCGGTCTATCCCCGGGTCCCCGGCGCCGAGGAGGACGACTCCGACGGCGCCGAGGCCACCGAGGAGGCCAAGGAGAAGCAGGAGCAGCGCGAGGCGGAGACCCCCAAGGAGGGCTCTGGCGACCCGGACCTCGACATCGCCCCGGAGGAGACCTCCGGCACCGGCGGGCGCATCGGCGTCGGGATCCCGCAGCCGGCCCACGTGGTCGGCCGCGGCCTGGCGCGGGAGGCGGAGTTCGGCGGCCGCGCCTACCCCGAGTGGGACTACCGCGAGAACCGCTACAAGGTGGACTGGGCCCGGGTCCACGAGCGCGACCTGGAGCCCGGGGACGAGGCCGACATCGCCCCGCTCATGGCGCGCCACGACAACGTCCTCAAGCGCCTGCGCCGTGCCCTCCAACTCCAGCGGCCCCAGCGGCCGGCACCCTTGCGCCGCCAGTTCGACGGTGACGAGCTGGACCTGGAGGCGACCCTGCAGTACGTCAGCGAGAAGCGCGCCGGCATGTCGCCCCGGCCCCACGTCTACCAGCGCCGGGCCCCGCAGCACCGGGATACCGCCGTCCTGCTCCTGGCCGATCTCTCCACCTCCATCATGGCCAACACCAGCGACGGCGAGGGGCGGGTGGTGGACCGGCTGCGCGCCGGCACCCTCATCTTCGCCGAGGCGCTGGCCGAGGTGGGGGACCCCTGCGCCATCGCCGGCTTCGCCTCCAAGAACCGGGATGCGGTGAGCTACTACCCCATCAAGGGCTTCGAGGATCCCCTGAACGCCGGGGTCCGCGCCCGCCTGGCCGGCCTCTCCGGGCGCCTGGCCACGCGTATGGGGGCGGCCATCCGCCACGCCGTGCGCGCCTTCGACGGCGCCAGCGCTCGGCGGCGGCTGCTGCTCATCCTCTCCGACGGCCGCCCGGCGGACTACGACGACGGCGGCGACCCGCGCTACCTCCACGAGGACACCCGCATGGCGGTGAAGGAGGCGGTGGATGCCGGCATCCACCCCTTCTGCATCACCCTCGACCCCGCCGGGGGCGAGTACCTGCCCACCATCTTCGGCCCCGGCCACTACCTGATCATCGACTACGTCGATGACCTGCCGGCGCGGCTGCCGGAGATCTACCTGCGGCTGCGCAAGTGACCATGGCGGCAAGCGGCGAACCCATTCCGGCGGGGAAGGCCACGCTCATCGGGGCGGCGCGCTATCGCCGTTTCTCCTACGGCGACAACCACCCCCTGGGGATCCCGCGGGTCTCCCTGACCATCGACCTCATCCAGGCCTACGGCGCCCTGGACGAGGAGCGGGAGTACCTCATCGGTCGCAAGGCCTCGGACCGGGAGCTCACCGGCTTCCACACCCGGGATTACATCCTCGCCCTGCAGCGCTGCGAGGCCCTGGGCAAGGTGCCCCACCGCTTCCGCGAGCAGCACAACCTGGGCAACTTCGAGAACCCCTGGTTCCCCGGCTTCTTCTCCACCCCCGCGGTGGCCACCGGCTCCAGTATCCAGGGGGCGGAGGAGGTCCTGGCCGGGCGCATGGCCTTCAACCCCGCCGGCGGCATGCACCACGCCCGCCCCGACCAGGCGCGCGGCTTCTGCTACCTCAATGACCCGGTCATGGGGATCCAGCGGCTGCGCCGGGCGGGGAAGCGGGTGCTCTATATCGACATCGACGCCCATCACGGCGACGGCGTGGAGATGGCCTTTGCCGACGACCCCGAGGTGGTCACCTGCTCCCTGCACATGGATACCGGCTACGCCTATCCCTTCGCCGGCGGCCAGGCGACGGATACCGGCGTCCACGGCAACGCCGTGAACCTGCCGCTGCCGCGGGAGCTCAACGACACCGAATACCGCCACGCCTTCCACACCCTCTGGCCGCGGGTGGTGGAGGCCGCCGCGCCGGACGCGGTGGTCCTCCAGGCGGGGACCGACATCCTGCGTCCCGATCCGCTGGGCAAGTTCACCGTCTCCACCCAGACCTTCCTGGAGGCGGTGACCGCCATCCGCGATGCCAGCCCGCGCCACCCGGACGGCACGCCGAAGCTGCTGGCCCTGGGTGGCGGCGGCTACCACCCGCTGGTGCTGGCGCGCTGCTGGGCGGGGGTCTGGGCCATCCTCAGCGGCCGCGAGCTGCCCGAGGCGCTGCCGGAATCCGGGCGCGAGCTGCTGGCCGAGGTGGACTGGGACATGGACGAGGACGAGGAGTGGTATCCGGGGCTCTTCGAGAGCCGCCTGGACCCGGACCTCTCCGGCCCCCTACGGCCCGAGGTCGAGGCCGCCGTGGAGGGCCTGCTGCGCGATCATCCGCTGCTGCGCGGGGCGTAGCGGCCGCGGAACTGCCCGACAAGAACGAGGAGGAGCGAACATGACCGAGACCGCGCCCATTCCGGGACACGCCACCCCCCAGGGCACCCGCGACTACGCCGAGGCCCGGGCCGACGACGTGGCCGAGGGCCACTTCAGCGACCTGCTGAAGACGAAGATCCAGCTCTCCTCCCTGGGCGTGGGGACCTTCCCCGGTGCCGCCGATGCGGCCACCGACGCCGCCGTGGCGACCCTCGTCGCCCAGGCGCTCGGTGGTGGCATCAACGTCGTCGACACCGGCGCCCACTACCGCTACGGCCGCGCCCTGGCGGCGGTGGGCGCCGGGATCCGGCAGGCCAACCTGGCCGGGATCCCGCGCGAGGCCATGTTCCTGGTGAGCAAGGGCGGTTTCTTGACCTTCCGGGGTGGCCCGCCGGAGGACCGCGACGCCTGGATCCAGGAGGAGATCGTCGGCCCCGGTCGCGGCCGGGCGGAGGACATTGCCGAACAGACCCCCCACTGCCTGAGCCCGGAGTACATCGAGTACCAGCTCGACCTCTCCCGCAACCTCATGGGGGTGGAGACCCTGGACGCCTTCATGGTGGACCAGCCCGAGGTCCACATCCCCGAGATCGGCAAGGAGCAGGTCAACCAGAAGCTTGAGAAGGTCTTCGAGGTCCTGGAGTGGGCGGTGGCCGAGGGGCGGCTGCGCTACTACGGGATCTCCACCTTCGAGGGCTTCCGGGTGGAGACCGACCACCAGCTCTTCCAGTCCCTGACCTCGCTGCAGGGGCTGGCGGAGAAGGCGTATCAGGCGGTGACCGGCGCCGATGATACCCGCCACCACTTCCTCATCGCCCAGATGCCCTTCAACCAGGTCATGCTGGAGGGCTTCACCCGCTTCAACCAGGCCACCGGCCAGGGCAACGTCGCCTCGACCCTGCAGGCCGCCCACCAGCTCGGCGTCTACATGATGAGCAGCCACACCATGCTCAAGGGCCACCTGGGGCAGCAGTCGGTGGACGTGGTCACCCAGGCCCTGGCGGAGCTGCCCAACCCGGCCCAGCGCGCGCTCCAGTTCAACCGCTCCACCCCCGGCCTGGGCACCAGCCTGGTGGGCATGAGCAACCCGGAACACCTGGCCGACATGCTCGCCGTCGCCGCCCGCCCCCCCATGGAGCGCTCCGGCTTCCTGGGCCTCTTCCAGAAGGCCGAGTAGGCGCTACAGGTTCTCCGAGGCGAAGTCGGCCAGGCGGGAGCGTTCGCCGCGCTCTAGGGTGACGTGGCCGGCGTGCTCCCAGTCCTTGAAGCGGTCCACCACGTAGGTGAGCCCCGAGGTGGTCTCGGTGAGGTAGGGGGTGTCGATCTGGGCGACGTTGCCCAGGCAGACCATCTTGGTCCCCGGCCCGGCGCGGGTGATGAGGGTCTTCATCTGCTTCGAGGTGAGGTTTTGCGCCTCGTCGATGATGACGAACTTGTTCAGGAAGGTCCGCCCGCGCATGAAGTTCAGGGAGTGGACCCGGATGCGGTTCATGAGGACGTCGTTGGTCGCCTGGCGTCCCCAGCTGCCGCCGTCGTTGCCCTCGGAGAGGACCTCCAGATTGTCCCGCAGCGCCCCCATCCAGGGGCCCATCTTCTCCTCCTCGGTCCCGGGGAGGAAGCCGATGTCCTCGCCCACCGGGATGGTCACCCGGGTCATGATGACCTCGGAGTAGCGGCTCTCGTCCAGGGTCTGGGTGAGGGCGGCGGCCAGCGTCAGCAGGGTCTTGCCGGTCCCCGCCTGGCCCACCAGGGAGACGAAGTCGATCTCCGGGTCCATGAGCAGGTTCAGGGCGTGGTTCTGGCCGCGATTGCGCGCCCGGATCCCCCAGACCGGCGTATGGCCGTGGTCCTGGACCAGCTCGAACTCCACCGTCTCGCCCTCGACCCGGCGGACGACCCCCTCCGGGCCCTCCTCGCCGGGGGACCAGATGAACTGGTTGGGGTGGAGCTCCCGGGCCACGGGGTGGGTGACGCGGTAGAGGGTGCGCCCCTCCTCCTGCCAGGAGGCCAGCTCGCGGCCGGACTGCTGCGACCAGAAGTCGGCGGGCAGCTCCTTCTGACCGCTGTAGAGCAGGTCCACATCCTCCAGGACCTGGTCGTTGAAGTAGTCCTCGGCGCGCAGGCCGAGCACCGCCGCCTTGATGCGGAGGTTGATGTCCTTGGAGACGACGGTGATATCGGCGTCGGGGAGATCCTCGCACAGCGCCAGGGTCACGCCGAGGATGTCGTTGTCCGGCTTGTTGCCGGGCAGCTTCTCCGGTAGCGGATTGGCGCGGACCTCGGTCTGAAAGTAGAGGTGGCCGTGGCCGCCGCCGGTGGCGTCGGGCTCGCCGTTGGCCCCGCGCGGGCGGATGGCGTCCAGGCTGATCCCCTCGGCCATGTCGCCGTCGGCGGCGCCCATGAGTTCGTCCAGGAAGCGGCTGGCCTGGCGGGCGTTGCGCGAGACCTCGGAGTGGCCGCGCTTGTGGTTGTCCAGCTCCTCCAGCACCACCATGGGCAGGAAGATATCGTGCTCATCGAAGCGGAAGAGGCTGGTCGGGTCGTGCATCAGGACATTGGTGTCCAGCACGAACAGCCGCCGGCCCTCGGACTCGTGTCGGGTCAAGATCGCACCTTCACTGGCCGGCCCCGGAGGGGCGTGATGGATAGGAGGTCCTAGAGCGCCTTCAGCGCCTCGAGCACCGCGTCGGCGTGGCCGTCCACCTTCACCTTGCGCCACTCCTGGCGGATGGTGCCCTCGGGATCGATGAGGAAGGTGGAGCGCTCGATACCCATGACCTTCTTGCCGAACATGGTCTTCTGCTTGAGCACGCCGAAGGCGTTGCAAAGCTCCTCGTTACCGTCGGAGAGCAGGTCGAAGGGTATATCGTGCTTGGCGCGGAAGTTCTCGTGGGAGCGTACGCCGTCCCGGGAGCAGCCCAGGATCACGGCGCCGGCATTGCGGAACTCGTCGTGCAGCCGGGTAAAGTCCTTGGACTCGCTGGTACAGCCCGGGGTGCTGTCCTTGGGGTAGAAGTAGAGCACCACCGTCTGCCCGCGGAAATCGGCCAGGGAGAGCTCCTGGTCGCCGGTGGCGGGCAGGCGGATGTCGGGGGCGGTATCGCCGACGGTGAGGGGGTCGCTCATCTTGCTGGGTCTCCTAGATCTTCACCGGTTCGATGACGGCATCGAGGTTGAGGGAGTCGCACATGTCGAAGAACTCTTCGCGCAGGCCGGCGATGCGGATGTCCGAGGGGATGTTGATGGTCATCCGGGCGACGAACATCGGCGTACCGGTGTGGGCGGCGGCGTAGCGCTCGGTGGTCAGGTCGTAGATATTGATCCCGCGCCGGGAGAAGAAGGTCGCCAGGTCGTAGACGATGCCCGGCTGGTCGATGGAGATGACCTCCACGGTGTAGGAGACCATCTGGCCTTCCTTTTCCCGCAGATTGGTCCGCTTGGTATTGACGAGAAGCTCCAGCTTCTCGGCGATGCCGGGCGCGGCATCCTCCAGCTTGGCAATGGAGTTCCAGGGGCCAGAGACCAGCAGCAGTACGGCGAACTCCCCGCCGAGGACGGTCATGCGGCTGTCGTTGATGTTGCAGCCGGTATCCATGACCGCCCGGGCGAGGTCGTCGACGATCCCGGGATGGTCCGCGCCTACGGCGGAGATGACCAGGTAGTTTTCCATCGCTTGCGCTCACGCCGTTGCCTGAAGGGAGATTCGAGTGTAGCGCCTTTCAGGCGCGGCGGAAAACGGCCCCGGCGGACCCATCCGGGGCCCTTCCTTGTCACCCGAAGGGCGGCTCGCTACCATGCCGGGATTCGGCGCCAAGCGGGAGAGATCGGATGTTCCACGGCAGCATGGTCGCGCTGGTCACGCCCATGGCGGACGACGGGTCGGTGGACTACGCCGCCCTGGAGCGGCTGGTCGCGTTCCACCTGGACAACGGCACCGATGCCATTGTCGCCGTGGGCACCACCGGCGAGTCGGCCACCCTGGACTTCGACGAGCACTGCCAGGTGGTCCGCCGAGTGGTGGAGCTGGTGCGCGGCCGGATCCCCGTGATCGCCGGCACCGGCGCCAACTCCACCCAGGAGGCCATCGAGCTCACCCGCTGCGGCATGGAGGCCGGCGCCGACGCCTGCCTGCTGGTGACCCCCTACTACAACAAGCCGCCGCAGGAAGGGCTCTACCAGCACTTCCGCGCCATCGCCGAAGCGGTTCCGGTCCCCCAGATCCTGTACAACGTCCCCGGCCGCACCGGCGTGGACATGACCACCGACACGGTGGAGCGGCTGGCCCCCTTCGGCAATATCATCGGCCTCAAGGACGCCCATGGCAGCCAGGAGCGGGTGCAGGAGCTGGTGGAACGGGTCGGCGACCGGCTGGAACTCTATTCCGGCGAGGACGGTGCCGCCTGCGAGGCGATGATCGCCGGCTACCACGGCGACATCTCGGTGACCGCCAACGTCGCCCCGGCGCTGATGCACGAGATGTGCGAGGCGGCCCGCAACGGCGAGGCCGAGCGTGCCCGGGATCTGGATGGCCGGCTGCGGCCGCTGCACCAGGCACTCTTCTGCCAGACCAGTCCCATCCCGGTGAAGTGGGCCCTCTACGAGATGGGCCTCATGGGTGAGGCCATTCGCCTGCCCCTGGTGCCCCTGGCCCACGAGTACCACGACACGGTCCGCGCGGCCCTGCGCGAAACCGGCGTTCTCTGAACATGTTCCGGATCCTTCCCCTGCTGATGCTGGTCGTGGCGACCCTGGTCACCGCCTGCGGCGGCGACCGCCGCCTGACCGAACACACGAAGGCCGAGCCCGCGCCGCCGCTGGATCTCCCTGCCGGTCTGGAGCGTCCCGAGGCGGAGTCGGAGTATGAGCTGCTCCAGGTCGCCCGGGCCGAGAAGCTGGATGCCGAGGCCGTGCGCCAGCTCCAGCTCCCGCCCGAGCCCCGGGGCGAGCCCGCCGACGACACCGCCGACCGTGCTGATGGCCCCCGCCTCACCGCCGAGGAGCCGCCGCGCCTGCGCATCGACGATGATCGCGCCGCTGTCTGGTCGCGGCTCACCGCTGCCCTGGCCGCTGGCGGCTTCACCGTGATCCAGCGGGATCGGGTGGAGCGGGTCATCCGCATTCGCGAGGTCGAGGGCGGAGCCGAGGACGGCGAGGGCGAGCGCCGGCTGGTTCTGGAGGGCAGCGAGCCGGTCTTCCTGCGGGTGACCGACGCCGACGGCAACCCTCTGACCACCGACGAGACCCGCCGCATCCTCGGCATCCTGGGGGATCGCCTCTGAGATGCGTGTCGCCTCCCTGGGTAGCGGCAGCAGCGGCAACGCCACCCTGGTGGAGGCGGGGCGGACCCGGGTCCTGGTGGACTGCGGCTTCTCCGTGCGCGAGGTGGAGCGCCGCCTGGGCCGGCTGGGGCTGGAGGCCAGCGACCTCGATGCCATTCTGGTCACCCACGAGCACGGCGATCACATTCGCGGCGTGGGCCCCCTGGCCCGGCGCCACAACCTCACCGTCCGCATGACCCCCGGCACCGCCCGCGACCACGGCCAGGGAGAGCTGCCGCACCTGGAGACCTTCTCCTGCCACGCGCCGCTGACCATCGGCGACCTGCGCGTGGAGCCCTATCCCGTCCCCCACGACGCCCGCGAGCCGGCGCAGTTCGTCTTCACCGACGGCGACCACCGCCTGGGGCTGCTCACCGACGCCGGCCACGGGACCCCGCACATCCGCTCCATGCTGGGCGGGGTCCACGCCCTGCTGCTGGAGTGCAATCACGACCCGGAGATGCTGCGCCAGGGGAGCTATCCGCCCCCGCTCAAGGCGCGGGTGGGGGGCGAGCAGGGCCACCTCGCCAACGAGCAGGCGGCGGCGATCCTCGCCGACCTCGACCGTTCCCGGCTGAATACCGTGGCGGCCATGCACCTCTCCGACAGGAACAACCGTCCGGAACTCGCCCGGGCGGCCCTGGGGCGGGTGACCGGCGACGAGGAGGCCATCCACATCGCCGATCAGGAGAGCGGGCTGGACTGGCTCACCGTGGCCTGACGCCCGCATACTCATACCATCAGCGGAGACCCCGAGCGGGGAAGACCATGGAAAAGCGCGAAGAACTCTATGCCGGCAAGGCCAAGACGGTCTACGCCACCGAGGACCCCGACCGCCTGGTGCTGCAGTTCCGGGACGATGCCAGCGCCTTCGACGGCACCAAGCGCGAGGCGCTGGCGCGCAAGGGAGAGGTGAACAATCGCTTCAATGCCCACCTCATGCGCCACCTGGCTGCCGCCGGTGTTCCCAACCACTTCGAGAGCCTCAACGGCGCCGACGAGTCCGTGGTCAAGCGCCTGGAGATGCTCCCCGTGGAGTGCGTGGTGCGCAACCGGGCCGCCGGCAGCCTCTGCCGCCGGCTGGGCATCGCCCCCGGCCGCGAGCTGGACCCGCCGATCTTCGAGTTCTTCCTCAAGGACGACGAGCTGGGCGACCCCATGATCAACGAGTCCCACATCGTCACCTTCGGCTGGGCCGAGGCCGACGAGATCGAGCCCATGAAGGCGATCTCGCGCCAGGTGAACGACGTGCTCACCGGGCTGTTCGCCGACGCCAGCATCACCCTGGTGGACTACAAGCTGGAGTTCGGCCGCTTCCACGGCGAGCTGCTGCTGGGGGACGAGTTCTCCCCCGACGGCTGCCGCCTGTGGGATGCCAGGAGCGGCGAGAGTCTGGACAAGGACCGCTTCAGGCAGGATCTTGGGGGCGTCATCGAGGCCTACGAGGAGGTGGCCCGGCGCCTGGCCATCCCCCTCGGCGAGGAGGCGCGCTAGCGCGGGAGCCCTAAAGTTCCATCATCAGCCGCCGATTCCCAATATAACGAAAAGACCGTCGTCGCGGCTGGAAGAAAAATACCACAAGGGGGAGAAGGTATGCGCGATCTGCTATCGAGGATGCGGGTTCGCCACAAGCTCTGGGGAGGGTTCGGCATCGTCCTGCTGATCCTCTTCGCCGTGGGCTCGGTGAGCCTGGTGAACTTCTGGCGCACCGAGAGCCAGGTTACCCAGGTGGTGGACCGGGCCCAGCCGGTGGTCATCGCCTCCCTGGGCCTCAAGGACCATCTGGACAAGGCCAACAGCGCCCTGGGGTTCTACCTCCTCTCCGGTGAGCAGCGCTTCCGCGACGACTTCGACAAGGCGGTGGAGACCGTCCAGCGGGACCTCGCGGAGCTCAAGGGCATGGATGCGGTTAACGGGGACGAGGAGCTCTCCCAGCGCATCGCGACCATCGAGTCGGCCTTCCAGGAGTACCTGAGCTATCGCGAGCAGCTGCTGGCCCTGCCCGACGACAACGCGGCCAACTTCCCCGGCGTTGCCTACGCCGCGCAGAACATCAACCCCCTCTCCCAGCAGATGCTCCAGAACCTCTCCGAGGCCATCCAGTCGGAGGAGAGCCAGCCCGTGACCGAGCGTCGGCGCCGGTTCCTCATGGAGCTGGAGACGCTGCGCTACCAGTGGGCCAACGTCATGAACGGCGTGCGCGCCTTCCTCGCCTTCCGCGGCGACAGCGCCCGCCAGGAGATCCAGCTCTACATGGACGGGACCGGGAGCAAGCTCGAGGACCTGGAGGCCTACTCCGACCTCTACACCTTCGAGCAGGAGATCGCCCTGGACGAGTTCCGCCGCCTGCGCGAGGAATTCGCCAATAACCTCCAGGAGATGCTGGCCATCCAGGGCGGGGATGCCTGGCGGACGGACGTCCGGATCCTGCGCGAGGAGCTCAGCCCGATCCTCGAGCGCATCGACGAGCAGACCCAGGCACTGGTGGACAACCAGCAGCGGCGGATCGAGTCTATCAGCGGCGAGCTGCGCTCCGAGGTGGCGGCCGTGGGCGGCTTCGTCCTCATCATGGTCCTCATCGGGCTCATCGCCGGTGTCGGGGTGGCCTGGTTCTCCGGCCGCGCCATTAGCCGGCCGCTGCAGAAGACCGCCAAGGCCATGAACGACGTCGCCCAGGGCGAGGGGGACCTCTCCGCCCGGCTGGAGGTCCACTCCCGGGACGAGGTGGGCGAGCTGGCCCAGGCGTTCAACGCCTTCACGGGCCGGATCCAGGAGCTGGTGCAGCGCGTGGCCGGCGCCGTGGACCGCCTGGCCGCCACCGCGCAGCAGACCTCCGAGGTGGCCCAGCGCACCGACCAGGGCGTGCAGCAGCAGAAGAGCCAGACCGACCAGGTGGCTACCGCCATGAACGAGATGGCCACCACCGTCCAGGAGGTCTCGCGCAACGCCACCCAGGCCGCCGAGGCGGCCACCGAGGCCGATGGCGAGGCCGGTAACGGCCGCCAGGTGGTGGGCGACTCCATGGAGGCCATCCGCAAGCTGGCCGACGAGGTGAACAGTTCCGCCGAGGTCATGCAGCGGCTGGAGCAGGACAGCGAATCCATCGGGAGCGTGCTGGACGTCATCCGCGACATCGCCGAGCAGACCAACCTCCTGGCGCTCAATGCCGCCATCGAGGCGGCGCGGGCCGGGGAGGCCGGTCGCGGCTTCGCCGTGGTGGCCGACGAGGTGCGCACCCTGGCCACCCGGACCCACGACTCCACCCAGGAGATCCGGGAGACGGTGGAGAAGCTGCAGAACGCCGCGCGGGAGGCCGCCGGCTCCATGCAGGAGACCCGCGAGGGGGCCAACAACACCGTGGCCAAGGCCGGCGAGGCCGAGGCCAGCCTGGGCCGGATCACCCAGTCGGTTTCGAAGATCAACGGCATGAACGACCAGATCGCCTCCTCCGCCGAGGAGCAGACCGCCGTGGCCGAGGACATCAACCGCAACGTCACCGAGATCGCCAGCATCGCCGACCGCTCCTCCGAGGATGCCAGCCAGCTCACCGCCTCCGCCGAGGAGCTGGGCCGACTGGTGGATGAACTCAAGGAACTGGTGGGCCACTTCCGCACCGGCGGTCGCGGCTGAACCCCCCGTCGTTCCGGATGGCGCGCCAGCGCCAGTCCGGAACCTCGAGAACAGGTCCGCGGAGATGGTTCGGGCTCCGGTGGCCCGGTTTTCGAGGTTCCCGCCTTCGCGGGAACGACGGTGTTTCCAGTCCCTGCGTTCCGGGGCGCCCTTGCCGTCGCGGACCGTTCTCGCTAGCCTGCAGCCTTCTTCGCGCCCACGGGGATCGCAACCATGGCCAGCCACGGCGACTACACCGCCGATTCCATCGAGGTGCTCAAGGGCCTCGACCCGGTGCGCAAGCGCCCGGGTATGTATACCCAGACCGAGCGCCCCGACCACCTCGCCCAGGAGGTCATCGACAACTCCGTGGACGAGGCGGTGGCCGGCCATGCCGATCGCATCCGCGTGGAGGTCCTGAACGACGGCGGCATGGCCGTCACCGACAACGGCCGCGGCATGCCGGTGGATCTCCACCCGGAGGAGGGTGTCCCGGCGGTGGAGGTCATCCTCACCCGGCTCCACGCCGGCGGGAAGTTCTCCCACAAGTCCTACACCTTCTCCGGCGGCCTCCACGGCGTCGGCGTCTCCGTGGTCAACGCCCTCTCCACCCGGCTGGAGGTGGAGGTCGTGCGCGGCAGCAAGCGCTGGTTCCAGGCCTTCGCCGGCGGCGCACCGGAGGGCCCCCTGGAGGATCGCGGCAAGGCCCCGGCCAAGCAGCACGGCACCACCCTGCGCTTCTGGCCCGACCCGCAGTACTTCGACCACCCCCGCTTCGGCCCCGCCCGCCTCAAGCACCTGCTGCGGGCCAAGGCGGTCCTCTGCCCCGGCCTCACCGTGGAGCTGGTGGACCACACCACCGGCGAGGAGATCACCTGGTTCTACGAGCAGGGGCTGGTGGACTACCTCGCCACCACCCTGGGCGAGGCGGAGTACACCCCGGCGCCGCCCTTCCACGACGGCCTGGCCGGCGAGCACGAGACCGTGGACTGGGCGGTGACCTGGGTCCCCGAGGGCGGCGAGCCGGTGGGGGAGAGCTACGTGAATCTCATCCCCACGCCCCAGGGCGGCACCCACGTCAACGGCCTGCGTGCCGGCCTCACCGAGGCCCTGCGCGAGTTCTGCGAGTTCCGCAACCTGCTGCCGCGCGGGGTGAAGCTCACCCCCGATGACGTCTGGGAGCGCTGCGCCTACATCCTCTCGGTGAAGATGCGCGAGCCCCAGTTCTCCGGCCAGACCAAGGAGCGCCTCTCCGCCCGGGAGACCGCCGCCTTCGTCTCCGGCGTGGTCAAGGACGCCTTCTCGCTCTGGCTCAACCAGCACCCGGAGAGCGGCGAGGCTATCGCCGGCCTGGCCATCAGCCGGGCCCAGGCGCGCCTCAAGGCGAGCAAGAAGGTCGCCCGCAAGAAGGTCACCCAGGGGCCGGCGCTGCCGGGCAAGCTGGCCGACTGCACCGGCCAGGACCCGGCCCGGGGGGAGCTCTTCCTGGTGGAGGGAGACTCCGCCGGCGGCTCCGCCAAGCAGGCGCGGGACCGCGAGTTCCAGGCCATCATGCCCCTGCGCGGCAAGATCCTGAATACCTGGGAGGTGGACCCGGCCCAGGTGCTGGGCTCCCAGGAGGTCCACGACATCGCCGTGGCCCTGGGCGTCGACCCCGGTTCCGGCGACCTCACCGGCCTGCGCTACGACAAGGTCTGCGTCCTCGCCGATGCCGACTCCGACGGCGCCCACATCGCCACGCTGCTCTGTGCCCTGTTCGTGCGCCACTTCCGGCCGCTGGTGGAGGCGGGCCACGTCTACATGGCCATGCCGCCGCTCTACCGCGTGGACGTGGGCAAGGAGGTCTTCTACGCCCTGGACGAGGACGAGAAGGAGGGCCTGCTGGACCGCATCGGCGCCGAGAAGCGCAAGGGGAAGGTGGCCGTGACCCGCTTCAAGGGCCTGGGCGAGATGAACCCCCAGCAGCTGCGGGAGACCACCCTGGCGCCGGAGACCCGCCGCCTGGTCCAGCTCACCGTGGAGCCCGGCGACGAGACCGAATCCATCATGGACATGCTCCTGGGCAAGAAGCGCGCCGCCGACCGCCGCGAATGGCTGGAAGGCAAGGGCGACCGCGCCGAGGTCCTGGAATGACCCCGACCCCCTGCGCCGGAGGGCCCATGGACCGTCGTGAACACTGGCAGAACGTCTACACCCAGCGCTCGCCCCTGGAGGTGAGCTGGTACCAGCGCGAGCCAACCACCTCCCTGAACCTCATCGAGGCCGCCGGGGCGACGGCCGAGGCCGGCATCATCGACGTGGGCGGCGGCGCCTCCACCCTGGTGGACCACCTCCTGGGCCGCGGCTATACCGACCTCACCGTGCTGGACCTGGCCGGCAGCGCCCTGGCCACCGCGGCGGAGCGGCTGGGCGAGCACGGCGAGGTGGTGGACTGGCTGGAGGCCGACGTCACCGCCTGGCAGCCGGCGCGCACCTTCGACCTCTGGCACGACCGGGCCGTCTTCCACTTCCTGGTGGACCCCACCGACCGTGCCCGCTACCGCGCCGCCGCCGAGGCGGCCCTGCCCACCGGGGCGCACCTCATCATCGCCACCTTCGCCCCCGAGGGGCCGGAGAAGTGCAGCGGCCTGCCGGTGGCCCGCTACGATGCCCCCTCCCTGGCCACCGAGCTGGGCGAGGGCTTCCACCGGCTGGAATCGCGCCACGAGATCCACCAGACGCCGGGCGGGGCCGAGCAGGCCTTCGGCTTCCACCTCTTCCAGCGGGTCTGAGGTGGAGTGCCGACCCGGCTGCGGCGCCTGCTGCGTCGCCATCTCCATCGCCGCCCCCATCCCCGGCCTGCCCGACGGCAAGCCGGCGGGGACCCCGTGCCCCCACCTCACCGACGACCGCCTCTGCGCGCTGTTCGGTGACCCCCGCCGCCCGGCCATCTGCGGCGAATTCAGCGCCACCCCGGAACTCTGCGGCGAGTACCGCGGCGAGGCCCTGGTCCGCATCGCCGACCTCGAGGCGGCCACCCGGCCCGACTGAACCCACCGGTATGGGCAAACGCCCACCAGTGGGTAGAATGCGGCGAGCGCCATCATCCAGCCCGGAGACCCCATGTCCCGTGACACCGAGATCAGCTACGAGGGCGTCGAGCATCGCCCCCTGAGCGACTTCACCGAGAAGGCGTACCTGGACTACTCCATGTACGTCATCCTCGACCGCGCCCTGCCGCACATCGCCGACGGCCTCAAGCCGGTGCAGCGACGGATCATCTACGCCATGTCCGAGCTGGGGCTCTCCGCCGCCTCCAAGCCCAAGAAGTCGGCGCGCACGGTGGGCGACGTCCTGGGCAAGTACCACCCCCACGGCGACACCGCCTGCTACGAGGCCATGGTCCTCATGGCGCAGCCCTTCTCCTACCGCTACCCGCTGGTGGACGGGCAGGGCAACTGGGGCTCCGCTGACGACCCGCGCTCCTTCGCCGCCATGCGCTACACCGAGGCGCGCCTGGCCGCCTTCTCCGACCTGCTCCTGCGCGAGGCCGATCAGGGCACCGTGGACTGGACCGCCAACTTCGACGGCAGCCTGCGCGAGCCGGAGCTGCTGCCGGCGCGCGTCCCCCACGTCCTGCTCAACGGCACCACCGGCATCGCCGTGGGCATGGCCACCGACATCCCGCCGCACAACCTGCGCGAAGTGGCCAGCGCCTGCATCCACCTGCTGGACGACCCGGAGGCCGACGCCGCCGCGCTCACCCAGCATGTGCGCGGGCCGGACTACCCCACCGAGGCGGAGGTCATCACCCCCGCCGCGGAGCTGCACAAGATCTACACCACCGGCCACGGCAGCATCCGCGCCCGCGCCGCCTGGCGGGTGGAGGAGGGCAACATCGTCATCGACGCCCTCCCGCACCAGGCCTCCGGCGCCCGCGTCCTGGAGCAGATCGCCGGCCAGATGCAGGCGAAGAAGCTGCCCATGGTCACCGACCTGCGCGACGAGTCCGACCACGAATCGCCGGTGCGCTTCGTCATCGAGCCCAAGAGCAACCGCGTCGACCGCGAACGGCTCATGGACCACCTCTTCGCCACCACCGACCTGGAGAAGCAGTACCGGGTCAATCTCAACGTCATCGGCCTGGACGGTCGGCCGCGGGTGAAGGACCTGCGGGAGATGCTCACCGAGTGGCTGCAGTACCGGCGCAACGTCGTCCAGCGCCGCCTGGAGCACCGCCTGGAGAAGGTGCGCGACCGCCTCCACGTCCTGGAGGGGCTGCTCACCGCCTTCCTGAACATCGACGAGGTCATCGCCATCATCCGCGAGGAGGATGAGCCCAAGCCCGTCCTCATGGAGCGCTTCGGCCTCGCCGAGCGCCAGGCCGAGGCCATCCTGGAGCTGCGCCTGCGCCACCTGGCCAAGCTCGAAGAGATGAAGCTGCGCGGCGAGAAGGACGAGCTGGAGAACGAGCGCGCCGAGCTGGAGGCCACCCTGGCCTCCGCCGACAAGCTCACCGCCCTCATCCGCTCCGAGCTGGAGCAGGACGCCGAGCGCTTCGGCGACGACCGCCGCAGCCCCCTGGTGGAGCGCGGCGCCGCCCGCGCCCTGGAGGCCAGCGAGGTAGTGGCCGCCGAGCCCATCACCGTCATCCTCTCCGAGAAGGGCTGGATCCGGCAGGCCAAGGGCCACGACGTCGACCCCGAGGGCCTCTCCTTCCGCGCCGGGGACGGCTTCCGCGCCGCCGCCGCCGGCCGCAGCAACGAGCCGGCCATCTTCCTGGACTCCACCGGCCGGACCTACGCCATCCCCGCCCACGAGCTACCCTCCGCCCGCGGTCACGGCGAGCCCCTGGCCAGCCGCGTGAACCCGCCGGACGGCGCCACCTTCACTGGCGTCCTCATGGGCCCGGCGGAGAGCGAGTGGCTACTCGCCACCGACGCCGGCTTCGGCTTCCGCATGCCCCTGGGCGAGATGCGCTCGCGCAACCGCAGCGGCAAGGCCGTGCTCACCGTCCCCAAGGGGGCCGAGGTCATGCTCCCCGCCCGCCTGGGGGACCCGGAGACCGACCGCATTGCCCTGGCCACCAGCGCCGGCCGCCTGCTCATCGTCCCGGCCGGCGAGATCCCGCAGATGACCCGCGGCAAGGGCCAGAAGCTCGTCGGCATCCCGCCCAAGGAGTACCAGGCCGGCAGCGAACGGCTGGTCGCCACCGCCACCATCCCCCAGGGCGGCGGCCTCACCGTCTACGCCGGCCAGCGCCACCTCACCCTCACCGGCAACGACCTCGCCGCCTACACCGCCGAACGCGGCAAGCGCGGCCAGACCCTGCCCAAGGGATTCCAGAAGGTGAAGGGGATTGCGGCGGGGTAGCCTGGTGGTCCTCCATTGGGCCGGACGCGGGCTACCTTAAGGTGGGAACAGTTACTAAGAAGGACCTATGCATCAAAAACTGACGCTTCCTCGCCTTGAAAGTCTGCTCCTCCAGGCGTGCGATGATCTTCGCGGCAGCATGGACGCCAGCGAATACAAGGAATATGTGTTCGGCATGCTGTTCCTCAAGCGGGCCAGCGACCTGTTCGACGAGCGCCGCGAGGCGCTGCGCCAGCAGTTCGCGGCGCAGGGCATGACCAAAGATGACATCGCCGTCGAGCTCGAGGACCCGGATCACTATTCCGGCCAGTACTTTTACGTGCCGCCGCGCGCCCGGTGGAACGAGCCGTGGCAGGAGGAGGTGGTTGAGGACGGCGAGAAGAAGATTGTCGACCAGCCGGCCCTCAAACACGTTAAGGAAAATGTCGGCACCACCCTGAACAAGGCCCTGGCGGCCATTGAGGATGCCAATCCAGATGCCCTTCAGGATGTGCTCAGTGGCATCAACTTCAACCGCAAGATCGGCCAGCAAACGCTAGACGACGACACCCTGGCCGACTTCGTGCAGAACTTCGACAGGATCCCGCTGCGCGACGAGGACTTCGAGTTTCCGGACCTGCTGGGGGCGGCCTACGAGTGGTTGATCAAGTACTTCGCAGACTCTGCCGGCAAGAAGGCCGGGGAGTTCTACACCCCCTGGGAAGTGGTCCGGCTCTGCGTCGAGGTCTGTGACCCGGAAGAGTCCATGAGTGTCTACGACCCCACCGCGGGGTCCGGTGGCATGCTGATCCAGATGCGCGATTTTCTCCGCGAGAAGGGCGGCGACGCCTCGGAGCTGCCGCTCTATGGCCAGGAGCGGATCGGTACCACCTGGTCCATCTGCAAGATGAACATGCTGCTGCACGGCATCTCCCACGCCGACATCCGCCAGGAAGATACCATCCGCGAGCCGCAGCACCGGAACGAGAACAATGAACTCAAGCGGTTCGATCGCGTGGTCGCGAATCCTCCTTTCAGCCAGAACTACATCAAGAAGGACCTGAAATCCCCCGGCCGCTTCCCAGTGATGATGCCGGAGAAGGGCAAGAAGGCGGATCTGATGTTCGTCCAGCACATGCTGGCCGTGCTCAAGCATGATGGCCGCATGGCCACTGTCATGCCCCACGGGGTGCTGTTCCGGGGTAGCGAGGAGCGCGAGGCGCGCAAGTACTTCATCGAGCAGGGCTACCTGGAGGCAGTCATCGGCCTGCCCGGCAATCTGTTCTACGGTACCGGCATCCCCGCCTGCATCCTGGTGCTAAACAAGGCCGGCGCCCGGGATCGCGACAGCGTGCTGTTCATCAACGCCGACCGCGAATACCGCGAAGGCAAGGCCCAGAACCACCTGCGCCCGGAGGACATCGACAAGATCGTCTACGCCTACCGCCAGGGCGAGGAAATCCCCGCCTATGCCCGCCCGGTGCCGGTTAAGGAGATTCGCGCAGAGGATTACAACTGCAACATCCGCCGCTACGTGGACAACGCCCCGCCGCCGGAGCCCCACGACGTGCGCGCCCACCTGCACGGCGGCGTGCCCGTGGCCGAGATCGACAGCCTGGAGCGCTACTGGACCAACTACAGCGGCCTGAAGGACGCCCTATTCGTACCCCGGGATGCGGAGTATTGGGATTTCGCCCCAGCGCTCACGGATAAGCGCGATATCGCCGCCGTGATCAACGACCACCCCGGCGTGGCGGCGGCCAACCAGGCCGTCATGGATCGGCTCGACGCCTGGTGGCAGGACAACCTGCCCGTGGTCGAGGCCCTGGCGCCCGATGCCGCCAATCAGCAGGCCCGGCCCCGCAACGTCTACGTCATGCGCACCCAGTTGCTGGCGAGCATGGAGGCCGCCATGGCGGACAACGGCCTGCTCACCACCTTCCAGGTGCGCGGCGCCCTGGCCAGCTTCTTCGACAGCCTCAAGGCCGACTTCAAGTCCATCGCTGCCAGCGGCTGGGGCCCGGAGCTGATCCCGGAGGACGACATCCTGCAAAGCCAGTTCCCCGAGGTGCTGGAAGAGCAGGAACAGGCCCAGGCCCGGCTGGCCGAGCTGCAGGCGCTGTTCGCCGCCGCCGACGAGGAGAATTTCGAGGACAGTGACGACACCGGGGTGCTGCCCGGCGACGAGGTCAAGAGCAAGCGCGACGAGCTCAAGGCCGCCAATGCGGAGTGGAAGCAGCAGCTCAAGACGATCAAAGAGCTGGCCGCGAACCTCTACGCCGATCTGAAGGTCGCCGAGCAACTGCCCCAGGGAAGCAAGAAGGGCTATTACTGCACCGAGGGGCTGACCCAAAAAGACGCCGAGTTCCAGAACGGCCTACGCATCGTCGAGCTGGCCGAACAGCTTGGCTTTGATAGCGAGTGGATCGGGCCCTTGCGCGAGGCGGTGGCCCAGGGGCAACAGGCCCGGAATACCGCGCAGAGCATTGAGAACCAACTGGCCCGCCACAAGGCCCTGGAGGACGAGGCCAAGGAGCTCAAGGCTGCCCTCAAGGCCATTGAGAACAAACGCGACGCGCTGGTGACGAGCGCCCGCGAGAAAATCTCCGAGGACGAGGCCCGCACCGTGATCATCGACCGGCTCAAGTCCCTGCTGCTGAACACCTACCAGGGCTACCTGCGCGCCGAGCAGCGCGCCTGCATCCGCGCGGTGAAAAACCTCTGGGCAAAGTACGCCGTCACCGCCCGCCAGATCGAGGCGGAGCGGGACGAGGTGTCACGGCAGTTGGAGGAGTTTCTGGTGGGGTTGGGTTATGAGTGAGTGGGCCGAACTCCCACTTGAAGAGCTGGCGGAGATCTCGAGTGGGGGTACCCCATCTCGCACCAATATCTCCTTTTGGGGTGGCGATATACCTTGGGTTACGCCCTCAGACATAACAGCATCAGAAACCAACTATATCTTCGATACCTACGAGACCATAACCGAAGAGGGGCTTGCTTCATCGTCCGCGAAACTTCTTCCGGCGGGCGCACTTCTCCTGACATCAAGAGCAACAATAGGGGAAATCAGGATCGCGGCGAGACCTTTGGCGACGAACCAAGGCTTCAAGAATGTGGTTCCTAAGTCGGGCACTGATGGGGTGTTTTTGTTTTACCAACTGTCCTGGCTAAAGGGGCATTTTGAACGGTATGCAGCTGGTAGCACTTTCCTGGAGATCAATCGCAAGGATACCGGCCGAATAATCGTCCCTTTGCCCAAGGAAGAGCGTGAACAGCAGAAAATCGCCCGCATCGTGCAAACCATTGACCGGGCCATCGAAAAGACCGAGGCGCTGATCGACAAGTATCAGCAGATCAAGGCCGGGCTGATGCACGACCTCTTTACCCGCGGCATCGGCCCCGACGGCCAACTCCGCCCGCCCCGCGAACAGGCCCCGGAGCTGTATCAGGAAACGCCGATTGGGTGGCTTCCGAAGGAGTGGTCGATTGTTAGGCTGAATGAAATAGTTAATCCCGCGCGCCCAATTGTCTACGGAATACTTATGCCGGGATACGGCCATGAGGGCGGCGTGCCTGTAGTCAAGGTGAAAGACATAAATGACCGAATGGTTAATTTGGAAAGCTTGCTCCTAACATCGCCAGAGATTGATCAGGAGTACCAGAGATCAAGGCTGAAATCTGGAGATATTCTAATCACGATCAGGGGGAGCGTCGGGAGAATTTGTATAGTTCCTAATGATCTGGATGGGGCAAACATCACTCAAGACACGGCACGAATAGATGTTTCGGCTGGCTCTAATAGGTTTTACAGCTACTACTTGGAAAGTGAATCCGCTCGTCGCCACTATGATGTTAATACGCTGGGTGTGGCCGTTCAGGGAATCAATCTTGGCGAAATTCGGAAGCTACCAGCAGTGAAACCCGATGAAGATGAACAACAAAAAATTGCAGATCTTCTGGAATGCGCGGTCTCAAGGATTGAGGCCGAAAAGAAAAATCTAGAAAAACTGCAAAAACAAAAATCCGGCCTGATGCACGACCTCCTAACCGGCAAGCTCCCGGTCCAGGCCGAGCCGGAGGACGAAGCCGAGGCCGCGCATGTCTGAGTTCACGGAAGTCGAGCAGCCTTTTCTTGAGCAGCTTCAGGGGCTGGGCTGGGACATCATTGACCAGGGCCCGGAGATTCCGGCCGACCCGGCCCGGAGCCGCCGCGCGACTTTCCGCCAATGGCTGCTGCCGGAGGTGTTCAACCAAGCGGTGGCGGCGATCAATCCCGGCGGGGGCTGCGGCACCTAGCTGACGGACAAGCAGTTGCTGGACCTGCAGGAACAGGTGCTGCGCCAGCCCAATCGCACCCTACTGGAGGCCAACGAGGCGGTGCAGAAGCTGCTTCTGTAGGCCCAGGTGGACGTGAACGAGGAGACCGGCGAGCAGGACCCGGTGGTGCGGCTGGTCGACTTCGATGCGACGGGTAATACGTATCTGAGGTTGCCCACGTCTTAATACACGGAAGTAAAGGAGGAGGGGTTAACCATGCCATCCATAAAAGATCAAAAGCTACTTTACCACCTGACGAGCCTGGCCAATGTTGGGGCGATTCTGGATAGCGGCCTTCAGCCACGAGCAGCTTTGGACAACTTCCGCGATGTCGCTGATGCAGAAATTTTGGCCGGGCGTGGCGAGCATGATCTGGATGGCTATGTTCCTTTCCACTGGTTTTCGCGTAACCCCTTCGACGGGCGTGTGCAAAATGATCAGCCGCACGAGGATTTCGTCTTGGTAACGGTGCACCGCACTCTCGCCGAAGAGAGAAACTGGAAGATTATACCTAGCCACCCTTTAGGCAGGCAGGGGTTTGAAATATACGATTATCAAGAAGGCTTTGAGATTATTGACTGGGATCTGATGGATTTAAGAGATTACCACGACCCTGACTGCAAGAGTGTCTGTGTGGCTGAGTGTTTATCACCTGAACCTGTCAGTGTTTCTGATTTTTTCAAGATCTTTGTTTCAACGGAGCAGGTAAGAGACCTAGTATTAAGTGAAGCTTCAGCGCGTGGGCAATCGCTTGAGGTGGTAGCAAATCCGAATATGTTTCGCCAATGAGATATAAGAATCTGAATCCCAGCAAGGCTCTGATATGGCGGATTACCCACCGTCAGAACCTGCCGTGGATTTTGGCCAACGGGTTGCATGCGGGTAACGGTGGTGCGCGTTCACCCAACTGGGTGACTATTGGCAATCAGGAGCTGATCGATCGCCGTGCCCATCGAGAGGTGCCCCTGCCACCGGGAGGTGTGCTGAACGACTATGTGCCTTTCTACTTTACGCCCTTTTCGCCCATGTTGTACAACATTTACACCGGCCGGGGCGGTGTTGCGACTGTGGCAAACGAAGATATTGTGATCCTGGTCTCCAGCTTGCACAAGGTGGAAGAAATGGGTTTGCCCTATGTCTTTACCGACCGCCACGCATACACCGTGACCGCGAACTACTACAATGACCTCCAACACCTGAACGCCATCGACTGGCCAATCCTGCAACAGCGGAACTTTCAACGTGATCCAAACGACCCGGAAAAGGTTGAACGCTACCAAGCCGAGGCACTGATCCATGCGCATGTGCCCATTCAGGCCTTGCGGGGGGCGGTATGCTACACCGCAGAGGTACAGAGTGAATTACTAGAACACGCGGCCGGACTGGGTGTCGAACTGGACGTACACCACATGCCGCAGTGGTATTTTTGAGGAGAATGCCATGATCACCTACACAACGGGTAACCTCCTTGATGCCGACGTAGAGGCACTGGTGAACACCGTGAACACGGTTGGGGTGATGGGCAAGGGCATTGCGCTGATGTTCAAGGAACGCTTTCCCGCTAACACAGCCGCCTATGTCCAGGCTTGCAAGGCGGGAGAGGTGCAGACCGGTAGGGTGTTTGTGACCGAGACAGGCGAACTGATGGGGCCGCGCTGGATTGTCAACTTCCCCACTAAGCGGCACTGGCGTTCCAAATCCCGAATGGAATGGATCATTGAGGGCCTTGCCGATCTGCGTCGGTTCGTTGAGCAGCATCACGTGCGTTCCATTGCCATCCCACCTCTGGGGGCCGGGAATGGCGGCCTGGACTGGGCATCGGTCAAACCGCATATAGAACAGGCCTTGGGCGATCTAGAGGGGGTGCGTGTAGTGGTGTATGAGCCCACCACGCAGTATCAGAATGTCGCAAAAGCCAAGGGCGTGGAAAAGCTTACACCCGCCCGCGCCCTGATTGCCGAACTGGTGCGCCGCTATTGGGTACTGGGCATGGAGTGCAGCCTACTGGAAATACAGAAGCTAGCCTGGTTTCTGGAGCGGGCGATTGAGGCCGAAGGGCTTGAGCCTCTGGACTTGCGATTTGTCGCCAACAACTACGGGCCCTATGCCGACCGGTTGCGCCATCTATTGGATTCGCTGGATGGTGGCTATCTGAAATGCGACAAACGTATCAGTGACTGCGAGCCGCTGGATACTATTTGGTTTAACGATTCCAAACGCGACAAGGTGGAGCTGTACCTCAAAACCGAGGCAAATGCCTATTTGCCCGCTTTGGAGAAAGCCACCAAGCTGATTGATGGCTTCGAGTCCCCTTATGGCTTGGAACTGTTATCTACTGTGGATTGGTTGCTGGCCCAGGAACAAGTGGCGCCCGAACCCCAAGCCTTACTGGAAGGTGTCCGTCACTGGCCAGCGGGAGAGCGTTGGGCCCGCCGTAAGCTCGAATTATTTGACATGGGAAAACTGGAACTGGCTCTGGATCGCCTGCGGCAGGTTCCTTTGCAGGCGGCAAGCTGATGAATGTATTGGAAGACCATCAATGAGTGAGTACACGGAGGTTGAGCAGCCATTTATGCGCCAGTTGCAGGGATTGGGCTGGCACGTTATCGACCAGGGGCAGGAGATACCGTCCGACCCGGCCCGGAGCCGCCGCGCGTCTTTCCGCCAGTGGCTCCTGCCAGAAATGTTCACCCAGGCAGTGGCCGCGATTAATCCCGGTGCGGGTAGCGGAACCTGGCTTACGGACAAGCAGTTGTTGGACCTGCAGGAGCAGGTGCTGCGCCAGCCCAACCGCACCCTGCTAGAGGCCAACGAGGCGGTGCAGAAGCTGCTGCTCAAGGCCCAAGTGGACGTGAATGAGGAGACCGGCGAGGAAGAGCCGGTGGTTAAGCTGATCGATTTCGACACGCCGGAGAATAACCATTTCCTGGCTATTAACCAGTTCCGCATCGACACCCCCGGCTGCGTGAAGCAGTTTATTATCCCGGACATCGTGCTGTTCGTGAACGGCATCCCCCTGGCGGTGGTGGAGTGCAAGAAGGGCGGGCCCACCTGTGCCAACCCTATGGAAGAGGCCTTCCACCAGTTGCAGCGCTACATGAACCGCCGCGAGGATACGGCCAGGCAGGGATTTAAGGAGGGCGAGCCGCGGCTGTTCCACAGCAATATGCTGCTGATCCGCAGCAGCGGCGCGGAGGCGGATTACGGCACCATCACCTCTGGTGAGGAGCATTTCTACCCTTGGAAGACCCTCTGGCCCCGGGACGACAGCGAGGCCGAGGGCCTGAGCCCGCACCGGCGGCTGATCGCCGGCATGTTGAACAAGCCGAACCTGCTCAAACTCCTGCGGACTTGTTCGGTGTTCATGGACACCGACGCGGGGCCACGCATCAAAGTGGTGGGGCGCTACCAGCAGTTCCGTTCCGCCGGACGCATCCTCGAACGCCTGCGCCATGGTCATACGGCCGAGGAGAAAAGTGGCGTTATCTGGCACACCCAGGGCTCGGGCAAGAGCCTGACCATGGTGTTCGTCGCGCGCATGCTGCGCGCCTCGAATGATCTGAACGACTACAAGATCGTTCTGGTCAATGACCGGGTGGACCTGGAGGACCAACTGGCCAAGACTGCCACCCTGATTGGGGGGCGGGTGAACGTGGTCGACAGCCGTGAGTCGCTGCGCCGGGACCTGGCCACGGACCAGTCCGACATCAACATGGTGATGGCGCACAAGTTTCAGGTGGCGGATGAGAGTCTGCCGACCGCTGTGGCCGAGGCGCTGGGTACCTATCAGGCCATGCCGGGCAAGGACACCTTCGGGGTGGTCAATCCCTCGTCGCGCATCGTGCTGATGATCGACGAGGCCCACCGCACCCAGAGCTCGGATCTCGGTGAGAACATCTTCGAGGCCTTCCCCAACGCTGCGCGCATCGCCTTCACCGGCACGCCGTTGATCACCGAGCGCCACGGCGAGAAGCGCACCGTGAAGCGCTTCGGTGAGTATATCGACCAGTACAAGTTGATGGATGCAGTGGAGGATGGCACCACGCTGCAGATCCTCTACGAGGGACGTACTGCCGATGCGGCGCTGAATGAAAAGGCGGATTTCGAGAACAAGTTCGAGGATCTGTTCCGTGAGCGCAGCGAGGAAGAACTGCTGGCGATCAAGAAGAAGTATGGCGCCACGGGCGACATCCTGGAGGCCGAGCAGCGCATCGAGGCCATTGCGAAGGACATGGTCCAGCACTACCTGGAGCATATCTTTCCCAACGGCTTCAAGGCGCAGGTGGTGTGCCAATCCAAGCTGGCGGCGGTGCGTTACCAGCAGGCCATCCACCGGGCGCTGGCCGATACAGTGGCGGCCATGCGCGCCGAGCCGGAACCGGACGAGGAGGAGATCCGCCGCATCGAGCTTCTGAAAGCGGCGGTGGTGATTTCCGGTGACGGCACCAATGAGGCCGCCTGGGTGACCGAAGCCCGCAAGCAGGCCCGGGCCTGGAACGCGGTGGGGAACTTCTGCAAGCCCTTCGCCTTTGACGATCCCGACCAGCCCTACAGCGGTATTGCCTTTCTGGTGGTCTGCGACATGCTGATGACCGGCTTCGATGCGCCCATCGAACAGGTGATGTATCTGGACAAGAAGATCCGCGAGCACACGCTTTTGCAGGCCATCGCCCGCACCAACCGGGTGAAGAAGGGCAAGCAGCGCGGTTATGTGGTGGACTATATCGGCCTGACCCACAAGCTCACGGAGGCGCTGACCCTGTACGCGGCCACCGACGAGCAGCAGGAGCTGGCTGAGGGGTTAAAGAACATCACGTCCGAGGTGCCGGTGCTGCAGGAGCGCTATCAGCGCTTGCTGCAGTTATTTTCCGAGCACAAGGTCCGGCAGATTCAGGATTTCGCGGAAGGCAAGCTGTCCGATGTTGAGGCTGATGCGGCGGTGGTCCACGAGGCGGTCAGGCTGCTCAAGGACGAGAAGATCCGGGCGGATTTCGATGTCTACCTGAAGAAGTTCCTGGCTAGCCTGGACATCATCCTGCCGCATGCCGCTGGGCAATCGTATCGGGTACCGGCCAGACGCCTGGGTTACATCCAGCGGGTGGCAAAAGAGCGCTACAAGGACGACACCCTGAACCTGGGCGATGCCGGTGAGAAGGTACGGGGTCTGATCAACGAGCACCTGATCAGCCTCGGTATCAATCCCAAGGTGCCGCCGGTGGAGCTTTTATCCGATGATTTTATGGAAAAGCTCAATGAGCATGCGGACGGCGATGCAGAGGCCAAGGCCAGCGAGATGGAGCACGCCATCCGCAAGCACTGCACGGTGCATCACGACGAAGACCCGGCTTTTTACAAGAGCTTGTCCGAAAAGGTCGAGCACCTCATCGACCAGTACCAGGGTCAGTGGGAAAAGCTGGCCGAGGAATTAGAAAGTCTGCGCGAGGAAGCGGCGGAAGGCAGGCAGCACGGGGAAGAAGGGATGGGCCGGGAGGCCACCACCTTCTACGAGCACATCGCCAATGAGGCCTTCGAGGGCGGCGAGGTGCCGGCAGAAGCCAAGCCGAAGATGAAGACCTTGATGGCGACGATAATCGACACCTTGCAGCAAAGCATCGGGAGCATCGACTTCTGGCAAAACAGCGACAAGCAGAAGCGGACTCGCAGCGAGATCAAGACGGCCCTGACCCTCACGGAGATCCCTGAACTGAAAAGGAACCGGGAGCGAATCGCGGTGGAGATCGTGAAACTGGCAAAAAACCGGCATGAGGCCTTGCTTAAGGACCGGGAAACTGAGAAGTAGCCCAATGACACCTCGTCGCGTGAGAGGCATTGAGTATCAATTGCTCCCTGGAGAACAACGCAAGACCACGGACATCGTGATCGAACGCGATGGCAAAGTGGTGGTGCGACCGCCAGCGGGATTTACCCCGGAGCAGGTGGATGCGGTAGTAGATAACAAACGCATGTGGATCTACCGCAACTTGGCCGAATGGAAGGATCTGAATGCCACGGCGGTGACCCGAGAGTGGGTCAATGGCGAAACCTTCCTCTATCTCGGCGGTGCTTATCGGTTGGCGTTGGTATCCGGGCAGGATAGGCCGTTAAAGCTGAAGGATGGGCGCTTCTGCCTCAGTCGGGAAGTGATCGAGCGGGGTGGTACTGAAGCAGCCAGGGAGGCGTTCAAGCAGTTCTATGTCGATAAGGGGCAGCAACGCTTTGCCGACCGAGTGGCCCACCTCGCCCCCAAGGTAGGCGTGGAGGTCTCCAGTATCCGGGTCAAGGACATGGGGTATCGTTGGGCCAGTTGCGGGCGCAGTGGCGTGGTGAATTTCCACTGGAAGTGCATGATGGCCCCACCGAAAGTCATTGACTACATTGCCGCGCACGAACTTTGCCACTTCCACCATCGCAATCACACTGACGCCTTTTGGAACGAGGTGGACAAAGTGATGCCGGATTGGCGCGACAGGAAGGCTTGGTTGCGCAAGCAAGGTGCCAGTTTGGACCTCTGAGGCTTTGGGAGGGTGCTTCGGCCCTGCCTGATGACGCGATGGGCTCGCGCAACCCCGGTTGGACCCTGCCCAAGGGATTCCAGAAGGTGAAGGGGATTGCAGGGGGTTGATGGGAAGTTTTTGGATTGATTGATCTGAGCTTTCTCGCACAGCTTGGAGATGAAGGAAAAACATGGCCGAGGCCGAACAACCCGCACTGCCTTCGCAAGAGGAACGCGCCCAACTGGCCTACATGGTCCTGACCCTGATGCGGCGCTGGGGTCTGGAGGATAGCCAGAAGCTCACCCTGTTGGGGCTATCGCCCCGCGACAAAAAGGCGCTCCAGGCCCACAAGAAGGGGCGGCCCCTGGAGCCCGACCCCGAAACCCTGGGCCGGACCAGCGGCATGCTCGTGATCCACCAGCGCCTCGTCGACCGCTACCCCGACGACGAGGAACAGCGCACTGAAGTGGACCCCGATTTTCGGACCAGGTGAGAAGTAAAGATTGGCAGGCTATCCTCGGCTCAAGCAGAGGAGCCTTCCCATGTCCCGAGGACGAGGCAAACGACTCAGTGCCGACCTCAAGGCCCGCGTGGCCCTGGAGGCCGCCAAGGGCCACAAGACGGCCAGCGAGATCGCCCAGGAGTACCAGGTTCACCCGACCCAGATCAGCCAGTGGAAGCGGCAGTTGCTCGACGGCCTGCCGGACCTGTTCGAGGCCGGGCAGAGCCGCAAGGAGCCGACCACCGAGGAGGTGACGGCACCGCTGTATGAGGAGATCG
>NZ_FOMJ01000013.1 GCF_900112605.1 Thiohalospira halophila DSM 15071
CATCCGTTCCATGTCGTGAAGAACCTCTTTGGTCATCGCCGGACCCGTTACCGGGGTCTGTTCAAGAACGAGGCGCAGCTATTCACGCTGTTCGGGCTGGGCAATCGGTTCCAGGCCCGTCGAACGTTACTGGCCCAGGGGGCCCGTCCGTCCTGAGACCGGGCCGGGGCCCGGGAAACCGGCTTTGAGCCGGTCTCCCGGCCTCCAACGAGGGCCGAAAACGGCTCTCGACCGACCATTGGCCGGCCATCCGATATGGAATCGGCCTTTTGTGAATTCGGAACTGGTTTGTTCAGCGGTTCCCTAGGGCGGCGGGAGCCTCTCGCATGAACCCGTTCAATCATTACGGCATCGGGCCGGTGGGCCTCGCATCGCTCCTGCTGCTGGCCGGCTGCGGGGGAGAAGGCAAGACCACGGACGGGGCCTCCCACGAGGGTCTGGACTGGCCGGCCCTCACCCGCCAGGAGTTCGACGGGCCGCCGCCGGCGTGGGAGGTCCACAACGCCGAGGCGCCCATTACCTCCCAGTGCTATACGCGTACCGAGGGGGAGTACAACCCCTGCTACACCTGCCACCAGAGCTACCCCCACCGCAGCCGGCCCAACGCCATGAACGACGGCTATCTCCAGGGGGAATACGACTTCTCCGACGTCGGCCTGACCAACCACTGGGACAACCTCTTTGTGGACCGGCGCGACGCGGTGGCCGCCATCCCCGACGAGGCCGTCATCGAGTACATCCACGAGGACAACTACCGGCCCTTCCGCCGGGCCTACGAGGCCGGCGAGACGGACTGGGACGGCTACTTCCCGGTCATCGAGGATTTGGCCAGCGGGGCCGACGCCTTCGACGACCAGGGCTTCGCGAAGGATGGCAGCGGCTGGGTCGCCTTCAACTACAAGCCGTTGCCCTCCACCTTCTGGCCCACCAACGGCTCCACCGATGACGTCATGATCCGTCTGGCGGAGCCCTTCCGCTCGGCGCGGAACTGCTCCGGGGTTGGTACGAACGCCTCCCGGGACGTCTACCTGGCCAACCTCTCCATCGCGGAGATGGCCATCAAGGGGCTCGACCGGATCGACACCCCGCCCATTAACGAGGCCGCAGTCTGCACCGACCTGGACGGGGACGGTGATAACCGCGGCACGGCCACCTCGATCGATTGGCGCGACCACTACGTAGGCAGGGCGCACGACGTAGACACGGCGCGGCAGCTCTACCCCGCCGGAACGGAGTTCCTGCACACGGTGCGCTACGTCGGCGTGAATGACGATGGCGAGATCGACAACGCCCCGCGCATGAAGGAGGTCCGCTACATGCGCAAGCACCGCTTCTACGACCCGGCGGACCTGCGCGCCATGTACGGCAACGAGCACCAGGAGAAGATCGACGGCAACCTGCCGCGCTACCATCCCGTGAAGGGCGGCGGCCTCAACAACGGCTTCGGCTGGCAGGTGCTCGGCTTCATCGAGGATGCCGGCGGCGAGCTGCGCCCCCAGACCCACGAGGAGCAGAAGTTCTGCATGGGGTGCCATACGACCATCGGGACCACCATCGATCAGACCTTCGCCTTCGGCCGCAAGGTCACCGGCGCCGAGGGGTGGGGCTACATCGATACCCGCGGCATGGCCGATGCACCCAGCATCTCCGAGAACAAGGGCGAGATCCTGCAGTACCTGGAGCGGGTCGGTGGTGGCAGCGAGTTCCGCGAGAACGAGGAGATGCAGCAGCGCTGGTTCGATGACGACGGCAACGTGCTCACCGAGAAGGTGAAGGCGGCCGATGTGCACGAACTCATCACCCCCTCGCGGGAGCGGGCGCTCAAGCTCAACAAGGCCTACTGGCTGATCACGAAGGCCCAGTCCTTCGTCCACGGCCGGGATGCCACCATCGCCCCGGCGGAGAACGTCTATCGCGAGATCCCCGAGGATACCCCGCCGCTGGATCCGGAGCATCGCTATCTGGGGCCCGATGCCTGGGATCTGCGCCTGGACTGGTCCGCGGTCGACTAGGCCGCCCACTGGCGGGGCGGACGCGGCCCGACCAATGGGGTAGAATTCACGGAACGCCCAGCAGGGTTGGCAGAGGGAGGTCCCATGCATCTCATTGATGCGGTGCGCGGGCCGCTGACGGCGGTCTCATTGCTCGTTCTCAGTCTCTATCTGCCTCTGGCGGCGATGATCTACACGCCGCAGTGGTACACCTTCCAGTGCGACTGGATCGAGAAGTGCCGGACCGCCGAGCACTTCGAGCCGCGGGCGGCGGCAGAGGAGCTCACCACCTTTTTCCGCCACGACGGGAAACTGGAGGAGCAGCCCTGGTCGGACAAGGAGAAGCGCCACCTCACCGAGGTCCGCGGGATCTGGGACGGCCTGGCGGTGACCGCCCTCATCTTCGCCATGGTCCTGGTCTTCCTCTTCCGGATCCGGGTGGCCGGCCGGGCGGCGCTCATCAACGCCGTGGTGCTGGTGGTGCTGGCGGCGGGGGTACTGCCCTTCTTCAAGACCTTCTGGGTGGACTTCCTCCATCCGCTGGTCTTCGACAACGACCTCTGGAGCAACAGCCGGGAGGATCTCTCCTGGTACTTCCTGCCCAAACCCTTCTTCCGATCCTCCATCGCTGCCATGGTGGGGACGGCCATCGCCATCGACCTGGCGCTGGCCTGGTTTCTGCGCCCGCGGCGGCGGGGGCTGTTCCGCTAGATACGGGAGGTGGGAGTGGCGCCCCGAGCAGGATTCGAACCTGCGACCTTTCCCTTAGGAGGGGAATGCTCTATCCAGCTGAGCTATCGAGGCGAAGGGGCGGGACTATAGCCGCCTGCCCGGAGCGCTTCAAGTTGTCCGCGTAGGGTCGAGGCAGGCCATGAGCTCGGTAGCCGGCATGGGCCGGTAATAGAGGAAGCCCTGCGCCCAGTCCACGTGGTGTTCCCGCAGCCAGTCGGCCTGCTTGGTGGTCTCCACTCCCTCGGCGACCACCTGCTGACCCAGGGCGCCGGCGACGGCCAGGATGGCCTCGGTGATGGAGTGGTCGTGTTCCGCGCCGGGCAGGCCGTCCACGAAGGCCTTGTCGATCTTCAGGGTGTCCACGGGGAACTCCTTGAGATAGGCCAGGGAGCTGTAGCCAGTGCCGAAGTCGTCAATGGCCTGGCGAACGCCCATTTCCTTGAGCCGCACCAGGGCCGCCCGGGCCTCATTGGGGCTCGCCAGCAGGCTGGCCTCCGTGATCTCCAGTTCCAGGGCCGCCGGAGGGATGGACCAGCGCTCGAGGGCAGCCTCTACCCGTTCCGGCCAGTCCGGGCGCTGGAGCTGGGCAGCCGCTACGTTCACGGCGAGGCGGGGGAGCTGGTAACCGGCATCGCGCCATTCCGACATCTGCCGCAATGCCTCCTCGAGAACCCAGTCACCGATGGCCACTACCTGGCCGGTCTGCTCGGCGACAGGGATGAATTCCCCGGGAGAGATCATCCCCCATTCGGGGTGGTGCCACCGGACGAGGGCCTCCATGGCGTCGATGGTGCCGTCGGTGAGCCGGACCTGGGGCTGGAACCAGACCGCCAGTTCGTCGTTCCCGATGGCGACCTTCAGGGCCTCTTCCAGCTGGACACGATGGCGGACCGCCTCCTGCATCTCGGGACGGAAGTAGTGGACCTGACCGCCACTCTCGGCCTGGGCGCGATGGAGGGCCGTGGCGGCGTTGGTCAGCAGTAACTCCATCTCGGTGCCGTCGTCGGGGGCCAGCGTAACGCCCATGTTGGCCTCCAGTCGGACCGTCTGCTCTCCCAGCTCCAGGGGTTGGCCGATGAGGGCGAGCAGGTGCGCGACCCACCTATCCAGCTGCTGCCCCCGATCGGCACCGTGGAGCAGGACCCAGAATTCGTCCCCGCCCACGCGGGCGACTGTGTCCTGATGGCCCACTGCCTCCTGAAGGCGGCCGGCGATCCGGCGCAGAACGGTATCCCCGGCCTCGGCACCCACGGTGTCGTTCAGGGCACGGAATCCCTTGAGGTCGATAAAGAGGAGGGCGAGTCCCTCGGTCTCCGTTGCCAGGGCGCGTTGCAGGCGTTCGCGGAAGAGGTCCCGGTTGGGGAGATCGGTCAGGGGGTCGTGGTAGGTGCGATAGGTCAGCTCCTCGCGCGCCCGATGGGCCTGGGTGATGTCGGCGAAGCTCGCGATGTAGTGGGCGAGCTGGCCGGCCTCGTCGCGGACCTCGCTGATGGAGAGGAACTCCGGATAGGTCTCGCCGTTGCGGCGCCGGTTCCAGATCTTGCCCTGCCAGTGCCCCTGGCTCCGGATGGCGGACCACATGGCGCGGTAGAAGGCCTCGTCCTGGAGGCCGGACTGCAGCAGGGCCGGGGTCCGGCCCATGACTTCGGTGGCGGGATAGCCGGTGATCGCGGTGAAGGCGGGGTTGACCCGCTCGATGCGCTGCTCCGGGTCGGTAATCAGGATCCCCTCCGCGCTGTTCTCGAATACGGCGCCGGCGAGCCGCAGTTCGGCCAGCTGCTGGTCACGCTGGTCACGCACGCGCAGGGCCTGGATCCCGAAGCCGAGGTCCGCCGCCAGCTCCTCGAGCAAGGCCAGCTCTTCGTCATCGAAGGCCTCGGAGCGCGCGGTGTGGACGGTGAGAACGCCGAGCGTCGCCTCGGTCGAGTGGATGGGTAGGGCGGCGATCCCGCCCGACCGGGGCCGCTCCCCATCGGGATCCCCGTCGTTGCCGGGTGGTTCACCCGCCCCCGAGGCGCGCCGGACCCGGGTCGTTTCCTCGGTCATGGCCCGGGCCGCGATCCGCCGGCCCTCCGGGGAGGGGGCGCCCTCTTCTTCGCCGACGGAGGCCGCCACCCGGAGCCGGTTCGCGGGTGGGCCATCCGGAGTGGCCTGGGCGTCATCGCCGGGGAGTCCGACCCAGACCCGGAGGTAGTCCCGGGTCTGCACCAGGGTGGCACAGACCTCCTCGAGGAGGGTTGGCTCATCCCTGGCGCGGACCAGTGCCGAGTTCGAGCGAGAGAGGGCGCGCAGGGCCTGATTGGAACGCTGGTAGGCGTCCTCCGCGGCCTTGCGCCGTGAGATGTCCCGGCCCACCCAGTAGGCGAATTCCTCGCCCCGGTAGACGCCGTGGCTGATGCCCGCTTCCACCGGGTACTCCCGCCCCTCCCGGGTCCGGTGGCCGGTCTCCACGGCGACCTTCCCCCGGGTCTGCACCATGGGCCAGAGCGCGTGCTGATAGTCGGCCAGGCTGTAGTCGGGGTTCAGGTCGGCAATGGTCCGGCCGAGGAGGTCTTCGCGGGGGTAGCCGAGGTTGTCGCAGGCGGTCTGGTTGGCATCCTGGACGGTTCCCTCGGCGTCCAGGCGCAGGATCTCGTCGAAGCTGGTCTCCAGGGCGTGGCGGGTGAGTTCCAGTTCGCGCTCCCGGAGCCGGATATCGCGGAGATCGGTCAGGAAGGCGTAGGCGCCGGTCAGTGTGCCGGTGTCATCATAAAGGGCGCTGGATTGAACGAGGACCGGTCGTTCTTCCCCTGACGGTGTCCGGAGGGTGATCTCGTAGCGCCGGGGTGCGGAACCGGTCTGTTCGCCTTCCAGCGCCAGATCGTGGCGGATTTCCCGCTCGAACCGGGGTTGGTTCTCCGGGGTCGCGAACGCGGCGGGATTGTGGCCGATTAGATCGGCTGGCTGGTAGCCGAGGAGGTCGGCCATGGCCTGATTGACGGTTACGGTTTTGCCGTGGGCGTCGATGAGCCAGAAGCCCTCCCTGGACCGATCGATCACATCTCTCCAGTAGCGGTCTGCGGCCCGGGTCCGGGCCGTCTCGCGCGCCTGAACCAGTAGCAGGAGGAGGGTGCTCAGTCCGACGAAGGCCAGCCCCTTCCCGGTCTGCCAGACGGTGACGTCGGCCCGATCGGGGATCATGAGGTGGACGAACCAGTCCGACAGGAGGATCCAGGCCAGGCCAAAGGCCAGGTAGGTACCGCCGACCATCAGCGGGGGGCGCCAGTTTCGCAGGGGCTGGTGGGGTAGCAGCGACATGGTGAACTCCGCTCTGGCCTGTTCCCGGAACCGGCCGCTGCTGCCGGTTCCTTCGGGGGTCCGTGGCGTGGGTAGTGGCCCCGTCCCGGACGCGCTTGTGTGCATTCCTCCCTCGGGTCGGGAATGGCCGGCACGAGGAACTCCCATGGAGTGTGGTTCAGAACCCTCGTTGTTCGCCAACTGCTGCCAACCCCGGCATCGCGGGGCCGGGAGAGTCGGCAGGAAATCGGCCTGCTTCTCGAACGGGGCGGCCCCTTGACCTATTCGGGGACGTCGAGCCGGGTCCTGTTGCGTCCGGCGCGCTTGGCGGCGTAGAGGGCCCGATCCGCCCGCTCCTCCAGACTTTCCAGGCTCTCCCCGGCGTGGGCCTCGGCAGTGCCGATACTGACGGTTATCCGCCCCGCGGTAGGGAAGGGCTCATCGGCCACCGCTTGACGCAGGCGTTCGGCGAGTGCCATGGCCTCTTCCCCGGTGGCGTGGTTGGCGATGACCAGGAATTCCTCGCCACCCCAGCGGCCCAGGATGTCGGCCTCCCGCAGGTTCTCCTGGCTGCGTCGTACCAGTTCCCGGAGGACGGCGTCACCCACAGGGTGGCCCCACTGGTCGTTGACGGCCTTGAACAGGTCCAGATCGAACATGAGGATCGAAAAGGGCGTCTCGTAGCGATCCCGGGCGGCGGCCGCCTCGTTCATGTATTCATAGAGCCGGTGCCGGTTGTAGGCGTTGGTGAGGCGGTCGTGGGAGGCCAGGCGTTCCAGCTCCGCCTCCAGCCGCTTCTGCTCGCTGATGTCGTGGAAGACGGCGACGTAGTGGGTCCAGTTGCCGGTGGCATCGGCCACCGACGTGATCGACTCCCACTGCGGGTACACCTCGCCGTTGCGGCGCCGGTTCCAGACCTCGCCCTCCCAGTGTCCCTCCTCTTTCAGCCGTTCCCAGAGGGCCTGGTAGAAGGCCTCGTCGTGCAGGCCCGAGGAGAGGAAGCGGGGGTTGTGCCCGATGCTCTCCTCCGCCGGATAGCCGGTGATATCGGTGAAGGCGCGGTTGACTTCGAGGATCTGCGGCTGGTCATCGGCAATCAGAACGGCCTGACCGCTATCGAAGGCGGTTGCCAGGAGTTCCAGGCGGCGCTGGGTGCGATGGCGCTCCACTGCGTAGAGCAGGATCCGTTCGAGCATGGGTGGTGCCAGATCCTGCTTGCGGAGGAAGTCCTGGCTTCCGAAGCGGAGTGCCTCCCTACCCAGGTGGGCCTCTTCCCGCCCGGTCATCACCACCAGCGGCAGATGGCTGCCGGGCCCCCCACGGAAGGCCTGGACCGTGACCAGGCCCTCGGAGTCGGGCAGGCCCATGTCGAGGAGTACGACATCGAAAGCGGCCTCATCCGCCTTCTGCTGGGCCTCGGCAAGGCGGTGGACCGTGGTGACGGTGAAGGTCGTCTCTTCAATGGCCTCCAGCAGGTCCCGTACAAGCTGGGCGTCCGCCGGGTTGTCCTCGACGAGCAGGACGGAGAGATGTTGCGGGGAGTCACTGGTCATGGAGTCCCTCATTAGAGCAGGGGGTGGAAGGAGTCCACCTCCCCGGCCTTGTGGCGGCTCGCCGTCGACGAATGGCGGGCTAGTCGTTCTCGAAGATGTAGACGTCCACCCGGCGATTGCGGGCGCGGTTGTCGGCGGAGTCGTTGGGGCGTACGGGGCGAGTGTGGGCGTGGCCCTCGACCACCAGGCGGTCGGACCGGATCCCGCCGTCCTCGAAGGCGTGGACCACCGAGACGGCGCGCTCGGCGGAGAGGGCCCAGTTGGAGCGAAAGCGCGAACTCTCGATGGGGACGTCGTCGGTGTGGCCGGCCACCCGGACGTCGCCGGGCGTGCCCTGCAGGATCCGGGCGAGGGTGGTCAGGGCGCCACGAAAACCCTCGGAGATCCGGACGTCGCCGGTCCGGAACATGGCCTGTTCCTGAAAGCGGATGAGGACGCCGCTCTCCCCGGCGGCGACCTTGATCAATCCCTTCTGGATGGGATCCTGCAGGGCCCTGCGGATCTCGTTGACCACCTCGCTGCGCTTCTTCTCCCCGCTCTCTTCTCGTGGAGACGGTCGCGGGCGCTCTATGGACTCGATGGAGGAGGGTTGCTGGGAGTGGCCCTCCAGGTCGATGAGACTGGGGTCGGCCGGCTGACCGGCCGCCTCGGGATTGAGGGTCCGCTTGAGGGACGTGGCCATCCGTTCGTACTTCTCGGCGTCGATGGTGGAGAAGGCGTAGAGCATGACGAAGAAGACCACCAGTACCGCCATGAGGTCGGCGAAGGTGGTCATCCAGGCCGGTGCCCCGCCGGCGGCCTTGCGCCGTTTCACGAGCCCTCCTCCCGGCCCTCGCCCGGCACCTCCTGCCGGCGTTCGCGGCCCGGGAGGTAGGCCCCCAGGATCTCGTCCAGCAGGCGGGCATTGGTCCCCTGCTGGATGAGGCCGATGGCCTCCATGATGAGGGAGTGGTTGGCGTACTCGCTCTCGGCCCGCTGCTCCAGGTTATCGGCGATGGGGATGGCCACCAGCTGGGCGAAGACGGCGCCGTAGAGGGTCGTGAGCAGGGCCACGGCCATGCCGGGCCCCACGGCCTCGGGGTTTTCCAGGTTGCCCAGCATCTGCACCAGCCCCACCAGGGTGCCGATCATGCCGAAGGCGGGCGCCTGCTCGCCGATGCTCCGGAAGACGCGCTGGCCGATCTCGTGGCGCTCCCAGGCGTGGTCCAGCTCCTCGTGCAGGGCGCGCTGGACGGTATCGGGATCCATCCCGTCCACCAGCATCTGCAGCCCCTTGCGGTAGAAGTCGTTGGGCGAGACCTCGTCTTCCAGGGCCAGCAGGCCGTTCTTGCGCGCCGTGTTGGCGATCTCCTTGCTGCGCTCGATGAGGTCGCGCGGGTTCTCGCTCGGCAGCCGGAAGGCCATGAAGGCGACCTTCAGGGAGTTGCCGACCTGCCCCAGGGAGAACTTGATCAGGGTCCCGGCCAGGGTCCCGCCGAGGACGATGAGCAGGGCCGGGGGATACAGGAACTGGGCGCTGTCGCCACCCAGAACGATGGCCCCTACTACGGTGGTGATCCCCAGCAGGAAGCCGATGAAGGTTGCCTTGTCCACGAATTCCTCGGTCTGTCGGTGGTGGGCAAGCGCGTGATTACCGCATCCCGCCTTATTGGTGTCAATTCTCGAACAACTCGAGCGGATTTTCTGCGCTCATCCGAGAGGGTGGCGCGAATACTGAACGACGGCAGCAACGGGAATCCGGAGGCCTCGTCCGGAGTTGACCCGCTTCGGCGGAAGCGGTACCCCACCGGCAGGCCGTCCACGCGAGGCATATGGGCTACGCTTGAGGATGGCTACGTGACCACCGTCGAACTGATGAACCGAGAGGAAGGCACCATGCTTTTCAAGCAGTTGTTCGAACCCGAATCATCCACCTACACCTACCTGCTGCACTGCAGTGATACCGGCACGACGGCCCTCATCGACCCGGTCATCGAGACCGTGGACCGCGACCTGGCCGTGCTCCAGGAGCTGGGGCTGACGCTGGACTACGCCGTGGAGACCCACATCCACGCCGACCACATCACCGGCGGGCGGCTGCTGCGCGACCGGACCGGTTGCCGGCTGGCCGGCCCCGCCATGGACGATCTTCCCTGCCGCGACCTCGGCCTGCGCGAGGGCGAGCCGCTACGGGTGGGCCACCTGGAGGTGAATCCCCTCTACACCCCGGGGCACACCGATACCCACCACGCCTACCTGCTGGATAACGCGGGCCTGAAGATGCTCTTCTCCGGGGATGCCCTGCTCATCGAGGCGTGCGGTCGTACCGATTTCCAGTCGGGGGATGCGTCGACCCTCTACCGGAGCATCCACGACAAGTTCTTTAACCTGCCGGACGAGACCCTGGTCTACCCGTGCCACGACTACGAGGAGCGCTGCATCACCACCATCAGTCAGGAGAAGGCGCGCAATCCGCGTCTGGGCAAGGGCAAAAGCGAGGCGGAGTTCGTGGCCATCATGGACGGCATGGATCTGCCGTACCCCCAGAAGATCGACTGGGCCCTGCCCGGCAACGAGGCCTGCGGCGATTGCCCGGATAACATGCCGGACCACAAGCAGCGGCTCTGCGAGGCGGATACGCAGGGCTGAGGGGGCATTCGCCAGCCAGTGCCCATGAGCGACAGGGTGCTAGCGGTGTTCCGCGAGGCAGGAAGCCCGTTCCCGCACCGCCGAGCAGGCGCGGGAACGGATTCCAAGGGAAGCAGACACCCGCTGGATACGGTCTCTCTACCGCTTCAAGTGCCTGATCGCAAGAGATGATTGGTGGAGCCGAGGGGGATCGAACCCCTGACCTTCGCGTTGCGAACGCGACGCTCTCCCAGCTGAGCTACGGCCCCGGGTCCCTGAACGGGAAGCCGGCATGATAGGGCGGTGACCGGCCGTTGTAAAGGAGGCTCCGGATTCAGGAGTCACGTGCCCCGCCGGCGCTGCTCCCGATCCATGGCGAAAACCAGCTTTTCCACCTGTCGCTCGCTGCGGGGGTCGAGGTCGATGAAACGCAGGCCGATCTGCCGCCGCCTGTTATCGGTATCCTCGCGCACGGCGCGCACTTCCAGCTTGCATTCCAGGGGACGGGATTGACCGGGGACGTCTACGGCCGCGTACGGGATCAGGGTTCCGTGCCCGAAGTCTTCCGGAATCTGGACACGGCTGTCCATGCGGACTCCGAGACCGCCGATGGAGATGTCGGCGAGTTCGCCCTGGATCATGGGGCCCTCGCGCCCCTCCAGACCCAGTCGGACCGGGATGGGATCGGCGGAGCTGGCTGCGGCCCGGAAGTGCTCCCGGCGCTGCTGGTAGAGCAGATGTTCCGGCAAGGCCAGCAGCAGCCAGGGGGTCCCGTCCTCGCGCCCCACCCGCGACACCGTCGTGGAGAAGCTCACGTCCACCCCGCCAAGTTGCGCGAAGATCCCGACCCGGCGCTCGGTGAGGCCGTCATAAGTCGAGGGTGGGGGATTGAGTTCGTCCAGCAGGAGGTAACCGCGCTCGGCATTGACGTCGAGGATGGCGCTGGTATGGATCTGGTTTCCGCCAAAGGGGGTGCTGACGTTCACGATATGGCGCCCGTCCGCCAGCCGGCGGAGGATGCCGACGATCTGGTGGGGCCGAGTGATGTGGTTATCGTTGTCTGCCAGGGAGCCCAAGGTGATTCCAGAACGTTTTGAGTGCGCGGCGGCGGCAGTTTAGCGGGGATGGCCACGTTTTGCACACCGCGAAGCCGTCACCAGGAAGCTGGAGGAGGCATCGAGGTGGATGGAAGAGGGGAGGGTGGTGCCCCTAGGCCTGGGTGAGGCTTCCGCCGGAGGGGCCCCGACGAACGCCGCTGCGTCCGCCGGCGGTGTAGAGTTCGACGCCCGCATCGGCCTTGGGCGCCGGCGAGCGGAAGATGGTCAGCAGCTCCTCGACCCCCTGGCGGGTGGCCTCCAGGATCTGGCCATTGATCTCGTTCTGCTGCTGGGCGGCCTCCAGCCGCTGGGCCAGTGCTTCCCAGCGGTCCGGGAGGTCGGGGTCGGTCTCCCCGGCGGCGGCGCGGATGCCCTCCAGGCCGGCTTCCAGCCCCTGGCTCTGCATCCAGCGCAGGCGCTGGTTGACGGCCTCGCCGAGGCCCTCCAGCGCGGCCTGCTTGCGGGCGACTGCCTCGTCCAGTGGCGTGGCATCACGCCGGGCGAGGGCGCTGCTCTCCGCCTCCAGGGCCGACTCCAGTTCGGCCATCAGCCCTTCCTCGCGCTCGAGCTGCTCCTTCAGCGTCCGGAGGAGGCGGTCGGGGGCGCTCATTCGCCGTTGTTCCCCAGGTCCTGATCCATCTCCATCAGGCGACTAGCGATGGACTCGGCATTGACCTCGAAGGTGCCGTCCTCAATGGACTGACGGACCGACTCCACGCGATGGGGATCCACGGCCGGCTCCTGCGCCATGGCGGCCTCCAGGCTCTGGAGCCGGGAGGCGACATCGGTGAAGCTGACCTTGTCACCGGCGCTCCCGGAGCTCTTCGTGGCGGCATTCTCGCCACTGCCGCTCTCCGGACGGGTGGAGTCCCGTTCGTTGATACGGGTCTGTCCGGGGAGGACCCGATTGTTGAATTCGATAGCCATATTCGTTAACCGCTTGCGGGGTTGTTGCCCTCGGTAGCGGCCGGAGCCGGGAAACCTTTAGGGCCGGATCCGAAAAAAGTCGAGAACCGGATCAGCGTACCTGTACGCGCCCCGGGCCGACTACCTCGGCGTCCACCTCGCGCTCCGAGGAGAGGTTGCGTACCGGGATGGTCTCCCCCTTGCGGCCGTCGGCCAGCGCCTCGCCCTTCACGGAGACGGCAAAGCCGCCGCTGCCGGCGGTGATGGTTACCCGGGCGCCACGCTCGACGAGGATCGGTGGTGCCACGTCCCGTCCGCTGATCACCCGGCCCGGCCGCAGCCGGCGCTCGGCCTGCTGGCCGGCGACCTCTCCCGGATCCGTGAAGTGGCCACCCCGAAGTCCCGAGGTATCCCGGGACTCCTGACCGAGATCACCCCGCTCCACCGTCTCCCCCCGATAGATCGGATTGCGCGCTACCACCACCGGGATCATGTGGCGCACCTCCACCGGGATGTAGACCCGCCAGCGTTCCGGCGTCTGGCACTGCACGCCTACCGTGGCGCGTCCGGATAGCTGCGTGTTCGGTGGCAGGAAGACCTCCGGCTCGTGGCCGCACTGCGTCAGCCGAAGCCGCGGGTCGATATAGCCTACTTCGATCTCCAGCCGGCCATCCCGGTCCGGGACCTGATGGACCACGAAGGCCTCGATGGCGCGCTCGATGGAGGCCGGGCTCTGGATGGCCTCGTCCTCCTGCGCCTGGGCGGCGGAAGCGAACAGCAGGGCGACGAGCAGGATCCGGAGTAGGGAGAGCGGGGCGAGGGTCTGCATAGGAACTTGAGTTTGCGCCAGCCGGGGTGGCGGTGCAACAACCGTCACGGATCCGCTCCGGATTTCGGCAATTTGCTCGTTCGTTCTACAATGAACCCCACACTAGCCCCGCAGGCCCGGGAACGCCCAGAGATGACCCAGCAGTTCAGTGACGACGAATACGAGAGCTTCCGCCTCTTCCTGGAGGACTCGGCGGGGATCACCCTGGGGGCCAACAAGCAGTACCTGGTCAACAGTCGGCTGAGCCGGCTGATGCGGGAGAACGGCATCGAGAGCCTCAGCGAGCTGGTCCGCGCCATCAAGGCCGGCCGGCCCGCCGGGCTCAAGGAGAAGATCATCGATGCCATGACCACCAACGAGACCTCCTGGTTCCGGGACAAGGTCCCCTTCCGGCAGCTCTCCGATCACATCCTTCCGGAGCTTACGGCCCAGCGTTTGAACCGGCCGCTCCGGATCTGGTCGGCCGCCTGCTCCTCGGGGCAGGAGGTCTTCTCCATCTCCATCGTAATCGACGAGTATCAGCGGGCTCATCCCGGAGCCATGCCCCGGGACGCCGAGATCCTGGGTACGGACATCTCCCCGAGCATGGTCCGTGACGCCAAGGAGGCCTGTTACGACAAGCTCGCCGTGGCGCGCGGGCTGGACAAGGAGCGGCAGGACAAGTACTTCACCGAGAAGGGCGACTGCTGGCAGGCCAACGAGTCCATCCGCAAGCGCACGAGCTTCCGCGAGGGGAACCTCATGGCGAGCTTCTCCAGCTACGGCAAGTTCGACATCATCTTCTGCCGCAACGTCCTCATCTACTTCTCCGCCGACCTCAAGCGGGACATCCTGGGGCGGCTGGCCAAGCAGCTGAACCCCGGTGGCTACCTCATCCTCGGCTCCTCGGAGTCGGTGACCGGCTACTCCGACGCCTACGAACTGGTCCGGGCCGGTGGCGGCGTCCTCTACCGCCTGCGCGGTTGAGCCCTTCCGGCGGCAACCCCTTGCCGCCCGGCAAACCCTGTTGCCGCAGCAAGATCCCCGTAACTCCTTGATATAAAAAGAACCAGAAAGATGGCACACCCGTTGCATTTCTCCGGGCAAAGGCAACGCCGGAGGAATGCACATGGCCATCAGTGTCGACGACGCCCTGGGGATCCACCCCCAGGCCATGAAGCTGGCCCACCAGCGCTCCCAGGTGCTCGGGGCCAATCTCGCCAATGCGGATACGCCCAACTACAAGGCCCGGGATATCGACTTCGAGGGGGCCATGCGGGCGGAGCTGGGGCGTCGTGAGGGCCTGACCATGGCGACGACCAGCGAGGGCCACCTCGGTGGTCCCGGCGGCCAGGCCGGCGAGCTCCAGTATCGCGTCCCCTTCCAGCCCTCCATCGACGGCAACACCGTGGATGCGGCCAAGGAGCAGACCCGCTTCTCCGAGAACAGCATGCGCTACATGGCGTCTCTGCAGTTCGTGGAGGGGACCTTTTCCACCCTCAACAAGGCGGCGGGAGGCCAGGGCTGATGTCCTTCTTCAGCATGTTTGATACCGCCGGTTCGGCAATGACGGCCCAGCGGCTGCGGATGAACGTGACCTCCAGCAACCTGGCCAATGCCGACACCGTGAGCAGCAGTACCGGCGAAACCTACCGGGCCCGGCAGCCGGTCTTCGAGGCGGTCTATCGCCAGGAGCAGGCGGCGGCCGGCGGTAATGGCGGCACCGGCATCGGCGAGGCAAGCGCCGGGGTGCGGGTGCGCGAGATCGTGGAGAGCGAGGCGCCCCTGCAGCAGCAGTACGACCCCAGTCATCCCATGGCGAACGAGGAGGGCTACATCTTCAAGCCCAACGTCAATCCCATGGAGGAGATGGCCAACCTGATCTCCGCCCAGCGCTCCTACGAGAGCAATCTGGAGGTCTTCAACTCGGCCAAGCAGATGTACATGCGGACCCTGCAGATGGGCCGCTAGCCAGGAGGAAATGGACCATGGCCATCGATCCCACCTCGGGGAAGAACCCCTACGAGCAGTTGGGGCTGACCAGTAACCGGGAGGAGAACAAGAAGGAGGACAGCGATCCCGCCTCGGTGGGCCAGGACCAGTTCCTGGAGCTCATGATGGCGCAGCTGGAGAACCAGGATCCCACGAGCCCCCAGGACAACGGGGAGTTCATGAGCCAGATGGCGACCTTCAGCCAGGCCCAGGGCATGAAGGAACTCACCGAGACCTTCACCGACCTGGCGGAGGATCTGAGCTCCAATCAGGCGCTGCAGGCCTCCTCCATGATCGGCCGGTCGGTCCTGGCACCGGGGGAATCGGTCCGCTATGACGGCGAGAATGCGGCTGGCGGCGCCATCCAGCTGGATTCCAGCGCCCAGGACGTCTCGGTGTCGGTCTACAACGGCGCCGGCCAGGAGGTTCGCAATATCCAGATGGGGCAGCTCCCCGAGGGGCGCCACTTCTTCAGCTGGGACGGGACCGATAATGACGGCAATTCCCTGCCGCCCGGCAATTACGAGATAAGTGCCGAGGGGCTGCAGGAGGGACAGAACAAGAGCCTGGAGACCTCCGTGCTGGCACGGGTGGATAGCGTCTCCATGGGATCCGGCGGTCAGGGGATGAAGCTGAACCTGGCCGGCGGCGAGACAATGGGCCTGGACAAGATCCAGGAGATCATGTAACGACTTCGCAAGGGAAAGGAGTGAACTGCCATGTCCTTCCGTATCGGATTGAGCGGCCTCAATGCCGCCTCGCAGGACCTCAGTGTCACGGGTAACAACATCGCCAACGCCAGCACGACGGGTTTTAAACGGTCGAGGGCGGAGTTCGTCGACGTCTACGCCGCCTCCTACCAGGGGATCAGCCGGCTGGCCTCCGGCAACGGTGTGCGCACCTCGCAGATCCAGCAGCAGATGAACGAGGGCAACATCGAGTACACCGACAACAACCTCGACCTGGCCATCTCCGGCAAGGGCTTCTTTACGGTCAGCGATCAGGGTGCGGAGAAGTACACCCGGGCCGGCCAGTTCTCGCCGGACGACGAGGGTTACGTGGTCAACGGTCGCGACCAGCGGCTACAGGTCTTCCCCCCCAACGGGGACGGTACCTTCAACACCGGACAGCTTCAGGACCTTCGCCTCTCTACCGAGGAGGGGGAGCCCGCACCTACCACGACCTCCGAGGTAGGCCTGAACCTCAATGCGGATAATGATGTACCTCCCGTGGCGACTTTCGACCCAGATGAGACAGAGAGCTACAATTATTCGACCTCTCAGACGGTTTATGACTCTCTGGGGTCGCAGCATGAAATGAGAATGTACTTCCGCAAGGTGTCGGACAACACGTGGGATGTCTATACGCAGATGGCCGACGGTGAGGTAACGAATCCGGGTGCCGACCAGTACGATCCGAATGGGGACCTGACTGAATTTCCGGGAGTGCAGCAGGCGCGCCGTCTAGAATTTACTGACAATGGCGACCTGGATGAGACAACCTCGGACGGCGGAGGTGTAATGGATTACGATTTTTCGTTTAACAATGGCTCCGCAGATCTCAATCCCATTCAAGTGGATTTTTCCGGTGCCACCCAGTACGCCAAGGACTCCGCCACCAACCGGTTGAATCAGGACGGCTATGCCTCCGGTCTTCTCACCGGGATTAGCATCAATGACCAGGGCGTTGCCCTAGCGAACTATACTAACGGGGATTCTCAGGAACTGGGCCAGATCGCGCTCTCCAATTTCTCCAATCCGCAGGGCCTGCAGCCGGATGGTGATACCGCCTGGACGGAGAGTTCAGACTCCGGGGAGCCGCTACTGGGTCAGCCCGGAACCAGCAACCTGGGCCTGATCCAGTCCGGCGCCGTGGAGGCCTCCAACGTCGACCTGGCCGAGGAGCTGACGAGCCTGATCACCGCCCAGCGGAACTACCAGGCCAACTCCAAGACCATCCAGACCCAGGACACCATCACCCAGACCCTCATCAACCTGCGCTAGCCCAGGCCCACCCCCGACGAGCCCCGGCGGCGGCAACGCCCCGGGGCTCGTTGCCGTTCCCCTTCCTCTTCGGCAACCCCTTGCCGGCAGCAGCCCCCGCCACCAGCTCCATCACATTGTTCCAGGCCTCGCAATTCACTGAAAATTCTCGTTAATTCCTGCCGCCCATTTGTTGGCACGCAGCCTGCATCCGAGAGGGCAAAGTCAGCCATTGGAGCAAAGCCAAGATGGATCGGATGCTCTACATCGGGATGACCGGCGCCAAGCACGCCATGCGCTCCCTGGAGTCCACGAACAACAACCTCGCCAACGCCAGCACGCCCGGCTTTCGCGAGGATTTCGCCCAGTTCCGCAGCATGCCGGTGCAGGGCCCGGGCTATAACAGCCGCGCCTACGCCCAGGTGGAGCGGCCGGGAATCAACTTCGAGGCCGGCCCGCTGCAGAGCACCGGCCGGGATCTCGACGTTGCCATCCAGGGGGAGGGCTTCTTTGCCGTCCAGGATGAACAGGGCGAGCCCGCCTATACGCGGCGCGGTGACTTCCGCGTGAGTGCCGGCGGCATCCTGGAGAACGGGGCCGGCCAGCCGGTGCTCGGGGAGAACGGACCGGTGGCCGTGCCGCCGAATTCCAGCATCGAGATCGGGGCCGACGGCAGCATCACCGTCCAGCCCGAGGGGGCGCCGCCCAATGCGGTGGCCGTTGTGGACCGCCTGCAATTGGTGAATCCCGACCTGGAAGACCTCCGGAAGGGCAACGACGGCCTCCTGCGCCGCGCCGATGGGGAGCCTGCTCCGGCGGATGGTGAGGTCCGCGTGGTGGCCGGTGCCCTGGAAGGCAGCAATGTCAGCCCCGTGGAATCGCTGGTGCAGATGATCGAGCTCCAGCGCAAGCACGAGATGCAGGTCAAGGTCATGAAGGCGGCGGATGACAATGCCCAGTCCACCGCCCAGGTCATGCGGCTTCAGTAACCGGGGGTAGTACCAATGAATCGTTCGCTTGCAATCGCCAGTACCGGTGTCGAAGCCCAGCAGAAGAAGCTGGACACCATCTCCAATAACCTGGCCAACGTCTCCACGGTGGGGTTCAAGAAGGACCGCGCCGTCTTCGAGGACCTCATCTACCAGAATGTGCGTCAGCCCGGAGCCCAGACCACCCAGGACACCCAGCTCCCCTCGGGGCTGATGCTCGGCAGCGGTGTCCGCACCGTCGCCACCCAGAAGCTCCACACTCAGGGCGATGTCCAGTCCACCGGTAACAACCTCGATGTCGCCATCCAGGGGCAGGGCTTCTTCCAGGTCCTGCGGCCCAATGGCGAGGTTGCCTACACCCGGGACGGCCAGTTCCAGCTGAACAGCGATGGCCAGCTGGTGACCTCCAACGGCTACCAGGTCCAGCCGGGCATCAACATCCCCGAGAACGCCCAGAGTGTGGATATCGGCAGCGACGGGACGGTGAGTGTCACCACACCGGGCGAGGCCGGTACCCAGATCGTCGGCAATCTGGAGACGGTGAACTTCGTCAATCCCACCGGGCTTCAGCCCATCGGGGAGAACCAGTACGTGGAGACCGCCGCTTCCGGGGCGCCCCAGGCCGGCATCCCGGGGCAGGACGGCCTGGGCCAGATCCTCCAGGGCTACGTGGAGGGCTCCAACGTGAGTTCGGTCCAGGAGCTGGTGGGGATGATCGAGACCCAGCGCGCCTACGAGATGAACTCCAAGGCCATCTCGGCGGCCGACGAGATGCTCCAGTACGCCAACCAGCAGCTCTAAGGGGGCCGCCATGACTCGCCGTATTCTCATTGTCCTCGGCCTGGTGGCCGCCACCGGTTGCACCACCAGCCCCGACATGGCCAAGCGCGATCCGGCCTACTCGCCGGTGCGCCCGGTGGCCGCCGAGCCGCAGCAGGACGCCAATCCCGGCGGCCTCTACGCCCAGGGCAACAACATGGGGCTCTACGGCGACCAGCGTGCCGCCGGGGTGGGGGACATCCTGACGGTCCAGCTGGACGAGACCACCAGCGCCAGCAAGAGCAACAACGCCGCCACCAATCGGACCAACTCCATGGAGATGGAGAATCCCAACATCCTGGGTGCGGCGCCCCAGTTCAACGCGCCCGGCGTCCTGCCCCTGGACAGCAACGAGGACAACAACCTGAGCCTCGGTATCGGGTCCAACAGCGAGTTCGAGGGCGGCGGCGATTCCAGCCAGAGCAACAGCCTCCAGGGCGACATCACCGTCACCGTGGTGGAGGTCCTGGCCAACGGCAATCTGGTAGTGCGCGGGGAGAAGGTCCTCTCGCTCACCGGCGGCGACGAGCACATCCGCTTCTCCGGCATCGTGCGGCCGCGGGATATCACCGCCGAGAACACCGTGCCCTCCTCCCGGGTGGCCGACCCCCAGATCACCTACGAGGGAACCGGCATGCTGGCGGATGCCTCCGAGAAGGGCTGGCTCACCCGCTTCCTCGGCAGCGTCTGGCCCTTCTGACCGGCAAGCCCTTGCCGCCGGCCAGCCATCGGCCGGCGGGAGTGGGCGCAAGTCCTTGATGAGCAATGCCCTGAAAGAATGGCATGGCGATTGAATGGATTGGGCCAGCCACCTTCGTGAACGGGACAACACCATGAAACCAAGCACGATGCCACGCTCGCTCGCGACCGGGATGGTCGCCTTCCTCCTGACCTTCCTGCTGGTGGGTTCGGCGGAGGCCATGCGGATCAAGGATGTCGCCGACATCCAGGGCGTGCGGAGCAACCAGCTGGTGGGCTACGGCCTGGTGGTCGGCCTCAACGGCACCGGTGACCAGACCAGCCAGACGCCCTTCACCATCCAGAGCATGCGCTCCATGCTCGAGCGCTTCGGCGTGCGCATGCCGGCGGGCCAGAACATGCAGCTGCGCAACATCGCCGCGGTGACGGTGAGCGCCGAGCTGCCCCCCTTCGCCAAGCCCGGCCAGGAGATCGACGTCACCGTCTCCTCCCTGGGCAACGCCGAGAGCCTGCGCGGCGGCACCCTGCTCATGACGCCCATGCGGGCGGTGGACGGCCAGGTCTACGCCATGGCCCAGGGCAACCTCGTAGTGGGCGGCCTGGCCGCCGAGGGGGCGGATGGCTCCAGCGTCACCGTGAACATCCCCTCCGCCGGCCGCGTCCCCGGCGGTGCCACCGTCGAGAAGGCGGTCCCCACCAGCTTCGGCGGCAAGGACCGCTTCATCTTCAATCTCCACGAGCCCGACTTCACCACCGCACACCGCGTGGTGGAGGTGATCAACGAGCGTATCGGGCCCAATACTGCCCGCGCCCGGGATGCCGGCTCGGTGGCGGTCCGGGCGCCCAACGACTCCTCCCGCCGGGTCTCCTACGTCTCGCTCATCGAGAACCTGGAGGTCACCCCCGACGAGGGCAAGGCCAAGGTCGTGGTCAACTCGCGGACCGGGACCGTGGTGGTGGGGCGCAACGTCCGGGTCATGCCGGCGGCGGTCTCCCACGGCAGCCTCACCGTGACCATCGACGAGGACTTCCAGACCGACCAGCCGGCCCCCTTCGGCGAGGGCGAGACGGTGGTGACGCCGGAGAGCGAGGTGGACGTGGAGCAGGAGGATGCGCCCATGTTCCTCTTCGAGCCCGGCGTGGAGCTGGACTCCCTGGTGCGCGCGGTGAACGAGGTGGGCGCCTCGCCGTCGGACCTGGTGGCCATCCTCGAGGCGCTGAAACAGGCCGGCGCCCTGCGGGCCCAGTTCGAGGTCATCTAGGGAGCCACCATGAGCGCAGCCGCTTCCGCCAGCGTCTACACCGACTTCCAGGGCCTGGGCAACCTCCGGGGCAAGGCCCGCGAGGACGCCCGGGCCGCCCTGGACGAAGTGGCCCAGCAGTTCGAGGCCGTCTTTACCCAGATGATGCTCAAGAACATGCGCGACGCCTCCCCCGACAACGCCCTTTTCGACAGTAATGCCATGGATACCTTCGAAGAGCTCCACGACAAGCAGCTGGCCAACGGCCTGGCCGACAGCCAGAGCCTCGGCATCGCCGACATGATCAAGGATCAGATCCGGCCCCACCTCGGCGGTGGTGCCAGCAGCGATGACGAGGGCGAGGCGGGGCGGACCATCCAGGACGAGTTTGAGCGCGCCATCCCGGTGCCGCCCACCGCCGAGGCGGCGGGCGAGGGTGAGCCCGGGGGCGACGAGGAATTCGCCTCGGCCCGGGACTTCGTCCGTCGGCTCTGGCCGGAGGCCGAGGCCGCGGCGGATGAGCTCGATGTGGGCCCCGAGGTCCTGGTGGCCCAGGCGGCGCTGGAGACCGGCTGGGGCCAGCAGGTGGCCCGGGGCGAGGACGGCCGCAACAGCCGCAATCTCTTCAACATCAAGGCCGACCGTAGCTGGGAGGGAGACAGCGTCTCCATCCAGACCCGGGAGTTCATGGGCGGCCGGATGGTGGGCATGCGGGACGACTTCCGCGCCTACGACAGTTACGCCGAGAGCTTTCGCGACTATGTGGACTTCCTGAAGTCCAATCCGCGCTACGGCGAGGCCCTGCAGCAGGGCGACCAGTCCGGCTTCATCCGCGGCCTGCAGGAGGCCGGCTACGCCACCGACCCCGACTACGCCGACAAGGTGGAGCGGGTGATGCAGAGCGAACCCCTGGCGGCCGTGGCCGCCGACGAGGTCAAGGTTTCCTGAACTCGGCCGCTATTACGGGATGAACAGGCCCCGCGGGGGCCGGTGAGGTGACAAGAGATGGCTTCTGGTAATCCCCTGAATATCGGTACCTCCGGCCTGCTGGCCTCCCAGCGGGCGCTGGCGACGATCAGCCACAACGTGAGCAACGTGAACACGGAGGGCTACAGCCGCCAGGAGTCCATCATCACCAGCCGGAATCCGACCTATACCGGTGCTGGCTTCCAGGGCAACGGTGCTGACGTTACCAACGTCCGTCGAATGGCCGACGAGTTCCTCACCAAGCAGCTGGAGATGCGTACCAGCGAGGCGAACTACCAGGAGAGCTATCACAAGTATGCGTCCCGGGTGGATAACCTCCTGGCCGACCCGGAGGCGGGGCTCGATCCGGCTATCTCCAGCTTCTTCGACGCCAATCAGGGCGTGGCCGATGACCCCTCGGCCGTCTCTGCGCGGGAGGTTCTGCTCTCCAACGGCGAGACGCTCACCGAGCGCTTTCAGACCATGTACCGCCAGCTTGAGACCCTGGAGGAACAGGTCAACACCGAACTCAGCGATGGGGTCCAGCGAGCGAATGCGCTGGGTGAGGAGATCGCCGCCCTCAATGAGCAGATCGCCACCGTGCAGGGTTCGGCCAGTGGCAATAAGCCCAATGACCTGCTGGATCAGCGGGAGAAGCTCATCAAGGATCTCTCCGAGCTTGTCGAAGTGCAGACGGTGGAGCAGGACAACCAGGCGGTGAACGTCTACATCGGCAAGGGGCAGTCCCTGGTCTCCAACTTCCAGGCCAAGCCCATGGAAATCATCCCCAACCAGTATGACAGCAGCCGCAACGAGATCGGCTACCGCCAGGCCGATTCCGTGGTCAACGTCACCGACCTCATTGACGGCGGCAAACTGGGATCGGTGAAGGACTTTCGCCAGGAGATCCTGGATCCGGCCATCAATTCCCTGGGTCGGGTTGCCTACGGCATGGCGGAGAACTACAACGCGCAGCATCGCCAGGGCATGAACCTCAACGGCGAACTCGGCGGGGATTTCTTCGATATCGAGAAGGAGCCGGTCAAGCCGAACCCTGACAATTCTGCCGGCGCACCTACAGTACAGTTCGAGATCACCGATGCAAGCCAACTGACGGATCGGGACTATCGGCTGGTGGGCACCGGGGGGTCGGGCTTCCGTCTGCTGGACGACAAGACCAACGAGGAGTTGGCCAGCGGTATAGCGGCCGGTAGCGACGTTACCGTGGATGGGGTGACATTCAGCGTTGGCGCTGGTTCGGATAACGCTGGCGACTCCTACCTCATCCAGCCCACGCGGGCCGGTGGGCGGACCATCGAGATGGCCGCCAACATGGACGAGGCCGCCAAGGTCGCGGCGGCTTCACCGGTTCGAGTGGAATCGAGTACCGACAACCGGGGGGATGCCCAGCTGAGTGAGGCGGAGGTCTATAACACCAACGGTGGCGCGGTGGGTTCCGGTGATGGTGAGGCTTTCTCTACATCGAAGCAGCTTAACCCACCGCTCGAGATCAGGATTACCGGCGAGATTAGCGACACTGAGTATGATATCGAGATCGAGAATCTGGATACTAATAACACAGTTACGGGCACCTACGATTCCACTACAGGAATGGATGTCATTGATCACTTTGAAACGAATAATGGCGACGGCTACAACGACCTGGGTTACGACGTTCGTCTGAGTGGTGATCCCGGCTTAGGTGATACCTATTCCATCGAGTACAACCAAGGCGGTGTGAGCGACAACTCCAACATGCTGCAGCTGGCCAATCTGCAGACCGACAAGACCATGCTCGACGGTGAGGCCGACTTTCAGGAGACCTACTCCAGCCTGGTCACCGACGTCGGCACCCGTACTGCCCAGGCCGAGACCGGCATGGACGCCAAGGACAAACTACTGACCCAGGCTCGGGAGGCACGGGAGTCCGTCTCCGGCGTTAACCTCGACGAGGAGGCAGCGGAGATGATGAAGTTCCAGCAGTCCTACCAGGCGGCCTCGAGGGTGATCTCCGCCTCTCAGTCCATGTTTGATTCCCTCATCAGCATCATTCGGTGACCCGCTATGGCCCGCATTGCAACTAGCACCATCAATCAGCGCGGTGTCGACGGCATCCTGAATAACCAGGTTGAGCTTTCGAAGATCCAGAAGCAGATGGCGACCGGCAAGCGAGTGGTTACACCGGCGGACGATCCCGTGGCTGCCACCCAGATGCTGAATCTGGACAAGAATGTCCGTGTTACGGAGCAGTATCAGTCAAATATCGACTATGCCCGCAATCATCTCTCCCAGACCGATGAGACCCTGGGTTCCGTCGGCAACCTCCTGCAGCGCGTGCGTGAACTGGCCGTGAGAGCGAATACCGACAGTCTCAGTGATGCCAACCGGGAGAGCATCGCGGCCGAAGTGGAGTCACGCCTGGACGAACTCATGGGACTGGCCAACACCAAGGACGGGTCCGGAGAGTATCTCTTTGCCGGCTCCAAGGGCAGTACCAAGCCCTTCTCCTACTCTGCCGCTAATGGCTATGAGTATCACGGGGATCAGCGAGAGCGGAACTTGAAAATCGGCCCGGAGTTCGATGTCCAGCAGACGGATGCCGGAGACGAGGTTTTCATGGGAGTGGAGCGGGGTAACGGACGTTTCGTTGCCGACTACGATGATGGCAACACGGGGAGCGGCCGTATCACGGCCACCGGCATCGCCGACGCCGGGGCCCTCCTGGATCATGAGTACACCCTGACCGTGCAGCCCGACGGGGCCGGTGGTCAGGAGATCCAGGTGACGGACGATGACGAGGGCACAGCCGTGACCACGGTGCCCTATCAACCGGGTGAAGCCTTCGAGTTCGAAGGGGTGACCATGACCATCGACGGCTCACCGGATAATACGGATCAGTTCCGCGTATCATCCTCCCGGAGTCAGAGCGTCTTCCAGACCGTACGTGACATGCTCGAGACCCTGCGCTCCGACTGGTCGGGAGGCGAGGCGCGGGCCAAGGCGGCCATGGATATGGATACGGCCATCCGGGAGCTGGATAACGCCCAGAACAATATCCTGAATGTGCGCTCTTCCATCGGGGCCCGCCTCAACAGCGTGGAGAGCCAGGAGACGGTGAACGAGGCCTACACGGTCCAGATGAAGGAGACCCTGTCGCAGGTCCAGGACCTCGACTACGCCAAGGCCTCCAGCGACCTCAACCTCCGGATGGTGGGGCTGCAGGCGGCGCAGCAGGTCTATACCCGCGTCCAGGGGCTCTCCCTGTTCAACCAGATCGGCTGACGTAAGTTTTCCCTCCCGGGCCCTTTCGACGGCCCTAAAGTTTTCCCCCGAGCCGACGATAATAGAGGTGAAGGCGGTGAAGGTCCCTACCGGATCTGTCCGCCAAGCCCAGCAGAGCGGGGCCAGAGCCCCGCAGCAGAGGAGACAAGACCATGGCTCAGGTTATCAACACCAATGTGATGTCGCTGAACGCCCAGCGGAATCTCAACTCGACCAACAATCAGATGTCCCAGGCGGTGGAGCGGCTCTCCTCCGGCCTGCGGATCAACAGCGCCGCGGACGACGCCGCTGGTCTCGCCATCTCTGAGCGCTTCAGCGGCCAGATCAACGGCATGAACCAGGCGGTCCGCAACGCCAACGACGCGGTTTCGCTGGTTCAGACGGCCGAAGGCGCACTGGACGAGATCAGTAACATGTCCCAGCGGATTCGTGAGCTGGCGGTGCAGTCGGCCAACGACACCAACGCTGCGGATGACCGCGATGCGCTCGACGATGAGGCGCAGCAGTTGGTCGCGGAGATCGATCGGATTGCGAGCGAGACGGAGTTCAACGGGGAGAACATTCTCGATGGTTCCAACGGCACCATGACCTTCCAGATCGGGGCCAATGAGGGCCAGACCCTGGGAGTCACCACCCCCAATGCGACGAAGGGTGCGCTTGCGACCGGAGCCGATATTAGCTTCGCGGATATCGATATCTCGTCCACTCCGAGCCAAGCTTCTATCGGGTCTGTCATTTCCACAATGGATCAGGTCATTGATGATGTCAGTGGCATCCGCGCGGAGCTGGGTGCGACCCAGAATCGACTGGAGTCAACCATCTCCAACCTCGAAGTGGGCGTGGAAAACATGAGTTCAGCGCGGTCGCAGATCAGGGACGCTGACTTCGCCAAGGAGTCCTCGGAGCTGACGCGGACCCAGGTCCTGCAGCAGGCGGGAACCTCGATGCTGGCCCAGGCCAACCAGCTCCCGCAGAACGCCCTGTCACTGCTCCAGTAATCAGGGTTTCGTAACCGGGGCTATGAGGGGGTCGACCCGGCCCCCTCTCCCTTGGGGAGGATAAAGGACCATGGAAACGCGCTGGAATAGTGATGTAATGCGGGATTTTGCCAATACCCTGCCCGGCCCTGACCGGAACCGGGGCTCGCAGTCCCTTTCGGAAAAGGCGGACTCTCCTAGCGGAGGAGACGCAATGGCGGACCGGGAATCCGCCTCCCCCCTCATGGATGAAAAGGACATGGAGCGGATGGTCGACGACGTTCGCGAGATGACCCGGGCGTTCCAGCGGGAGCTGGATTTCCGCGTCGAAGAGGACATCGACCGGACGGTGGTCCAGGTGCGGGACCGGGAGAACGATGAGGTGATCCGCCAGATCCCCTCGGACGAGATGCTGGAGCTGGCCCGGAACATGGAACGGATCCGTGGGTTGTTGTTCAACGAATCGACATGAGCGAGTCGGTCCGGTTGAGGGGGTGGAAGGCGTCTCCTCAACCGGGCACGGTTCCCGAGCGAGGATAGAGATATGGCTTCCATAACGACCGCCACCGGCGTGGGATCGGGGCTACCCATCGAACAGCTGGTCAGCCAGATCGTTTCGGCGGAGCGCGCGCCCAGCGCGACTCGTCTGGATAACCAGCAGGAGCGCCTGGAGGAGGACATCTCGGGGCTCGGCAAGTTCAAGAGCGCCATGAGCGGCCTGCAGGACTCCCTGGAAGGCCTGGCCGATTTCAACAGCTTCAATGCGGTCTCGGCGACCTCCTCCGATGATACGGTGGCGACGGCCTCTGCCAGCGAGGAGACGGCAGCCGGGAGCTATGACATCCAGGTCGACCAGCTTGCCACCGCGCACCGGCTGGCCTCGTCGGCGGGGGAGTACGGCAGCAGCAATGACGTGGTGGGGACCGGCGAGTTGACCTTCCAGTTCGGGACCTACAACGCGGACAAGTCCAGCTTCACGGTGAACCCGGATCGGGCCTCGCAGACCCTCACCATCGACAGCTCCAACAACACCCTCGGCGAGATCCGGGACACCATCAACAATGCCAACATGGGCGTCCAGGCGAGCCTGGTGGACGACGGCAACGGGCCGCGGCTGACGCTCAGCTCCGAAAGCACCGGCAGTGACCAGGCCATCCGCCTCGCGGTCAATGATACCGGTGATGGCACCCTGGGTGATGGTAGTGGGTTGTCGCGGCTCGCCTACACCCCGGATACCGGCAACAGCAACCTCCAGGAGACCCGGACTGCCCAGAATGCCGAAGCGGTGGTCGAGGGGATCGACGTTACCAGCAGCAGAAACACGCTGGAGGGTGTCATTGATGGCATGTCTGTCGATCTGCAGAGCACCGGCAGCACCACCATCGACGTCAGCCGGGATACCGAGGGGGTAGAGGAGACCATTCAGGGCTTCGTGGACTCGTACAACGAGTTCATGAATACCACCAATACGCTCACCCAGTGGAGTGTCGACGAGGAGAACCGCGGCCCACTGAGTGGGGACAGCACGGTGCGCATGGCCGTGAACGACCTCCAGCAGATGCTGGTGGACCGGGTGGAGGGGGTCAAAGGGCCCTACTCGACCCTCACCGAGCTCGGGCTGAGTACCAACCGGGACGGGACATTGACCGTGGACCAGGCGCGTCTGGACGAGGCGCTCACCAATAATCCGCAGAACGTGGCCCACCTGTTCGCCGAGAGCGGCCAGACCACCGACAATCAGGTCTCTTTCTCCGGTGCCCTGGACGGCTCGCAGCCGGGGGAGTACGGCATCTCGGTCACCCAAGAGGCGACCCGGGGTTCCTATGGTGGCGGGACCGTCAATGATTTCACCGTCGACACCGATAATGACGAACTGATCCTCAGCGTGGACGGGGTGACTTCCGGCAACATCAGCCTCACCCAGAAGACCTACGGGTCGGTGAATGAACTGGCCGGCGAACTGCAGAGCCGCATCAACGGCGATGCCAATCTAAGCGACGCCGGTGTCGAGGTCTCGGTCAGCGCTAGCGGCGGCGGTCTGCAGATCCGCTCGAATAGTTACGGGAGTAACAGCACCGTGGCCATTGACGCGGTGGATACCGACACCGCGGCGACCCTGGGCCTGAGTACGGGGACAGGGACTGCGGGCGTAGACGTGGCCGGCACCATCGGGGGAGAGCCGGCTACCGGGGATGGCCAGTACCTGCGCGCCCAGAATGGCGCCCCCGAAGGGATTCAGGTCCGGGTGGACGGTGGCGGCACCGGCAACCGGGGCACCATCAGCTACTCCCTCGGCGTTGCCAGTTCCATGGACCAGCTAATCAACCGTTTTGCCGGTGATGATGGAACCATCGACACCCGCGAGGATTCCCTGAATCGTCGTCTGGACAACGTCGAGCAGAGCCGCGCGGACCTCAATGAGCGAATGGACCGCCTGGCGCAGCGGTACCGCTCCCAGTTCGCCAGTCTGGACGCCTCCATCGCGGAAATGCAGCAGACCAGCAGCTTCGTGTCCAACAACCTCGGCGGAGGTGGCGGAATCGCCAGCCTCGCCGGGATGAATATCTAACCAGCCCGAAACCCAGGGTTTGCGGACCGGAACCACGAGGAGCGAGACCATGACCTACAGCAATCCGCGGGCCGCCCTGTCCCAGTACAAGCAGTCGAGCCTCCAGACCGAGGTCTCCGCTGCCAGCCCGCACCGCCTAATCCAGATGCTCATGGGTGGGGTTCTGGAGAAGATCGCCACGGCTCGCGGCCACATGGAGCGCGGCGACACCCAGGAGAAGGGCCGCAACATTGGCTGGGCCATCTCCATCATCTCCAGCCTCCACCAGAGCCTGGACTTCGAGCAGGGCGGGGAAATTGCCGGTAATCTTGAGGCCCTCTATGACTACATGATCCGGCAACTTACCCAGGCCAATCTCTCGAACAGTATCGAGAAGCTGGATGAAGTCGCGGATCTGATGCGCGACATCAAGGCCGGTTGGGACGAGATCCCCGCAAGCTATCACCACCGGACCGCGAACTCGGCCGGTGCATCCTACGTCACTGCCTGACCATCGATGGCCGATGCACCGCCCCCGTTGCCACGCCTACCGGCATCGCTGGAAGAGCTGGCGCAGCGCGTGGAAGCCCTTACCCGGGAAATGATCGCCGGCAAGGAGGCCGACGACTGGGGAAGGGTCACGAATGCCGAAACGGAGCGGCGTCCGCTCGTTCGTGAACTCATTGAGGCCGGATTCCAACAGGAGGGGGGAGAGACGGCCGATGAGTGGTTGCGCTGGCTGCTCGCTACGGAAAACGAGATCATCGAACGGGGGCGGAGTATCCGCTCCGAACTCCTGCAGGAGGCGCAGACGGCCTCGGAGGGCCAGAAAGCGGCGCGGGCGTACGAGCGGCACCGAGAGTAGCAGGACTGTTCCGGTACGGGCCCGCCGATCGAGATTCATCTACCCAGCATCCTATTTGCTCCGCAATACGAAGTTGCACTGGGAGCGTGAATGTAGGAGCGAGCATGAAGGGGATTGTCCTCGCCGGCGGTACCGGAACTCGACTTCACCCTCTAACCTATGGGGTGAGCAAGCAGCTCATGCCCGTTTATGATAAACCGATGGTTTATTATCCCCTCTCGGTTCTTATGCTCGCTGGTATTCGGGAAATACTGCTTATCACTACGCCCCGAGACCAAGAAGCTTTCCGCACCCTGTTGGGAGACGGTTCCCAATGGGGAATTGCCATCGAATACGCCGTTCAGGATGAACCCAGAGGGTTGGCTGATGCCTTCCGGGTCGGGAAAAGTTTTATCAATGGGCGGCCAGTGAGCCTGATATTGGGTGACAACATATTTTACGGGCAAGGCCTGAGTAGCCTCCTCAAGAAGGCCGCCTCACGAAAAAAAGGGGCAACCGTATTCGGGTACTATGTGAGTGACCCGGAGAACTATGGAGTTGTTGCGTACGATCAGGACTGGAATATCGTAGACATTCAGGAAAAGCCGCCGCACCCACCCTCTCATTACGCGATAACTGGACTGTACTTTTATGACGGCCAAGTCGCGGAGGTTGCAGCCGAGCTCGAGCCTTCACACCGCGGAGAGCTTGAGATTACGGATGTTAACCGCGCGTACTTGGAAGAAGGTATGCTCAATGTAGAGCCTCTGGGCCGTGGCACGGCTTGGCTGGATACCGGGACCCACGGTGCGCTTCTGGATGCCGCTAATTTTATTAAAGTAGTGGAGGACCGGCAGGGTTTGAAAATTGCCTGCCTCGAGGAAATTGCCTACCGAATGGGTTTCATCTCGACAGAGGCTTTAGAGTGGCAGGCGGCATCTTTGGCAAAGAGTGGGTACGGGCAATACCTTTTGAAGGTTTTGCAGGAGGCTCGATGAGGGCGTTGGCCATGAGTAATTAAAGGATTATCAGTGCCAGCTTAACCGGATTAACCCTCGCCCCGCAAGCTCAATTTCCAAGTGCAGCATCTCCCCCGCCGAATGGGCCCACTTTTGCAGCTAAAAATTGATTCTGAGGTGTTCTAGAATGCCCCATATACGTACCTTAGCCTGTACTTTTTTATTGTTTCTTTCTCGGTGAATATTTAGTGGAATGGTTTGAACAATATAGTAGCGGTCATGGTAAATCGTCGAGTACTAGCGAATATGCTTTTTCTTTTCGGCTGCTGCATTGGCATTGACCTTTGATGATGCAACGCGAGGACTGTCAAAGTATGGAAAAAGTTCTGGTGACAGGCGGAGGCGGTTATATCGGGTGTGTCTTGGTTCCTCAGCTGTTGGAATGTGGATACGCTGTAAGGATCTTGGATCGGTTCTTTTTTGGCCGGGACCTAATCGCGAATCATGAACATATAGAGATTATTCGAGAAGATAGCCGCCGAATTCGCGCGGACCATTTGGCGGGTATCGACCATGTTATCGATCTGGTGGCCCTTTCCAACGACCCAAGTGGCGAACTCTTCGAACAATCGACTTGGGAAATCAACCATGGTTCTCGCGTGCATACGGCCAATCTTGCCAAGCAATTGGGAATAAAACGCTATATTTTCCCCAGCTCGTGCAGCATCTATGGTTTTCAAGAGGCAGGTGTGGTGGCTGATGAGAATAGCCCTATCAACCCACTCACTACATACGCAAAGGCAAATCGCAAAGCGGAAGAAGGCATTCTTCCATTGGCTGATTCCGAGTTCTGCGCCGTCGCTATGCGGCAAGCGACTGTTTACGGGTACTCTCCGCGCATGCGATTTGACCTAGCCGTCAATGGCATGACCTATGGGGCGTTAATAACCGGCAAGCTGCCTCTCCTGCGCGATGGAACGCAATGGCGGCCTATGGTGCATGTCCAAGATACTGCCCGGGCTCTGGCATTCATGCTTAGCGCTGACGTTGAAAGAATTAATGGCGAAATCTTTAATGTTGGTTCCCCTGAAAATAGTTATCAGCTCGAGTCGTTGGCAAAGAAGGTCGCCAAGACCGTTCCCAGGGATGTGGAAATCGAATGGTATGGCGATCCCGACCATCGTTCCTATCGTGTGGCTTTCGATAAAATTGAATCTCTCGGTTTCAAAGCCCGGTATGTAGCCGAAGACGGGGTACGAGAGGTAACGCGTGCCTTGGAAGAGGGACGTACGGACAAGACTAGTAAAACCCTTACGTTGAAGTGGTACCAGGAGTTGGTGAAGTGGCACGCGCTCATTCAACAGACTGCCATGCATGGCGGTATAGTGGACCTCCCTTGACGGGTCGTTTTCACAAGCCTTTCTGATTTCCGTTTGAGGAAAATGCAATGACCACTGTTGGCCGGCCCTACCTCCCCAACCGGAAAAAGCTTGAAGGTTATCTCGACCAGGTATACGAATCCCAGTGGTTGACCAATAATGGCCCGCTTGTTCGCGAATTGGAGGAGCGCCTGGGAGATTACTTGGGGGTGGATAACCTCCTCTTGGTAGCGAATGGAACCCTTGCTCTGGAGGTGGCTCTTCGAACGTTTGGTATCTCAGGCGAAGCGGTTTCGACGCCGTTTACCTTTGTCGCTACCAGTGCAGCTATCCGCAACGAAGGCCTAGGCGTTCGTTACGCGGATATTGACCCGGAAACCCTAAATCTTGACCCGGCTAAGGTGGAGTCCGCCTGCGGCCCAGATACGCAAGCGCTTGTTCCCGTCCATGTCTATGGCAATCCCTGCGATGTCGAGGGCTTTGATGAGTTGGCACGGCGGAAGGGACTAAAGACGGTTTATGACGCTGCTCATGCTTTGGGTGTGAATTACGACGGCCACAGCGTGCTGCGTTGGGGAGATGCCGCGACGCTGAGCCTCCATGCGACAAAGCTCTTCCATACTGGCGAGGGCGGGGCCGTGGTCTTCCGCCGAGCGGAAGACCACGAACGGGCTCGCCGGTTGATCAACTTCGGCTTGGAGGCAGTGGATGGCTCCATCCCCGATGTAGGTATGAATGCCAAGATGAGTGAATTCCACGCCGCAGTGGGTCTTGCAATGCTGGACGATCTCCCGGCGATCTTGGAACACCGGAAGGCAGTGGGAGAGGCATACGAACGAGAGCTTGACGACTGGGTCAGCTTTCCTGCTTGGTCAAAAAGGGGCACACGGAATGGGGCGTACGCCCCAATCCTTTTGGAGACTCCCTCGGTGAGGGACAAGGTTAAAGCAGTGCTACAAAGCGAAGACGTAATAGCACGTTCCTATTTTTCACCGAGCCTGGATGAGACTGCAGCTTATCGAGCGGGTAACTTTTTCCCGGAATCCCAAGCCAAAGCGCTGCGTACGTTGTGCCTCCCTATTAACACCGGAATGGATTTTAATGACGTGAAGAAGATATCGCTTTGTATAAAGCGAGCGATAAACCAAGAACGAGAATGATTGGGCCCAAACTCCCGATCTGCCCGTAATAACACAGAAAATGAAGTCTTTGAGTTGCTTTTGTTTTTGGTCGATGGTGTTCCTTTCTAGTATGAGGACCACATGAAGCTAGCAATAATGCAGCCGTACTTTTTTCCTTATTTGGGTTATTTTCAGTTGGCGCACTCTGTTGATTCTTTTGTGGTCTATGACGATGTTCATTTCAGCAAAGGAGGTTGGGTTAATAGGAATTATATATTATCGCAGGCTGGCAGAAGTCTTCTAACGCTTAACCTGAGCGGTGCCAGCTCGAATCGCTTGATAAACGAAATTGCCGTTGGGGATAACAAAGAAAAGATATTGAAAACGGTTCGGCAGCAATATTCAAAGGCTCCCTATTTTGAATTGGCGTATCCCGTAATTGAAGATATTTTTTCTATTTATGAGCCCAATCTTGCAAGTTTCTTAGGGTACGGAGTGCAACGAATTTGCCATTACTTGGGCATACGTGATACCTGGTATTGGTCTTCCGAGATTGCTAAGGATGGTTCTTTGAAGGGCCAAGATAAAGTAATCGATATTTGCAAAAAGCTGGGCGCAGAACACTACGTCAATCTCCCGGGGGGGAGGAATCTTTATGGGCGGGAACGGTTCGAGGATGAAGGTATGGAGTTATCATTTATAGAGCCAGGAAATTATGTCTATAAACAATATTCACGGAGCTTTGTTCCCAATCTGTCAATTATTGATGTAATAATGTTCAATGATCCCAAGGATTTTCCTTTAATGCTTTCGAGTTATTCCATTGTTTGATCAAACTGAAAAAGAAGCTATCGGGGGCTACCTAGAATTGGACCTGCCCTCAGGAGTTGGTACCTTAAATGAAAGAGCGCTTCTCTACCAGAGTGGCAGAGCTGCTTTTCGCGCGCTCTTGCAAACCGTTAGGCCTTCCCGGGTCTTCGTGCCTCGTTTGATCTGCAATTCAATGATTTCCCCTTTACAAGAGGAGCGTATTGAGTATTTGTGGTATGATCTGGATGATCAATTGATGCCGCGAGAAAAGGTAGTTCTCGAGGAAGGTGAAATCATGCTTTATGTCAATTACTTTGGAGTTTGTCAAAACCAGGTTAAGGAGATTTTGGAAAACTTTCGGCCGGAGCAGGTGGTTTTTGATTTCTCTCAATCCCTCTTTGAACGGCCCGTGACTGAGGCCTTGGCGACTATCTACTCCCCGCGGAAATTCCTTGGGGTTCCTGATGGTGGGATGTTGGTGACATCCTCGGAGGTGGATCCTCCAATAGAGGTGGATGATGGTTCCCTAGGCCGGATGACGCATCTTCTTAAACGTCTGTATTCGACTCCCGAGGAGGGCTATTACGATTACGTCCAAGCCGAAAAGGGTTTGGAGGATAGCACCCCCCGGAGAATGTCTGGCCTGACGCGTCGGCTCCTTGACTCAATAGATATTAACAGTATACGAGAAAAGAGGTTGGTGAACTTTTCTCATCTCGAAGAAAGGCTAGGTCCACGGAATCGGTTTCGAGCGGATGACAGTCAGAGTGAGTCCCCACTGTGCTATCCTTTAGCCGTCGATGTTCCGGGTTTACGAGAGCATCTTCTGGCGCATCGTATTTTTGTTCCCACCTATTGGCGAGACTCCGAGGAGCGGGTTGAGTCAGCCTTTGGGAAAAAAATGATTGACGGCTTGCTTCCGCTACCTGTGGATCAGCGCTACGGGGAGAAAGACATGGATGCTTTAGTTTCCTTAATTGACGAGTTCCTCGAATGAGCAAAGGTGATATGAGTCTGGGAAAGAGGAGCGAGGAGTTCGCTCGCAACCACCAACTAGAAAACCTTCTGGTGGATTTAAACAGCAACCTCTGGCCTGTTGAAGAGAACCTGCTCGGGAAAAGTGGGGGCAGCCAACCTTACCCAAACATTCTTATTATGGGGCCGCATCGTAGTGGGTCGACCCTATTCATGCAGTGGCTTGCAAATACTGGGCTCGTGGCGTATCCGACCAACTTGTTGTCACGTTTCTACCGAGCGCCAATTCTTGGGGCCAAGATACAAATGCTTTTGACCGAGCCCCGGTTTGATTACCGAAACGAGCTTGGTGAGTTCGCACAACAGGCCAAGTACGAGTCTGTTAACGGCAAGACTCAAGGCGTTTTAGCTCCCAACGAGTTCTGGTATTTTTGGCGGCGATTTTTGCCCGAGCCGGATAGGGATGTCTGGACTGAACCGGAACTGTGGGAAGGGTTCGATATCGATACGCTGCAACGTGAACTAGGCGGATTAATGACGGTTTTCGATAAACCCTTTGCCTCCAAGGCTATGCTGTTCAACTATAATATACCCTTCATGAATGAGATTCTGGACAAAGTTATTTTTGTCCAAATTAAGCGGGATGAAGTAGCCAATGCACAGTCAGCCTTAGAGGCCCGGCGACGGCAGTGCGGCTCTGAGGAAGCGTGGTACTCGTTTCGTGTTCCCGAATATGAAGCGTTAAAAGACTTGGGCCCCGCAGAGCAAGTAATTGGCCATTTGCGGTCGATTAATTTGGCAGTAGATACTGGGCTTGAAGAAGTGCCAGAAGAAAGGAAGATCGTGGTTCAATACGAAGATTTTTGCGAAGATCCCGAAAAATATTTTAGGCAACTCACGAAGAAGATGAAGCAGCAAGGCATGGATGGCGTTTTTGAATATAAGGGACCAAGAGCTTTTCGGCCATCGAATGAGCGCGAGATTGATCCTAGGATTTTAAACGCGATTTAAATGTCAAGACCCGACTGATCGTAGTCCTGCTTCCGGAACAGTTCCGGGTGCGCGGCCTGCCAGTCCTTGAGCTTCCGGACCGGCGTCCGATGGCCGAGGGCGGGCCTACCTCCATCACTTCGGCAGCTTCTAATGCTGCCCGGTCGGCTCCTTGCCGACCGCAACCGCATTGCTGCGGCACACCCATCTAGCCTGACAGTGAGGGCGGGAGCTGGCCCGAGAGTTCGGCGTCTCCGAGGACACCATTCGCCGCTGGCGTAAGCGCGCTACCACCGAAGACGGCTCGCACACCGCCCACCGGCTGCGCACGACCCTGACACCGGAGCAGGAGGCGGTGGTGGTGGCCCTGCGCCGGACCCTGTGGCTCTCCCTGGAGGACATGCTCGCCGTCACCCGGGAGTTCCTCAACGAGAACGCCTCCCGCTCCCTGGCCCTCAGACTAGTTGTCGCCTCGTGAGGTAGGATGTTCTTAGAAAAGCCGGGGCGATAGGAGTGACGAGTGGCACGATATTCCCGGGAGCGGCGTGAGGCTGTAGTGGCCAAGATGTTGCCGCCCCCCCTCACTGTCAGGCTAGTTGGAACCTCATCCGATGCTAGGGTGTTATAACCAACCGGGGGCGAAGAGAGGGTTCCTGTGAAGTACTCCGACGAACACAAGGAGGCGGTGGTGAAGAAGCTCCAGCCGCCGTACAACCGGACCGTGGCCCAGCTAGCCGAAGAAGAGGGGATCTCGACCGGCACGCTGTATAACTGGCGCCGGAAGGCCCGGGCCCAGGGCCGGCTGTTGCCGGACAACAGTCCGGAGCCCGAGGGCTGGAGCTCCCGGGACAAGTTCAATGCGGTGCTGGAGACCTCGGCCCTGTCCGAGACGGAGGTGGCC
>NZ_FOMJ01000014.1 GCF_900112605.1 Thiohalospira halophila DSM 15071
GTACCGAGTGGACGCAGCGGCTCCGGCAGCAGGGTGTGCTCATCAGCATGGATGGCCGTGGCCGGGCGCTGGACAATGTCTTCGTGGAGCGGCTGTGGCGGACCGTGAAGTACGAGGACATCTACCTGCGGGGCTACGAGACGCCCGCCGAGCTGGAAGCCGGCCTGCACCGCTACTTCCGCTTCTACAACGAGCAGCGGCCGCATAGTGCCCTTGACCGCCGAACCCCGGCCGAGGTCCACTGGACCTCTCAGCCGGACCCATGAACCCGATGGAGAGGCCTCCGGTCTTTACTTCTCAGCGCCCCTCCGTGGTCCAGCGATCGGGGTCCACCCCACACCTACACCTGGATCGTCACTCCCCAGCCGGAGCTGGACGGCCAGCGGCCCATCGATATCATGCTCGACGAGGGAGCCCTGGGCATCCGCCGCGTCCTGGAACACCTCCAATCGGTCACCGAATAGGCGGTCCGGCTCCATGCGTCTCTGGCCCCGCTCCACCGACAAGAAGTCGGCCACACTGGAAGCCATTTTCCTGGCGCCCGAGGCCGGTGCTCCCGTTGTGGCCGTGGCCAAAGCGACAGTCGGAGAGGCCGGTTTGGTGGGCGACCGCTACGCCGCACAGAAAGGGTTCTGGCGCGGGCCGGACGCCTGCCCCATCACCCTCATTCGGGCCGAGGACCTGGACCTTATCCAGCGCCGTCACCATTTGGCCGTCACCGCCGGTGAGCACCGCCGCAACCTGGTCGTCCGCGGCCTGCCGAGCCGCCAGCTGACCGATGGCGTGCTCGTCCTTGGCGATGTCCGCCTCCGGCTCACCGTACCGCGACCGCCTTGTCTCTACCTGGAACGCCTGACCCAGCGCGGCATGGGACGGGCCCTGCGAAAAAGCGGCGGCGTCTGTGCCCGGATCATCCAGCCCGGCTCCCTTCACGCGGGCATGGCTATTCACAAAGAACATACCGAACGGGAATCCCCATGATCGAAACCGCCGGAAGCGAGGTCCAGTTGTCGGGGGTGACGCGCGCCTACCCCGAGGGGGACGGCGTGCGCCGGGTGCTGGATGGGGTGTCGGCGACGCTGGCGCCGGGCTCCATTACCGCGCTGGTGGGGCCCAGCGGCTGCGGGAAGTCGACCCTGCTCAATCTCATCGCCGGCATCGACCCGCCGGATGGCGGCTCCATCTCCATCGGCGGCACCGATCTCACCGGGCTGGACGAGACGGCGCGCACGCGCTTCCGGCGGCGCCACATCGGCCTGGTCTTCCAGTTCTTCAATCTCCTGCCCACGCTCACGGTGGAGGAGAACGTCCTCCTGCCCCAGCAGCTCGACGGCCGCGATGATGCCGGGACCGCCCAGCGGGCCCGGGCGCTGCTGGCGGACCTCGGCCTGGGCGGCCGGGAGGGGGAGTGGCCGGAGCACCTCTCCGGCGGCGAGCAGCAGCGGGTGGCCATTGCCCGGGCGCTGGCGGGGCGGCCGCGGCTGCTCCTGGCCGATGAGCCCACCGGCAATCTCGACGGCGAGACCGCCGAGGCGGTGGCGGACAGCCTGGTGGCCCTGGCCGAGCGCGACGGCGTCACCGTCCTGCTGGTCACCCACAGCGACGAGCTGGCCCGCCGCGCCCACCGCCGGCTGACCCTGCGCGCCGGCGGCCTCACGGAGGCGTGATGCTCGCCCGGCTGGCCGCCCGCCACACCCTCCGCGAACCCCTGCTCACCGGGCTGGCCATCCTGGGCGTCGCCCTGGGCGTGGCGGTGGTGGTGGCCGTGGATCTGGCCGGGGACAGCGCCCGCGCCGCCTTCGATCGCTCCCTGGCCGCGCTCACCGGCCCCGCTACCCATCGCATCGAGGCCGGCCCGCGCGGGCTGGACGAGGAGCGCTGGGTCGCCTTCCAGCGGGAGCAGGGGATCCGAGCGGCGGCGCCGGTGGTCTCCGGCCGCCTGCCCACCGGGGCCGGGCCGGTGCGGATCCGCGGGGTGGACCCCATCGCCGAGCTGGGCCTGGGGCGGCTGCCGCCGGTGACCGGCGCCGGGCAGGGGGACTGGTTCCGGATGCCGCCGGCGGTGATGGCGACCCCCGCCACCGCCGAGGACCTGGGGTTGCGGCGCGGCGAGGAGCTGCGCGTGGAGGGGGCCAACGGCGCGCGTACCGTGCGCCTGGCCGGCCTGCTGGAGCCCGCCGACCCGGCCACCGCTACCGGCCTGCGCGGGATCGTCCTCACCGACATCGCCGTGGCCCAGGACCTGCTGGACCGCCGCGGCCGGCTGGACCGGGTGGAGCTTACACTCACCCGCGAGCGCGCCGAGGCGCTGGCGGGCGCGCTGCCCCCGAGCTGGCGCCTGGAGCCGGCCTCCGCCGAGCGCGAGACCTTCCGCGCCATGACCCGCGCCTTCCAGATCAACCTCCAGGCCTTCTCCCTGCTGGCGCTGGTGGTGGGGCTCTTCCTCATCTTCAACACCCTGCGCCTGGCGGTGATCCGCCGGCGCGGGGAGATCGGCCGGCTGCGGGCGGTGGGCGCCACCCGGGGCCAGATCCTGGCGCTGGTGGCCGGCGAGGCGGCCATCGTCGCCGTCGCCGGCACCGGCCTGGGGCTGGTGGCCGGCTGGTTCCTGGCCCAGGGGCTGGTGGGGCTGGTGGCGCAGACCATCAACGACCTCTACTTCCGCCTGGCGGTGACCGAGGTGACCCCGGCGGCCTGGACCTGGGTGAAGGCCACCCTGCTCGGCCTGGGCGGGACCCTGGCCGCCGCGCTGGCCCCGGCGCTGGAGGCGGTGCGGGTGCCGCCCCGGGCCGCCCTGGCGCGCATGGAGGGGGAGGGCCGCCTCCAGCGCCAGCTCGCCCCGGCGGCCCTGGCCGGGCTCGCCGTCTGGGGGGCGGCCGCCGGTCTGCTGCTGGTCACGCGGGACCTGCTCTCCGGCTACGCCGGCCTCTTCCTCCTCCTCGCCGGCTTCGCCCTGGTCACCCCCTGGCTCATGGCCCGGGCGCTGCCCGCCCTGGGCCGCGGCATGGGCCGGCTCGGCGTGGTGCCGCGCCTGGCAGCCGGCGGCGTGGCCACCAGCCTCACCCGCACCGCACCGGCGGTGGTGGCGCTGGCGGTGGCCGTCTCCGCCACCGTGGGCGTGGGTACCATGGTGGACAGCTTCCGCGGCTCCCTGCAGGCGTGGCTGGGGGAGGCGCTGCAGGCCGACGTCTACGTCACCTCCGCCGCCCGCCGCGCCGACGGCACCGGCGCCGACCTGCCGCCGGCGGCGGTGGCCGCGGTGAGCGATCTCCCCGGGGTGGAACGGGCCACCGTCAGCCGCGCCGCGCGGGTGGAGCTGGGGGATCGCCGGGTGGAACTCTTCGCCGTGGAGGCCGGGGCCACCGGTCTCGCCGGCTTCCCGCTCACCGCCGGTGACCCGGACCGGGTGGAGCCGGCGTGGCGGGCCGGGGAGGGGGTGCTGGTCTCCGAGCCCCTGGCCCGCCGGCAGGGGCTGGCGCCGGGGGATACCCTCGCCGTCCCCACGCCCACCGGCGAGGCGGACTGGACCGTCCTCGGCGTCTTCCGCGACTACGGCTCGGAGCAGGGGATGATCGCCGTCGACCGCGCCCGCTACCGGGAGCGCTTCGACGACCCCGGCGTGGGGGCGGTGGGCCTGCACCTGGCCGAGGGGACCGACTCCGAACCGGTGGTGGAGGCCGCCCGGGCGGCGGTGGCGGAGTGGCCGGCCCTGGAGGTGACCTCCAACCAGGCGGTGCGCGAGGCCTCCCTGGCGGTCTTCGACCGGACCTTCGCCATCACCCACGTGCTGCGGCTGCTGGCGGTGGGGGTCGCCTTCATGGGGATCCTCTCCGCCCTGCTGGCGTGGCAGCTGGAGCGCGGCCGGGAGCTGGGGCTGCTGCGCGCCGTGGGGCTCGACCCCGGCCAGGCGCGGCGGCTGGTGGCCACCGAGACCGGCCTCCTGGGACTGGCCGCCGGCCTGCTGGCCCTGCCCCTGGGCGTGGCCCTGGCGGGGGTGCTGGTCCACGTCATCAATCGCCGCGCCTTCGGCTGGACCATGGAACTTACCATCCCGCCGGGCGTCCTGGCCGAGGGGCTGGTCCTGGCCCTGGTCGCCGCCCTGCTGGCGGGGATCGTCCCGGCCCGGCGGGCGGCGCGGCTGCCCCCGGCGCGACTGGTGCGGGAGGAGTGATGCGGATGCGATTTGGCTGGATAGCGGCCCTGCTCCTGCTGGCCGCCTGTGGCGGGGAGCCGGAGGCGCCCGCGGGCGGCGGGGGCGACGTGGGCGAACTCCTGGGCGGCGGCGAGACCGCCGGCTACGCCCGCGCCACCGGGGAGCGGGCCTTCACCTTCCCTCCCGACCACGGCCCCCATCCCGACTACCGCCAGGAGTGGTGGTACTTCACCGGCAACCTGGAGTCGGAGCAGGGCCGTCGGCTGGGCTACCAGATCACCCTCTTTCGCAACGCCGTGGCGCCGGAGGCGCCGGATCTCGACTCCGCCTGGGCCACCAACCAGGTATGGATGGGCCACCTGGCGGTCACGGATCCCGAGGGCGGGCGCTTCGTCTTCGACGAGCGCTTCGCCCGCGGGGCGCTGGACCAGGCCGGGGCGCGGGCGGCGCCCTTCGCCGCCTGGCTGGGCCCCTGGCGCATCGAGGCGGCCGGCGAGGGCGCCGGGGAGAGCGGACCGCCGCCCTTCCGGATCCGGGCGGCGGGGGAGGACTTCCGGATCGATCTCACCCTGGAGCCGGGGAAGCCGCCGGTCCTCCACGGCGACGGCGGCCTCTCGCAGAAGGGGCCGGAGGCCGGCAACGCCTCCTGGTACTACAGCCTGCCGCGCCTGCCCACCCGGGGCCAGGTGGCGATCCGGGGCGAGCAGTGGTCGGTGACCGGGGCGAGCTGGCTGGACCGGGAGTGGAGCACCAGCGCCCTGGGCGAGGGGCAGACCGGCTGGGACTGGTTTGCCCTCCAGCTCGCCGACGGCCGGGACCTGATGATCTACCAGATCCGCGAGGCCGGCGGGGAATCGGCGCCGCAGAGCTACGCCACCTGGATGGACGCCGAGGGTGAACGCGAGCCGGCGCTGGACTTCACGGCCATCGAGCTGGAGCCGGTGGCGTACTGGCAGAGCCCGGAGACCGGTGCGCGCTACCCGGTGGAATGGCGGCTGGCGCTGCCCGGCGAGAACGAGGCCTGGACGGTGCGCGCGGTGCAGCCCGCCCAGGAGCTACGGACCTTCGTGACCTACTGGGAAGGGGCGGTGGACGTGCGCGCCGCGGGCGAGGCCATCGGCCGCGGCTACCTGGAGATGACCGGCTACGCCGATTCCTCGGCGGACTCCAGCCGCTCCAGCCGGTAGCCGTGCTGGTAGACGGCGGAGAGCCGCCAGCCGTTCTCCGGGATGAGCCCGAGCTTGGTGCGCAGGCGGCTGATGTGGGTGTCCACGGTGCGGGTATTGATGACCGCCGAGTGGCCCCAGACATCGGCCAGGAGCTGGGCGCGGGCCAGGAGCTGGCCCACGTTGGCCAGCAGGTAGGCGGCCAGCTCGTACTCCTTCTGGGTCAGCGACACCGGCTCGCCGTGGCGGCGGATGGTGCGCTCGGCGGTGTCCACGGTGAGGTGGCCCACCGCCTGGTCGGGGCGGGCGCTGGCCGGCTCCGGGCCGCAGCGGCGGCGGTTGAGCGCCTCCAGCCGGGCGATCAGCTCCTCCCGGCGGATGGGCTTGGCCATGTAGTCGTCGGCGCCGGCGCGCAGGGCGGTGACCACGTCGGCCTCGTCATCCCGGGCGGTGACGAAGAGGACCGGCAGCTCCCAGCCGAACTGGTCGCGCAGCCAGGCGAGGACCTCCTCCCCCGAGGTATCGGGGAGCATCCAGTCCAGTACGGCGACGGTGTGTTGGTTCGGATCCAGGGCGGCGCGGAAGGCCTCGCCGGTGGCGAAGGCCTCGCAGCCGTGTCCTGCCTCCTCGATCCAGAGGCAGAGCAGGGCTGCCTGGTCCGGATCATCCTCCAGTAGCGCGATATGCAAGTTATTCTTCTCGGTCTTTCTCGGCCGGGATCAGGCCTTGATTCTAACACTCCCCGTGCGGGCCCGTGCCACCCGGCGCCATGTTGCGCGGGTAGGGGCCGAGCCATCGCGGTCGTTGGCTGAACCCTGGCCACCGCTGTGGGAAAATGGCCCGAAAACCGCGCAGGGAGAGGGGTATGTCGAGTCTGGAGGGGCCGGCGCTGGAAGGGACCACCGGCGTGGCAGAGGGGGCGGGCGCCCGGCGTGATCCGGCGCGCTGGCTCGTGGCAACGCGGCCGCCCTTCCTGCTGGCGGCCCTGCCGCCCGTGGGGATCGGGCTGATGACCGCCGGGGCCGCTGCCCGGCCGCTGGGGGTCCTGCTGACGCTGCTGGGGGCGATCCTCGCCCACGCGGCGGCCAATGTCCTCAACGACTGGGCCGACGCCCGCAGCGGCACCGATGCCGCCAACCGCCATCGCGTGCCTCCCTTCACCGGCGGCGCCGGCCTCATCCAGTCCGGCCGGCTGGGGGAGGGCGCCACCCTGGCCCTGGGGCTGGCGCTGGTGGCCCTGGGACTGGTGGTGGCCACGGTCCTGGCGATGCAGGCCGGCATCGGCCTGATGGCCGTGGTCGCCGCCGGGGCGCTCCTGGGCTGGGGCTATTCGGCGCCGCCGCTGAACCTGGTGGGGCGCGGTCTGGGCGAGGTTACCGTGGCCGTCTGCTTCGGCGGGCTGCTGCCGCTGGGCGTTCACTGGGCGGTGTCCGGGGCACCGGCGTGGGAGCCGCTGGTGGCCGGCCTGCCCTACGGGCTGGTGGCGGCGGCGCTGCTCTACATCAACCAGTTCCCCGACCGGCTCGCGGATGCCCGGGCCGGCAAGCACCACTGGGTGGTCCGGCTGGGCACCCGGCGAGCCCGCCGGGGCTATCCCCTGCTGCTGCTGGCCGCCGCGGCGGCCCTGGTGATCGGCGTTACCCGGGGCGCCATGCCGCCGTCGGCGCTCCTGGCCCTGGTGGGGCTCCTGCCCGGGATCCCCGCCACCCGTCGTCTATGGCGGGACCATCGACGCCCCGCCCGGCTGCGGCCGGCGCTGGCGATGACGGTGGCCCTGGTCCTCGCCTTCGGGGCCCTGCTGGTGGTGGGGCTGGCCCTCTGAGCTAGTCGCGACCCGCCGGGGGATTCTCGCCCCGGCTGATCCGCCGCAGCAGCCGATCCAGGGCGCGGGTGGTGAGCAGCCGCCGGGCGAGCCCCAGGATCCGGGTGGCGTGGGTCACGGCGTAACGCGGGCGGGGGCGGCGGCTCCCCAGGGCGTGGCGCAGGGCCTTCTGCACCGCCTCCGGCCCCCGGGTGAAGGGCGCCTCGCAGCTCCCCTCCAGGCGGGCCTCCACCGCCGCGTAGGTCTTCCGGAAGGGGCTCTTGTCCCGGTCGATGTGGTTGCGGAAGTTGGCCAGGGCATTCTCCCGGAAGCGGCTGCGTACCGGGCCCGGCTCGATGAGGCTGACGTGAATGCCGGTGCCGGCCAGCTCCAGGCGCAGGGTGTCGGCCAGCCCCTCCAGGGCGAACTTGCTGGCGTTGTAGGCGCCGCGGAAGGGCAGGGCTACCAGCCCCAGGACGGAGCTGTCGAAGATGACGCGGCCGTGCCCCTGGGCCCGCATCAGCGGCAGGATCCGGTTGTTGAGCTCCACGGTGCCGAAGAGGTTGGTCTCGAAGCTCGCCCGTAGCCGCTCCCGGGTGAGGTCCTCCACCGACCCCGGCTGGCCGAAGGCGGCGTTGTGGAAGACGGCGTCCAGAGTGCCGCCGGTGGCCTCGGCCACCCGCTCCACGGCGGCGGCGATGCTGGCGGCGTTGTCCAGATCCAGGGGCAGGGCGTCGGGCAGCCCCTCGGCGCGCAGCCGCTCCACGTCCTCGGGGTCGCGGGCGGAGGCGAAGACGCGCCAGCCCTCCGCCGCCAGGGCGTGGGCGCAGTGGTGGCCGATGCCGGAGGAGCAGCCGGTGATGAGGATGGTGCGAGCCATGGACGTTCCCCGGGTGTGATCCGATTCAGGCGAGCAGGACGGCGATGATGCCGGTGATGAAGATCCCGTCGAAGGTGCCGGCCCCGCCGATGGAGGCGACGGGGGAGCCGAGCTTGCGCACATCCTTGATGCGCAGCAGGTCGGCGCCCACCAGAACCCCCAGGGTGCCGCCCACGTAGGCCAGGGCGGGGCTGTGCTCCGGGCTGATGGCGATGGCGGCCAGGGCCGCGGCCAGCGGCGCCACCAGGATGGGCATGCCGATACCGAGCCCGTGGACCGGGCGGCTGGCCACGTAGCTGACGATGGAGACCAGGACGATGGCCAGGACGTAGTCCAGCGCCGCGGCCCCGGCGTGCTGCATGAGGTAGACCGAGAAGGTCAGCGGCAGCAGGCAGCCCCCCAGGTTCACCGCAATGGTGGTGCGGCCGTCGAACTTCTCCGGGTCGTGGCGCAGGAGGCCGCCGAAGGGCGAGGGCGGTGGCTCTGCCGGCTGCTCCGCCCGGATGCGGAAGAGCGGGACATTGATCAGCGACCCCAGCAGGGAGGCGAGGAGCAGGGTCACGCCCCCCTCCGGCGCCAGGCCGAGCTTGTGAAAGGCCAGCTGCAACGCCCCGATCTGGATCAGGGCGAAGAGGAAGGCCAGCCCGAACAGGGCGACGAGGAAGGGGAAACCGGGCACGACGTCAGTCGCTGGTGTTGTAGGTGAAGGAGCGGACCACGCCGTCGCCGTCAAAGCGGATCACCAGGTCCTTCATGTCGCTGGTGCCGAAGGCCGACCACTCGTAGTGGCCGTAGCTCCAGGTGGGGTCGCCGTTCTCGCTCCCGGTGCGCCAGGGCTCACCGAAGCGCTCCCGGACCTCGGCGCGGGTGGTCTCCCCCACCGTCAGCCCCTCGACCTCGTCCGAGGGGAAGGGCTGGCCCACGGTGGCGCAGCCGCCCAGGGCGAGGAGGCCGCCGGCGGCGAGCAGGGTTGGGATTCGGCGCATGGTGAATCTCCTGGGTTGCGGTCCCCTCATGGTAGTAGCGCCGAAGGGGCCGCCGCTAGTTGCCCGCGCTCGCCTGCTCCGCCTCGTCGGCCAGGAAGAGGGCGGGGTCCACCCGGGCGTCATTGAGGCTGACGCTCCAGTGGAGGTGGGCGCCGGTGACGCGGCCGGTCTCGCCCACGGTGCCCAGGCGGTCGCCGGTGGCGACCCGATCCCCGGGCTCCACGGCGATGGAGTCCAGGTGGCAGTAGAGGGTGACCACCCCCTGGCCGTGGTCGACGAAGACGGTGCGGCCGTTGAAGTAGTAGTCCCCGGTCTCGATGACCTCCCCGGCCGCCGGTGCGCTCACCGGGGTGCCGGTGGAGGCGGCGATATCCATGCCGCTGTGGGGCGAGCGGGGCTGGCCGTTGAGGATCCGCTTGAGGCCGAAGGAGCTGCTGCGCGGCCCCGCCACCGGTGGCTGGAAGGTGGGCACCGGGCTGTCTTCGGAGAAGTGGCGATAGGCGCCCTTGATCTCGCGGTGGTCCCGCCGGATCCGCTTGAGCTGCTCGGCGTTGGGATTGACCTGCTCGTCGTCGTCGAAGGTCAGCCGCTGGACCGGGTACTCCTTGTCCGCGACCTCGAAGTCGCGGTCCTCGGCGCCGGCCACGGAGAGCTCGTGGCGGCCCGGCTCGGCCCCCAGCGGGATCCCCACCACCGCCTGCCAGCCGTCGCCGTTGCGGCGGACCCAGACGGGGCGGTCGCGGAAGGTGGCCTCGGGGCGCTGGGCGGCCTCGCCCAGGTCGATGAGGGCGACACCGCCGGGGACCCGGGACTCCTCCACGGCGGCGGCGGGCCCGGCGAACAGGGCGAGGGCGAGGAGGCTACTGGTCAGCTTGGTTATCGGGCGCATTTTCGATCTCGATGACATCCAGTTTCAGGGCATTCCCCGCCCGATCCAGGCGGGCGTGGAGACGGGTTCCCACCGGGGCATCGGCGGGGGAGCGGACCAGGCCGCCATCCTCGCGCTGGAGCAGAGCGAAGCCGCGGTCCAGCGGTCCCAGGGGGCTGGCGGCCTGCAGCCGGCCCATGGTCAGTTGCAGGCGCTGGCGGCGGCGCTCCGTGTCGCGCCCCATGGCCCGCTCCAGGCGCTGGCGCAGTTCCGCCGTTCGCTCGCGCTGGCGCTGGAGTTCCCGCCGCGGGTCGCGCAGCCGCTGGTGGAGGGCGTGGAGACGCCGCCGTCGCTCGGCCAGCTCCCGTTCCATGGACCGGCGCAGGCGGGTATCGAGTTCGTCCAGCCGCTGGCCCAGGTCCTGGAGGCGGCGCCGGGGCTCGCGCAGGCGGCGCTGGAGGGCCGTCAGGCGCTGGCCCTCGGCGGTGAGCCGCCGATGCAGGGCGGCGTTCAGGCGCTGCTCCAGGGTGGCGAGCTGGCGCGCCCAGGCCTCGCCGTCGGGGCTGACCAGCTCCGCCGCCGCCGTGGGCGTGGGGGCGCGGCGGTCGGCCGCCAGGTCGGCGATGGTGACATCGGTCTCGTGGCCCACGGCGGAGACCACTGGCAGCGGGCAGGCGGCTATGGCGCGGGCGACCTCCTCCTCGTTGAAGGGCCAGAGGTCCTCCAGGGAGCCGCCGCCCCGGCCGACGATGAGGACGTCCACCTCCGAGCGCCGGCCGGCGCGCGCCAGGGCGGCGGCGATGGCCGGGGCGGCCTGCTCGCCCTGGACCGGCACGGGGTAGACTACCACCTCGATGGCGGGGAAGCGCCGGGCGAGGACGGTGAGGATGTCGTGCAGCGCGGCGCCGCTGGACGAGGTGATCACCCCCACCCGGCGCGGCAGGCGCGGCAGGGCCTGCTTGCGCGCCTCGGCAAAGAGCCCCTCCGCCTCCAGGCGCTGCTTGAGCGCCTCGAAGGCGCGCTGCAGGGCGCCGGCTCCGGCCTCCTCCATGGAGTGGACATTGAGCTGGAACTGGCCGCGGACCTGGTAGAGGTCCACCGCCGCCCGGACCAGGACCTGCTGACCGTCTGCCGGCTCGAAGGCCATGTGGCGCTGCTTGCCGCGGAACATGGCGCAGTCCACCTGGGCCTGGTCGTCCTTCAGGGTGAAGTAGAGGTGGCCCGAACGCGGTCGGCGGAGGTTGGAGATCTCCCCCTCCACGTGCACACGCGGGAAGGCGCGGGTCAGGACGTCACGGGCCGTTCGGTTGAGTTCCGAGACGGAGATGACGGGGAGTTCGGCGGGGGTCGAATCCATGCCTCGCATGGTAGCAGAACCCGGCGGCTGCGGGTCCTGCCGGGCCGGCCCGGGGATGGGCCGGCCGTGAGCGGGCCTAGTTGATGCCCACCTCTTCCATGTGCGGCTCCGGGCCGGCATCCGCCTGGGCACGGGCCTGCTCCTGGGCCTGCTCACCCTGGAATTCCGCCTCGCGGGCGAGTTCCATGGCCTTGTCGTAGTTGCCGGCCTCCAGCTCCTTGCGGGCCTCCTTGATGAACTTGCCGGTATCCCGCCACTCGAAGCCCATTTCGGCGGCCTCGTCCTTCTCCTCCACGGCGGCGGAGATGGCCTGGCGAACCTCGTCGGCCTCGGCGGTGGTGCCGCCGCCGGAGCTGCAGGCGGCGAGGGTGAGGGCGCTGGCCAGGGTCAGGAAGGTCTTGCGCATGACGGTGTCTCCTCCATCGGGATCTTTTCTCGATTGCGGCGCTCTGGGCGGGGGGAGCGGCGCCACTGTTTGGTCTTGGTTTCTCGGTTACCCCGCGAGCTCGAACCTAACCGTTTACCTGCACGCCGTCAAACTCTATAATAAGCGGCTAATCAACCATTTCCGCATCTCCACCCGGTCGGGACAAGGCCCCTAGCCCATGCGAATCGTTCAGGAAGCCCTCACCTTCGACGACGTTCTCCTGCTGCCGGCGCACTCTGCCGTCACACCCCGGGACGTCGATCTCCGCACCCGACTCAGCCGGGGGATCGAGCTCCACATCCCGCTGGTCTCGGCCGCCATGGACACCGTCACCGAGGCCCGGCTGGCTATCACCCTGGCCCAGGAGGGCGGCATCGGGATCGTCCACAAGAACATGAGCGTCCAGGAGCAGGCCGCCCATGTGCGCAAGGTGAAGAAGTTCGAGAGCGGGGTCATCAAGGAGCCCATCACCGTCCGGCCGGATGCCAGTATCCGCGAGGTGCTGGAGCTGACCCGCCGGCAGAAGATCTCCGGCGTGCCGGTGGTGGACGGCGAGGAGCTGGTGGGCATCGTTACCAGCCGGGATCTGCGCTTCGAGACCCGGGAGAGCGAGCCGGTCTCCTCCATCATGACCCCCAAGGAGCGGCTGGCCACGGTGGGCGAGGACGCCGACCGGGACGAGATCGCGGGGCTGCTCCACGAGCACCGCATCGAGAAGGTGCTGGTGGTCAACGACGACTTCCACCTGCGCGGGCTCATCACGGTCAAGGACATCCAGAAGGCGGAGGACAAGCCCCACGCCAGCAAGGACGACCAGGGCCAGCTGCGTGTGGGCGCGGCGGTGGGCACCGGCGCCGATACCGACGAACGCGTGGAGGCGCTGGCCGCCGCCGGGGTGGACGTGGTGGTGGTGGATACCGCCCACGGCCACTCCCAGGGCGTTATCGACCGGGTGCGCTGGGTGAAGCACCACTTCCCCGACCTGCAGGTCATCGGCGGCAATATCGCCACCGGCGCCGCCGCCCTGGACCTGGTGGAGGCCGGCGCCGACGGCGTGAAGGTCGGCATCGGCCCCGGCTCCATCTGCACCACCCGCATCGTCGCCGGTGTGGGCGTGCCCCAGGTCAGCGCCATCGACAACGTGGCCACCGCCCTGGCGGACACCGACGTCCCGCTCATCGCCGACGGCGGGATCCGCTACTCCGGTGACCTCTCCAAGGCCATGGCCGCCGGGGCGTGGTCGGTGATGGTGGGCTCCATGTTCGCCGGTACCGAAGAGGCGCCGGGCGAGGTGGAGCTCTACCAGGGCCGCAGCTACAAGTCCTACCGCGGCATGGGCTCGCTGGGTGCCATGGGCGGTTCCCAGGGCTCCTCGGACCGCTACTTCCAGGAGGGCCAGGAGGCGGACAAGATGGTGCCCGAGGGCATCGAGGGCCGCGTCCCCTACAAGGGCCCGCTGGAGCCGGTGATCCACCAGCTCATGGGCGGCCTGCGCTCCTCCATGGGCTACACCGGCTGCGCCAATATCGCCGAGATGCGGACCAAGCCGGAATTCGCCCGTGTGACCAACGCCGGCGTCACCGAGAGCCACGTCCACGACGTGACCATCATCAAGGAAGCCCCGAACTACCGCGTCTGAGACACCCCGCTGCCCGCCGGCCTCCCCGGCGGGTAGAATGCGCCCCTTTCCTGGCGGACGAGACCGAGCATGGCCACCGATATCCACGCCGACCGCATCCTGATCCTGGACTTCGGCTCCCAGTACACCCAGCTCATCGCCCGCCGCGTGCGGGAGATCGGCGTCTACTGCGAGATCCTCCCCTGCGACGAGGAGGAGGCGGTGATCCGCGACTTCGGCGCCAGCGGGATCGTCCTCTCCGGCGGCCCCGCCTCGGCTACCGAGGAAGATACCTTCCGCGCCCCGGACGCGGTCTTCGAGGCCGGCGTCCCGGTGCTCGGGATCTGCTACGGCATGCAGGCCATGGCGGCCCAGCTCGGCGGCGGGGTGGAGAGCTCCGACCACCGGGAGTTCGGCTTCGCCCAGGTGCGCGCCCGCGGCCACACCGAGCTGCTGCGCAATATCGAGGACCACGCCAGCCCCGAGGGCTACGGCCTGCTGGACGTCTGGATGAGCCACGGCGACCGGGTCACCGAGCTGCCGCCGGGCTTCAAGGTCATGGCCTCCACCGACAGCGCCCCCATCGCCGGCATGGCGGACGAGGAGCGCCGGCTCTACGGCGTCCAGTTCCACCCGGAGGTGACCCATACCCTCCAGGGCAAGCGGATCCTGGAGCGCTTCGTCACCACCATCTGCGGCTGCGACACCCTGTGGACACCGGGCCACATCATCGACGACCTGGTGGACAAGGTCCGCGAACAGGTCGGGAACGACCACGTCCTCCTGGGCCTCTCCGGCGGCGTCGACTCCTCCGTGGTGGCCGCCTTGCTGCACCGGGCCATCGGCGACCAGCTCACCTGCGTCTTCGTGGACAACGGCCTGCTGCGCGAGGGCGAGGCCGAGCAGGTCCGCGCCACCTTCGCCGAGCATCTGGGCGTGCGGGTGGTCTACGTGGATGCCGAGGGCCGCTTCATGGACGTGCTGGCCGGGGTCGAGGACCCGGAGGCCAAGCGCAAGGCCATCGGCAACACCTTCATCGAGGTCTTCGACGAGGAGGCCGGCAAGATCCAGGGCGTGCAGTGGCTGGCGCAGGGCACCATCTATCCCGACGTCATCGAGTCCGCCGGGGCGCGCACCGGCAAGGCCCAGGTCATCAAGTCCCACCACAACGTGGGTGGCCTGCCGGAGCGCATGAATCTCAAGCTCCTGGAGCCCCTGCGGGAGCTCTTCAAGGACGAGGTGCGGCGCATCGGCGTGGAGCTGGGGCTGCCGGCGGACATGGTCTACCGCCACCCCTTCCCCGGGCCGGGGCTGGGGGTGCGGATCCTCGGCGAGGTGAAGAAGGAGTACGCCGACCTGCTGCGCCGCGCCGACGCCATCTTCATCGAGGAGCTGCGCGCCGCCGGCCTCTACGAGAAGACCGCCCAGGCCTTCGCCGTCTTCCTGCCGGTGCGCTCGGTGGGCGTGGTCGGCGACGCCCGCCAGTACGAGTGGGTCATCGCCCTGCGCGCCGTGGAGACGGTGGACTACATGACCGCCCGCTGGGCCCATCTGCCCTACGAGTTCCTGGAACACGTCTCCGGCCGGATCATCAACGAGGTCGCCGGGATCAGCCGGGTGACCTACGACATCTCCAGCAAGCCGCCGGCCACCATCGAGTGGGAGTAGGCCGGTGACCGGGCCGGTCGCCGATCACGAGCGGTGGATGGAGCGCGCCCTGGCCCTGGCCGACGCCGCCGAGGCGGCGGGGGAGGTTCCGGTGGGGGCGCTGGTGGTCCGCGATGGCGAGGTGCTGGGGGAGGGGACCAACGCCCCGGTGGGCAGCTCCGACCCCACCGCCCACGCCGAGATCAACGCCCTGCGCGCGGCGGCCGCCGCCGTGGGTAACTACCGCCTGCCCGGTGCCACCCTCTACGTCACCCTGGAGCCCTGCCTCATGTGTGCGGGCGCCCTGGTCCATGCCCGGATCGCCGAGCTGGTCTACGCCGCGACGGATCCGCGGGCCGGGGCGACCGGTTCCATGGTGGACGCCTTCGAGCTGCCCGGCCTGAACCACCGCGTGGCGGTGACCGGCGGGGTTCTAGGAGAGGAGGCGGGGGAGCGGCTGCGCGCCTTCTTCCGGGCGCGGCGCTAGGCGACGTCCTTCAGCTGGCCCGGGCGAGGGTGGTGGCGTCGCCCTCCGGCCCGCGCAGGCGACGAAGGATGTCGTAGTAGGTGCGGATGTTCTCGACGTAGGTGACCGCCTCGTCGCCCCGCGCATAGCCGTATTCGGTCTCGGTGTACCACGCCTTCTGACGCAGCAGCGGCAGCCGCTTCTTCACCTCCACCCAGGCATCGGGGTCGCCGCCCTGGCGTTCGGTGATCCGGCGGGCATCCTGCAGATGGCCGTGGCCCACGTTGTAGGCCGCCAGGGCCAGCCAGGTCCGGTCCGGCTCGGGGACATCGGCCAGCCGGTCCTTGAGCACGCGCAGATAGCGGGCGCCGCCGTGGATGCTCTGGGCGGGGTCGGTCCGCCGGCTGACCCCGACATACTTCGCCGTGGGCTGGGTGAGCATCATGACCCCGCGAACTCCGGTGGGGGAGATGGCGCCGGCCCGCCAGTGCGACTCCTGGTAGCCCGTGGCGGCGAGCAGGCGCCAGTCGAGATCGGTGTGCGAGGCGGCATCCTCGAACAGGGACTGGAAGCGCGGCAGTCGCTGCTCCACCTGGCGCATGAAGGAGCGCACGTTGACGTAGTCGAACTCCTGGATGTGCGCGTAGTGGTGGTCGAGGATGCGTGCCAGGGAGCCGTCGGTCTTGATGGTGTCGAAGAAATCCTCCACCCGCTGTTCCAGGGAGCCGTCCGCCCCCTTGGACAGGGCCCAGGCGAGCGGCTGTGGGCCCGAGAGGTCCAGCGCGGCGCGCAGCTCCGGGAAGTAGCGCCGTGCCGCCTGGAACTCGTGGGAGTCCATGATGGTGTAATCGAACTCGCCGCTGTGGACCTTCCGGAGCAGCCCCTCGGTGGTGGCCTCTTCCACCTCGACCCAGGCCAGGCCCGGGTGATTGGTGCGCGCCTCCTCCAGGAAGTCGACATGGCTGCTGCCGGGTACGACCCCGATCCGCCGGCCCACCAGGTCACCGACATCCTCGGGGCGCATATCAACACCGCCGCGGTGGACCACCAGGGCGGAGACGTACTGGTAGGCGGGGCCGAAGGGTCGGGAGAGGGCGCGCTCCTCGGTCCGAGTGAGCGCCGCCGCCGCCAGGTCGGCCTCGCGGCGGTCCAGCGCCGCAAAGAGGGCCTCCGGCCCCGGGAAGACCTCCATCCGCAGCTGCACCCCCAGTTGATCGGCGAACCGCCGGGCCATGGCATACTCGGGCCCCGTGGGGCCGAGCGAGCCGCGCTGATAGCTGGTGGGGGCCTCGCGGGTCGCGACCACCAGCTCGCCCTCGGCCTGGATCCGCTCCAGATGGGAGCGCGGCTCTTCCCCGCACCCGCCAAGGACTGGCAGAGTGGCAAGGGTGAGCAGTGGCAGTGTGCGAAGCATACGAAGCATGAGGTCTTACTCGACCAGGGCTTAACCGATCAGTGTAACGCACTCACCTGGACTCACACAGTGGCGGCGTCGGCTTTTGACAAAGCTGTGACGGAGCGGCGACCCGACGCCTTGCCAGCAATGCGGCCAATGGCCTATGCTGGCGGACTTCTGGAGAGGTACCGAAGCGGTCATACCGGCACCGACTCGAAATCGGTTGGGGGCCCTGCCCCACGTGGGTTCGAATCCCACCCTCTCCGCCACTTTCCCTTTACAATCAATGACTTACGAGTGACGCAGAGCGTTCCCCACGCTATGCCCCACATTTTTTGGCGTTACTAGCCATTTCGTAAGTTGCTGATTTTTCGTAGTGCCCCATTCTTCCCCGTCTAGTGCCCCTCCATATTAAAGAGGAGCGCCTTCGCCTTAAGAACGATCTATCGGGAGCTAGAGGGTAGCTCTCCGTTAACGGCGACTGTCGAGGAGTTGCGGGCCCTTCAACGAGCCGACACCGTGGTCTTACTGAATCCCGTGCCTTTGGTGCGGGTGTGAGCTACGGATGGACGCTGTCATGGAACCAGCTAGCAACCCCGGGATCGGAAGACAAACCCGGCCATTAGCGGATTCCCTCTCGCTCCCCCGCATGCAGCCGCTCCGCAACATGGAGTGTGTGCGCCCTTGAGAAGACAACTTATCGCGAAACCGTAGGCATCCGGGTGGTCGAGCCCATAAGCTTACTGACGGTCGGTTGCAGCTCCTGAGACGAGCCGATACCGTGACCTTAATGAACCCTATGCGTTAGGGCGCTTTAGGGCGCGGCTATGGATGGAAGCTCTAATGGAGCCAGTCTATAACCTCACTACTGGAAAAGAGAAAGGGCCCACAGCAGTTTCATACACCTCCACTGCCTCCATGAGCCTCCGGGATGAGACAATCAGTTGGTTCCGATCCCTTGGCCCACCGCTACGCGACTCGCCAACCCTCCTTACTGGCCATTCAAAAAATACGCTGGCTCTGTCATAAATAAAATATCCGAACATACCGTTGCCGAGGCCGAGCTTAAACTCAATTTACAAGCGCAAACCGACCCCGCCCAGCGGGTAGGATTTTGCGATGAAACGAACTTACCAGCACCTCAGTGATCAGGAACGCGCCGCTATTATGAACCAGGCCGGTGAAGGCAACAGCGCCCGCTCCATTGCGCAAAAAGCTTTGGCCGCCATGTTTCAACGGCGAGCCGTGAAGCTCAGGCTCGAGTTGAGGGTGGCTTCTAAGCCGTACCGGGCGGAGAATCATCAGGGACGCGGCACTAGCTGTCAATCAACCAAAGGTAAAGATAGATGACGCGGAGAACGCCGGAGCATGTCACAGACACTCTAGCAATAAGAGAAGTGCTTTATAGTATACCTGAAAACTGGTTGGTGCGTGGACTAGAAGAAAGAGATTACGGGATAGATTTAAGTATTGAAAAGTATGATGGAGAAAAACCTACCGGGAGCTTTTCGTTAATACAAGTAAAAGGCACAAAGAACCAGTTCCCGGGAAGAGTTGTCCTAAATAATTTCCCAACAAAAACGTTAGAGTATGCCGAGCTTTTCCCCGAGGCTTTCTTTATTTTTTATGTTTCTATAGAAGATAAGAAAACATATTTTGTTTGGGTTCAGAAGTACATCGAAGCGAAGCTTTCATCTGATAACCCGGAATGGAGAGAGCAAGGTAGCAACACGATTTACTTTCCGCCTGAAAATGTTCTCGGCACTGAAGAAGGGAATTCCAAAATTGGAAGGGCAATCGACTTTCTGTCGGCCCAAAGGAGTGGCTTAAGTTATCTTTCCGACTTGGAAACATTAAAGCTTCATTGGGAAGGGTATAAGTGTGGAAATCATGAGGTTGTGGAAACCTGTCTTGAATCGGCGAAAAGATTAAATGCGCATCAAGTTTTTTATGATGTTTACGGAGATTTGTTTTTTGGGGAAGGTAGAGCTGAGATAGTAAGACTCCTCGAGGATTTATCATTAAACCCTATAAATGACCTTGATAGACTTACAGAGGATGATTGCCGGCGCTTGTGTTCAGTGGATGCGCAACTAGGAAAATTTGAGGCTGTTAAGCTTTCATTTTTAAATCAAAGGGAAATTGATTGTCTTCAAGCCGAGATTACGGATGATGCCCCATTTTAGTAAGCGTTAGTTACGCGGTCATGGGCCGCTGTTCCGGGTTTGGGGTAGTGGGTTTTTGCTAATTCTTTTAATGCGTCTATGGGTTGAGGTAGCTGATGAGTGAATGGTTCCCGGCACTGACAACAACTTCATTGTTTGGCCTTTTTGTGTGGCTTTCTAGAAACCTCATTGCTACGAGGTTAACGAATGCTGTGAGGCATGAATATGACGTCAAGATAGAGAGGGTTAAGGACGAACTGGATCAAAAACAAAAGCAAATCGAAGCGTTGCGTAGTGGGGCGCTATCAAGTGTTGTGAACCGGCAATCAATTCTTTATCAGCGCCAAATTGCGGCCATCGATCAAATTTGGGGCGGCGTGGTAAAAATGGCTCCCGCGAAAAGTATTGCAACACAAATTGCGGTGTTTAGGTTTGAAAATGCTTCTGAAATAGCGACTACAAGCGAAGAATTGCGCCAAGTATTTGAAACTATGGGGGCTAACTTTGACGACAGCTGCCTTTCGACGCCGGAGGCCAGTCAAGCAAGGCCGTTTGTGACGCAAATGGCATGGGCGTATTTTTCAGCATATCAAGGCATATTAGGGCACTATGTTGTGAAGATGAAGGTGCTGCAAAATGGTTTTCAGGATGCTTCTAAGCTTATTGAAAACGAAAAGATGGCATCGCTCATAAAGTTGGCGCTGCCGCATCAGTCGGAGAACATTGATAGGTTCGGCCATCAGATGTTTCACCTTTTTATCGATGAGCTTGAGAATTCTTTGATTGTTGAGCTTCAGAGCTTTATGGAGGGGGCAAGAGCTAATGAGCAGAATGTTCAACAGGCAAAAGAAATTCTTGAGGCAGTTGAGAGACTTCAAGCTTAAGAAATGAGAAACGACAGGGTTTTTGGTGGTTATATGATTGCTTTTCCCGGTTCTGCTTAAAAAAGGTCTAGAAAAAATTGCAAAAATAATTAGGGCGCCGGCTAAGTATGTGTCGAGACCTGACTGATCGTAGACCTTCTTCCGGAACAGCTCCGGGTGCTCGGCCTGCCAGTCCTTGAGCTTCCGAACCGGCGTCCGATGGCCGAGGGCCCGCTGCGGGATGTGGTGATTGTAGAGCCGGTTGTAGTGCCAGAGCATCGAGTCCAGGTCGGCGCCGGAGTCGAAGTGTGTCGTCCGCAGGATTTCGGCGATCCGGCCGTTGAAGCGCTCCACCAGCCCGTTGGTCTGGGGATGGCGCGGCGGCGTCAGCCGATGGTCGATACCGAAGTCGGCGCAGAGCTGGTCGAAGACGTGGCTCCCCGAGGGCTGCCGGTCCTTCTGGGTGAACCGGTCCGTGAAGGCCTGGTCGTTGTCCGTGAGCAGGATGCGCAGATGAAACGGGGCCTTCTCCTGCAGGTTCTTCAAAAAACGCGTGGCGGCCTTCTGGGACTTCTCCCGGTGGCGCTCCAGGTAGACCCAGCGGCTGGCGCGGTCGATGGCGACGAACAGATAAGTCCGGCTGTCCTCGTCGGCCATCGCCGGCAGGTACTTGATGTCCACGTGGACGTAGCCGGGCTGGTAGTCCTTGAAGGTCTTCGGCTTCGCCTCGCCCTCGGGCTGCGGGATCAGGTCCCGGCGGTCCGAGACACCGTGGCGCACCAGCAGCCGTTGCAGCGTGGAGCGATTCAGGTCCGGCTGGATGAATTCCCGGATCACCACCAGCAGATCATCGGTGGATGTCGAGACCTGACTGATCGTGGACCTGCTTCCGGAACAACTCCGGGTGCTCGATAGGTCCGGCTGTCCTCGTCGGCCACCCCGCCGGCTACCGCCTTTGACGATACTGCGTCGCAGGCCTATGCTCTGGCATAGGCCAAGGCTGAGGTGATGGACATGGAAGAGCAGCGGACTGTCCGAATCTTTCGGAATGGCCGTAATCAGGCCATTCGGATCCCCCGGGGGTTCGAGCTGGACAGCGATGAAGCCGTCCTCCGGCGCGAGGGAGACCACCTGGTCCTGGAGCCTGTCCGGCGGAAGGGGCTCCTCGCGGTCCTGGATGGACTGGAGGATCTCGACGAATCCTTCCCCGACATGGATGCCGAGCTACCCCCCAACGATCCGGTCGAACTCTGAGGATGGAGCCGACGTACCTACTGGACACCAACGTCGTCTCGGCGCTCATTACCCGGCCTCACGGCGACGAGGCCGACCGGGTGCGGGCTGCCGGTGAGGAGGCGGTCTGTACCAGCCTCGTCGTGGCCGGGGAATTGCGCTATGGCGCCGCCAGGAAGGGGTCGGCCCGGCTGACCAGACAGATGGTGGCCGTCCTGGGCGCCCTGGAAGTCCTGCCGCTGGACAGCCCCGTGGAGGCCGAATACGCCGCCATACGGTGTGAGGTGGAGCGGGCCGGTACGCCCATCGGTCCGAACGATCTCTGGATCGCGGCCCATGCCCGTGCCCGGGAGCTGGTTGTAGTGACGGCCAACAAGCGGGAATTCGACCGGGTTTCCGGGCTTGCCGTGGAAGACTGGTCGAGTCCTTCGTGAATGTTTCGACCTGAGTGATCCGGGCGTGTCCCCACACTTCCCGGCGTCGCCAGCCCTTTCTCAAGGCACTGAATTCCCCCTGATGCCCCCAGCGGTGTGTGGATCCACCGTGGTCCGTGTCCTGGCCGCTCTCCAGGACCTGGCTTACCGGTCTCTGCGCTACTACGGTGTTTGCAGCAATTGCGGCCGCACAGCGCCCTTACCAACTGTGGACCCAACCGTGGACCTGGAGGGCGACCCATGAACAACGCCGCGCATGCCGAGCACACGCCGTCTGAAGTGGACCCCGATTTTCGGACCAGGTGAGAAGTAAAGATTGGCAGGCTATCCTCGGCTCAAGCAGAGGAGCCTTCCCATGTCCCGAGGACGAGGCAAACGACTCAGTGCCGACCTCAAGGCCCGCGTGGCCCTGGAGGCCGCCAAGGGCCACAAGACGGCCAGCGAGATCGCCCAGGAGTACCAGGTTCACCCGACCCAGATCAGCCAGTGGAAGCGGCAGTTGCTCGACGGCCTGCCGGACCTGTTCGAGGCCGGGCAGAGCCGCAAGGAGCCGACCACCGAGGAGGTGACGGCACCGCTGTATGAGGAGATCGGCCGGCTCAAGATGGAGCTGGACTTCGTCCA
>NZ_FOMJ01000015.1 GCF_900112605.1 Thiohalospira halophila DSM 15071
TCCGCCAGATGGGCGTTGATGGCCTCGAAAATCCGCTGGGTCAGGCCGTTTTGCTCCAGCAGCCGCCGGAACTTAAGCAGGGTGGTGGCATCCGGGGCGTCCTCCCGCGAGAGGTCGATGCCGACAAAACGCCGGATGGCCTGGCTGTCGTAGATGGCGTCCTCGATGCCCTCGTCGGAGAGCCCGAAACACTGCTGGGCCACATACATCCGCAGCATCCGCTCCAGGCCGATGGGCGGCCGGCCACGACCGCCACCCTTGGGGTAGAAGCCCTCCAGCTCCGCCACCAGGGCCGACCACGGCGTGATGGCCTCGATGTCCGCCAGGAACCGGTCCCGGCGGGTCACCTTCTTCTTGCGGTCGTACTCCAGGTCGGCAAAGCTGGTCTGCATCAGCGCTCTCCGGCAGGCGTCCTCACGATGCCGCCCATGATCGCATGGCCCGGATCCGGCTGGAAGCCAAAGCCGGCCCCGGGCTGAATAAATCAGTGTTTCCCTAGTCTGGGGATCCAACGTGACCGTGGAGTGACTCGTGCCCCCCCCTCTTCGCCGACTCATCCTCGTCCTGGGTGACCAGCTCGACCGCGAGCACCCGCTGCTGCGCGCCGCCGAGCCGGCGCGGGACGCCCTCTGGATGGCCGAGGTACCCGCGGAATCCCGGCGCATCCCGAGCCACGCGGCGCGGACCACCCTCTTCCTGGCGGCCATGCGCCACTTCGCCGCCGACTGCGAGGCCCGGGGCTGGACCGTCCACTACCGCCAACTGGGCCAGCACGATGCCGAGGATCTCCCCACCGCCCTCGCCCGGGACCTGGTGACCCTGAGTCCGGAACAGGTAGCCTGGCTGCGGCCCGGGGAATACGGCATTCGCCAGGCCCTCCACGCCACCACCACGGCCGCCGGCCTGACACCGGAAGAGCACGAACCAACCCACTTCATCGATACCCCGGCCGCCTTTGCTGCCTTCGCCGGCCACCGCGCCATCCGCCAGGAGACCTATTACCGCCATCTGCGGCGGCGGACCGGGGTGCTCATGAACGGCAACGAACCCGCCGGCGGGCGCTGGAACTTCGATGCCGACAATCGGGCGAGCTTCGGCCGCGAAGGGCCCGGGCTCATCCCGGCGCCGAGAGCCTTCCCGCCCGATGCCGTCACCCGCCGGGCCCGGGCCGATGTGGCCACTTACCTGCCCGACCTCCCCGGCTCGGCGGAGGGGTTCGACTGGCCGGTCACCCCGGCCGAGGCAGAGCAGGCGCTCACCGACTTCACCGACCATCGGCTCCCCGACTTCGGCCGCTACCAGGACGCCATGTGGACCGGCCACGGCGTGCTGTACCACGCCCGGATCTCCGCCGCCCTGAACCTCCAGCTCCTGGATCCCCGCCGGGCCATCGCGGCGGCCGAGACCGCCTGGCAGGAGGGACGGGCGCCGCTGGCGGCGGTGGAGGGCTTCATCCGCCAGATCCTGGGGTGGCGGGAATACGTGCGGGGGATCTACTGGCAACGCATGCCGGACTACCTCGACGCCAATGCCCTGGGCGCGGACCAGCCCCTGCCGGCCCTCTACTGGACCGGCGAGACCGACATGAACTGCCTGCGGGAGGTGGTCGGCCAGGTCCTGGCCACCGGTTATGCCCACCACATCCAGCGGCTGATGGTCACCGGCCTCTTTGCCCTGCTGGCCGGGATCCGACCGCGGGAGGTCCACGAGTGGTATCTGGGGATGTTCGTGGATGCGGTGGAGTGGGTGGAGGCGCCCAATACCCTGGGCATGGCGCTCTACGCCGACGGCGGCGCCCTGGCCACCAAGCCCTACGCGGCCTCGGGGCGGTACATCCAGCGCATGAGCAACTACTGCCGGGGATGCCGCTTTCGCCCCGACCGGCGCACCGGCGAGGAGGCCTGCCCCTTCACCACCCTCTACTGGGCCTTCCTGGACCGGCACGAGGCCCGCTTTGCCAACCACCCGCGCATGGGCATGGCCGTGAAGAACCTCCGCCGTCTGTACGACGGCGAGCGCCACGCCATCCGGGAACGGGCCGCCGCCCTGCGCAGCGCCCCGCCCTGAGGCAGCCGGATTTTCCACCGCCCACGAAAAAGGGCCGGCGCCCGAGGCAGCCGGCCCTTTTCGAGATCGGGAAGTGTCCAGTGGGAAGGACAACGACCCGTTTGTAATGGCGCGCTGGGGAGGATTCGAACCCCCGACCTTCTGGTTCGTAGCCAGACGCTCTATCCAACTGAGCTACCAGCGCGTAAACAATTATTATTCCATTGGTCCGCAGCTCACGCAAGGAGTAACGGGCCAAACAAAGTGGCGGAGAGAGAGTCGAGCCCTCCAACCATTTCCTGACGCTTCAGACCGATTCCCTGCGCCCCGGAAAACCTCGATCTTTCAGTCAGTTACCGGAACCTCTTCCGGCTTGGTCGTTTCAGAACCCTTCAGAGCCTGTCCTGAAAAACCACTCTAGCACCGAAAATCTGTGGGACTGAGCGTGGGTCTCAGTGTGGTCTCCCCCGGTGCTGAGGTCACGTATGGTGCCCCTGACCGCCCCTTGGGTCAACCGATTAGGTGGTGACCCGCCTCTCGCCAAAGTAGCGCCCATGCCTCTTCCAGGTAATCGAACGAAGGCAAGCCCCTCGGCGCACGTTCGACTCCCTCATAATGTGGGACTAGACGTGGGCCTCGCAGTCTACCAAGCTAGTACCTGTTCCTCGCTTAGCTCGGAGTTCTCATGGCCGAACGCACAAGGAAGAACCCCCTGTCCGCTCGTCAGGTTGGCCGCCTCACGAAACCGGGTCGCCATGCCGTGGGGGGAGTGCAGGGACTCTACCTCTATGTTCGGCCTGCCGGCACCCGCCAGTGGATCCTCCGCGTCCAGCACCAGGGGAAACGCCACGACATCGGCCTGGGTGCCTATCCCGACGTCTCGCTCGCCCAGGCGCGCGAGGATGCCCGGGTGGTGAAGCGCCACATCCGGTTCGGGCAGTTCCCGCTGTTGCATGACACCGATGAGACGGCCGCCGTGGCCGACCGCATCCCGAGCCAGGAGCCTGTGGGTCACCCGGCGCTGAACCGTATCCAGGATGCAGCGGACCAGACGGGCACCGAAGACGCGGGACCGAGTGAGGCCGTCGACCCGGCACCGTCTTTTCAGGAAGCGACCGACAAGGTCGTTGCGCGCAAGGAACAGGAGTTCCGCAACCCGAAGCATGCCTCCCAGTGGTTGAGTACGCTACGCACCTACGCCTTCCCGAAACTCGGCCGCAAGCCGGTGGATACCATCCGGGTGCAGGACGTGTTAGCGGTGCTAGAGCCCATCTGGTCCGATAAAACCGAGACCGCCTCCCGGCTGCGCGGTCGCATTGAGGCCGTCCTCGGCTGGGCACAGGCCCACGGCTATATCGAACAGAATCCAGCCGTCTGGAAGAACAACCTCGATGCCCTGCTCCCCGCTCCCAACAAGGTCAAGCAGAGCCGGCATCATGCCGCCCTGCCCATCGACGACGCGCCCAAGTTCGCGGAGTGGATGGTAGCCGAGCCGATGGAGCTCCTTTATAACTCCACGCGGGCTGCCCTAATGGTCGTGCTGCTTACGGCCGTCCGGAGTCAGGAGGTCCGGCTGGCCCTCCGGCCCGAGGTCGACCTGGAGCGGGGTGTGTGGACAATCCCCGCTGAGCGCATGAAGCACCCCCGCGAGCACCGGGTGCCGTTGGGGCCGTTCGCTCAGGCGTTCTTCGAGCGGCGCATGGCCGCCCTGCGGCTGAATGGCAAAAATGACCTGTTCTTCCCTGGCCAGCGCGGAAAACGCCCCCTTTCCGACATGGCCATGGGTAAGCACCTCAAGGATCAGGGCTTCGCCACGACCGTCCACGGCCTGCGGTCCACCTTCCGGGACTGGGCCGCCGAGCGCACTCAGCACCCCCATGAGGTCGCGGAGATGGCCCTTGCCCACACCATCCCCAACAAGGCCGAGGCCGCCTACCGTCGTGGCGATCTCATCGAGAAGCGCCGGGCATTGATGGCGGACTGGGAGCAGTTCCTAGGACTATCCTCAGAACTTATTACTTGAATTTCTCCATCACCAGCACACTACGTGACCAAGAAACCACTGATTTATCTCAGCCCCGTCGTAAGCTGCGTGGGGGACCGGCATGACGATGCTATCTGGAACAACTTCACGCTCACTTTAATCCTCGGTAACCGTTCGCCCATCCAAACCGAAACGCTCTACCTCCATAATTGGTAGCACGCTGACGATACACTAACACCTCAAACCATACAGCTCTCATATATCCCCAAAAACGCCCCTCACCTAAGGTGGGACTTGAGAAGCGAAACCATTTCTTCACTCGAGCCATTTCTGGCGATATCCAGCGGTGTCTTCCACCAATAATTCGCCACATTTGGGCTTGCTCCTGCCTGAAGAAGCCATGCCACCAATTCAATATTCCCCAAACTCACAGCAACATGAATTGGATAGTCGTCTGCTGAATCGCGCAGATTTATAAAGTATTGAACATCCTTTTCCTCGAATCCATAGAAATAATCTTTTAGAGAGCCGGCGGGAGCACCGCTTCGAAGAATAGCAATAAATTCGTCAAAATCAAGGAGCGACGTTATAGATTCCTTTTTCGTTCTGGTCTCCTTTTCAGAAAGGATCTCATCAGAGAAGTCAATATCATCTCTTAATGATTGCACTCGCAACCTAATGTATTCCGAAATCTGCCTTTCTCTGTTGTGTCCAGCCCTTTCAACAGCTTTCAACCATAGCCCCTCCTGCCGAAAACCGCCTCGCAGCTCTTGTGCAACTATGGAATACAAATTCTCGTCATTTTTCCGGCGCGCTATAGAATTTTTCTTGAATTTTTTAAACATGTGCATCGCACCCTCAATTGATTTAGCGGATAACCGTCGCGCCCGCGAAAAACGAAAACTTTTCAATCCACTTTTTTATAACGACGACACCTCGGCGTGGACCCCTAACGCAGGATCGGGGCAACGCACTGAAAAGTCAAAACCAAAGGCCTCTCCATCGGGTTCATGGGTCCGGCTGAAAGCAAGTTGAGTTGCTTGGAGTCGCTACATGGTCTCGGGGTGACGTCGGCAGGAAATTTGCACCGCCCCGAGCTGACCAATCACCACCGCCGAACCAGAGAACCAGAGAACCAGAGAACCAGATATATAGCGGGAAAGATGGACCACTTACGCAAACGCCAAACTTTTCCGGCTAATTGATCGTTGATATGACCAGATTATATGTCGGACGCAGTCCGTCTGACTTGAGACCACGGATTTATTCTTGCCCCCAAAATTTAACCCTTACCAACTTGTCACCTAAGAAAAGAATGGCCAAAAACCGCTCCGGCTGTGACTATCTCCCAACTAACCATAAAAACTTCCATTTATCACGCCAGCAATCGATGCCAACGGCTGGGGCTTTAGCATACCCCATCAATACTTAGGCGCCCATGGATGACATTTTTTAATGCCATAACCTTCATCAATGGCCACCGCAGAAAAGTTTTGGCACACTGCTTCGTCAAAAAAGGGGCCAACCTTTTCCCATTCATTGTCCATAAGCGAATCGTATACTTCAAAAATGTACACCACTTCCGGCAAAACACCATTACCTGCTATCGCTTGAAGCCGCGGGCGGGTCACATCGCGCAGCTTCAGACTAATAGCGCACGCCTTCCGATATCGCTTTAGAAGCTCATCCCCCGAGCCCGCTTGGACCTCATTCTCGGTCCACCCACGAGTCAGTACAGTAGCAAGGGAGCAAGCACTAGGCTCTTCCAATGTCTGTCCAGTAAATGTTCCAAGCATGAAATCGGATGCCGCTGCCGAGCTAACCTTGGAGACTGACCTGTAAAGCTCCAATCCTGGATCTGCCTTTTCTAGAATTGCCTTTTGCGATCTTACCTCTTGCCGCTTCTTATCGGAAACGACCCAGTCCAACAAACTCCCACTAAAAAGTAGCATAAACCCAATAACGAAAGCAGCAACGACATCTTTCCAACGCTTGAATTGCTCCCACAACTTTGACATTAGGTATACCATCTACAAAAAGATTGGAGTTGCACCGTCACCACCTCGGTGGTCGGCTCGTTACGGCTCTGCCTACCCTAGAGAGCGCCAGCATGCTGTCGAGAAACTGCCGCTTTCACCGGCTGATTGACCTCGGGTGGAACTAGTACTCTTGGGTGATCTCGCTGGCCGTCTTGTGACCTTCCGCGGCGTTTTGGGCTCGCATACCTTGAGGTCGGCTCTGAGTCGTTCGCCTCGTCCTCGAGACTTTGGAAAGCTCCTCTTCTTGGGCCGTGGATAGCTTGCCAAGCTCTATTTCTAACGTAGACCGAAAACCGGGGTTCAATTAAGTCCAGCACAATCGGACAAAGGGCACCTAATGCCTCGGTCTCCATGGATGGACCGTTTCCTGGGTGCGCGCTCACCGATACTAGGCGCCGTATTTAGAACCGCTGCTTGATGAACTCGTTCATCTGGCTGGCCGTGAGCTCCGTGGTTGCCGCCCCACTTCGGATGAAGAAATGCTCGGTATTGCCGTCTTTCAGATACACCGGCTGACGGGCCTTCTGGCATTCCACCACGAACACCCGAGTCCCGTCGTAATCTTCGAAGCGTGGGTGGATATACATCATGTGCTGTGGCCCGAGCCGCTCCTTCACCAGGTTCACGAAGTGAAGGTTGTACTTATCCTCGCTGGCGAAGCCGTCGGCCTCGATTCCAACGGGATTCCCGTCATCGGCCACGCCGACGACCAGCTTGCCACCTGCCATGTTCAAGAAGGCCGCGATCGTCTTGAGAACCGCCTGCTCCATCCGGCTGTCCTTCTCTCCGGTATGGAGGTTCATCCGAAGGGTTGATTTGAACTCGGTCCCCGCAGACTCTCCTTCGGCTACAAGCGTCTCCACGGGGACTTCTCTTTCCGGGGCCTGGCCGGGAGTGGATTCGGCCGCGAGTTCGGCATAAGCATCCTTGATCACCTGCGCCATCAGTTCCCGGCGCCGGCGCAAGAAGGTCTCGTAGTCCATCGCATACCAGCCCTCCGGCAGTGCATGCCAGTAGTACATGCGCTCCAGCTCCTTGCTGAAGAACTGGGCCTCGTATTCCGGGACGTACTCTTCCGGATCCCTATCCGAAATCGCCGTGTTGTCCCCCCACTCCAGCACCGTGAAATTGGCGATCTGGTTCGTCATGCGGTTCTCGGTTACCCCGAGCCGCGAAAGGTAGGCCTTCGGGAAGAGATGGTGGCGCTCCATGGAGGACTTGGTGCCTTGGACCAATGGGTCCATCAGCTCGGCCACCGTGTGCTTGGAGTACAACACCTTCGCGCCCAACAGGTTCAGCGCCGCGTAATAGGCGAACATGGACGGGCTGCGTGCCGCCGAGGTGGCCAGCTCGTTGGGGAGGGTTATGGTCCAGTAGTCCGAGGTCAGAGTGTCGTTGCAGACCTGGCGCAGGGTGGCGATGAAGTCCTCCGCCGTCTCAAGGTGGCGGAATCGCCGCAGGTCGAACTCCATGGCCGATTCCGGCGAGCTGGTGTAGCGCCCGGTCAACGAAGCCATGAAGAACCACTGCGCGGTCACCTGGCGCAGGGTCTGGTCGTCCACACCGAATTCGGTCCGCCCGAGGAGATAGAGGATATACGCGAAGATCAGCGAATTCTGCGAGCTGATCATTTTGTTGCTTCGGTATCCGGCGCGTATCAGCGCCTTGTGGAAGTCATGCCAATAGGTCAAGTTCAGGGTCCGGCTCTGCGCATTCTGCAGGACCTCGAACTGCTCCTGGCGGCGCGCCTCATCGAAAGACTCGCTCTGGAGGTCCTTGCCTCGGAGGATGGAATAGACGGTTTTCAGGCGGGCCCGCCGGAACCCCAGCCCAATATTAACTCGCAGCAACTGGTCGGGATCCGGGGCGATGAACTGATTATACGGGGAGGCACCCTTCGTCGACGGGCTCCGTGCGTCCTTGCAGAACTGCTCCAGCTCCTTGCGGCCCTCATCCCAGAACACCGACATCAGAGTCAGGATGAAGTCCGCCTGATTGAGCTTCTTACCCTCGCTGTTGATCCGGACGAAGACCTCGGAGACCTCCTCCTCGTCCAGGTTTGCGGAGAGCTGTAGCGCGGTAAAGGGATAGTAGAGCAGGTTACTCAGCCGGCTTACGGCGTTTTGGACCTGCTTCTTCTCCTCGATCCCCACCTCACGGGCCTCCCCGAGGCTCGCGAGGTAATTCTCCACCACCTGGAAGACGTCCGAGTCCTTCCCCCAGATCTCCGAGATATTGGTGATGTAACTGCGATCCCGCCGTATGGCAGCGTCGGCCACCTCGAACCTTTCCTGGAGGGGATTGAAGGCGATCTCGATCTGCTCGGCATCGTAGTTGTTCCGGTATACCGGCGTGCCCGTGACCACTGCATAGATCGCGGTAAGCCGCTGCTGACCATCAACGATAAGCAGGTCCGGGATCAGTTGCTTGTCTTCGGCCCCAATCTGCTTCTGGCTACGGTTCTGCATCGCCCCACCGGTCTCCCAGAAAAGGAGATAGCCTATGGGGAAACCCCGGTACATCGAATCGAAGAGATTGCGGACCTTGGTGTTCTTCCAGACGAAGGGCCGCTGGATATCCGGGAGCCCGATAGACCCCATATCGATCTGCTCGATCAGTCCGGATAACGAGTAATCGGCCTTCATGAAGTTCGTGGTGGTCATGGGGGCTCCTCGGGAGGTTTGCTTTAGGCCACTGCTTGGCTGGCAAGGCTTTCAGCCAACTTAGCCTGGACTTCACCCAACCCATTCAGCCGGGTTTTGAGGCGATCACATAGCGTCAACAGCTCATCTACTTTTTCAGATATTCTTTTTTGCTCTTTTTCTGGCGGAAGAGGCAACAAGAAAAACCCAAAATCCGAGCCCGACAAATTAGGTTGCGCAGTACCATTGTCATGCCTTCTAATCATCAGTTCAGCTACGGGGCTTTTGAGATACTTCAGAGAATACGTTTTCTCTAGTCCTGCATGCGGACGCATGATGACAAGGGACGACGCAATAGCCCCAACGCCAAAATCTTTTACCAAGGCGCACTTCCCTAAAGAACCTCTTAGACAGAAAAGTATGTCCCCGTCGAAAAACTTACCACTCCGCAATAGGTCGAAGCGTTCTCTTGATATATATTGAAGCCCATCACTTGAAATCAGATCCCCATCTAACTGGCCTGCATTCACAAACGGAATTCCTTCGGAGACCAGAGCAGACTTATTGGGATAATTTTTACCTCTGTCACCGTTTTCAAGATGGCTCACATTCCCAATTCGTGCCCAACACCACCCAGCAGGGAGATCGAAAGGTTTTTCGTCTTTGGTCACCTCTGGAAGACTTTTGGGCTTCTTTATAAAGCCTTCCTTGTATTGCTGCAGTTTCTCTCCCTCGATCCGTTTCAAAAGAACAGCAGCAGGCTCGTCGTTGGGATCCTGCGGCACGAGGCGGCCCATGACGGCGAGCTGGAGGATGGTCTGTTCGAGGCGGTCGATGCTCTTCTCGGTGGTGAACAGGGTGTCGAAGTGGGCGGCCAGACGGGCCCAGTTGTCGGCCAGTTCGGTGGCGTCCTGCGAGCGGGTCAGGGTTTCCAGCAGGGTATCGACGAGGGTCTCGTGGGCGCTGAGCTGGTCGCTGGTCCGCTGCTCCAGGTGGTCACAGAGGGCCATGAGTTCGTCGACCTTTTCGACGATTCTCTGTTGTTCCGCCTTGGGAGGAATGGCAACCACATAATTCAGGAGCTGGTTCTGAGTTATTCCGGAAACAGTAGTTCCGGTCCCAGTAATCTCCAAAGCTGAAAAAGCCAATAAAAAAAATCTTTCTGATATCTGGGAGCTGATCTTGATAGCCTTCAAATCCTGATTGAAAGCAATGGGGTTCTTACAAACTGCGACTTTGCCCAATCCCATTCGGGTACAAATCAGGACATCTCCTTCGTCCGCCAAGACGCTTCCCGCCTTCAGGCCTTCTTGGGTAATATGATCTTTAGAATCCGATATCTCTGTAAAAGCTCCTAAGTCTTTAACGCTTGCCCAAGAAATTTCCCCGCCCCAGAACGAGGGGTTGCTCTTGCTCGGCGTCCCGCCACTTCGAACTGAATTAAAGAGGCGTCCCAAGCGCGCCCACTGCCAGCCCGGGGGAAGCTCAAATTCCTTTTCTTCTTCCTCGATCTCCGGCAAAACATTTGGCTTCTTAATCTTCCCTTCCTTGTACAGCCGCGTTTTTTCCTCCTCAATGCGCTCCAGCAACTCGGAAGCCGGCTCATCCTCCGGATCCTGCGGCACCAGCTTCCCTCGCACGGCCAGTTCCAGGATCAGCTCGCGCAGCTTGGCGATACCCGTCAGCTCCGGTTCACCCCGGTTGTAGGTGACGGCGCTCGTCCAGAGGTCCAGGTGCTCGGTGATGAGGTCGGTGGTCATGGGGTCTCTTTGGCCAGCATGTTCATGATGAGGTGGATGAGGGTCTCTTTCTGGTCCGCGGCGGACTCGGCAACCAACAGGGTCAGGGCTGCGAGACCGGCGTCGTTCACCACGGGCTGACCGGCGTCATTCAGAAGCCGACCGTTGCGGTGGAGGAAGTCCACGAAGAGGAAGGCGCCGCTGCGCTTGTTGCCGTCGGCAAAGGGGTGGTCCTTGACCACGAAGTAGAGCAGGTGCGCAGCCTTCGCCTCGATGCTCGGGTAGGCGGGCTCGCCGAAGACGGTCTGGTCCAGGTTCCCCAGGATGGAGGCGAGGCCGTCGCCGCGGGGCCGGGCGAAGAGTTCGGTCGCCTCGGCCCGCTCCATCAGTTCCGCCTTGAGCCCTTCCAGGGCGGCCATGGCTTCGGTAGCGGTGGGTAGATCGCCGCCGGCCTGCCCGGGGGGCGCCTGAAGCAGGCCTTCATCATAGCGCTGGAGCCAGAGGAAGGTGCGGGTGTAGTGGCTGAGGATCTCCACCAGCCCCTGGCCGGACTGAGCATCCAGGGCAGGCGCAGTGGCGGCCTTGCGGACGAGCTGCAACGCCGCTTCCAGTTCCCGGGCGTTCTCCTCGAAGCGCTGGCGGTTGATGGTGTAACCGCGGGTCAGGTGCTCCTTGAGGATATGGTTGGCCCACTGACGGAAGCGGACGCCCTGCTGGGATTTGACCCGGTAGCCGACGGAGATGATGACGTCCAGGGAGAACTCCGTGACCGGCTTGTCCGAGGAAGCAATATGCATTTTTTGCATATTGGTCGCTTCCTCGAGTTCCCCTTCCCTGAAGACACTGCTGATGTGGCGCGAGATGACGGACTGATCCCGCTGGAACAGCTCGCTCATCTGGGCCTGGGTCAGCCACACCGTCTCTGCCTCGACCCGCACCTCGAAGGCGCCGGAGTCGGTCTCATAGATGGCAATCTCGCCCTCTTCCTCGCCCGATTGCATGGTTTCAGCCCTCGTGGCTGGTCAGGGCCTCGCCCAGGATGGTCTTGAGCTGGTCGCGTAGCTCCTGGATCTCGGCCTGCTGCTGCTCGTACCTGGCCAGCAGCTCCTCGGGGTCGTGGTCTTCTTCTTCCTCGGCGTAGGGGTTCTTGCGGTCCAGGTTGTAGTTGTCGGCCTGGATGTCTTCCACTGGCACCCGCCAGGCGTACTGGGTCTCTTCCCGGGCGGCGAAGCCGTCTTCCTCGGTCCCCCACCAGGCGCTCTCCCGCTCGAACTCCTCGAAGCGCATGGGCTTGGTCTTGCTGTAGCTCTTGTAGCCCTCGGGATAGGGGTGCTCGTAGTACCACACCGCCTCCGTGGGCCGGCCCTTGGTGAAGAAGAGCAGGTTGGTCTTGATGCTGGTGTAGGGGTTAAAGACGCCGTTGGGCAGCCGGACGATGGTGTGCAGATCGCATTCGGTGAGCAGCTTCTCCTTGAGCCGGGTTTTCATACCCTCGCCGAAGAGGAAGCCGTCCGGCAGCACAACGGCTGCCCGGCCACCCTCCTTTAGCAGGTGGATGAAGAGGGTCATGAAGAGGTCGGCCGTTTCCCGCGTGCGGAAGGCCTGGGGGAAATTGTTCTCTATGCCATCCTCCTCCATCCCGCCGAAGGGCGGATTGGCGATGATGACATCCACGCGGTCCCGCGGACCCCATTCGATGAGGGAGCGGGCCAGGGCGTTGTCGTGGCGGACCTGGCCGGGCACCTCGACGCCGTGGAGGATGAGGTTGGTCGTGGCCAGCAGGTGCGGCAGGGGCTTCTTCTCGATGCCGCTGATGGAGTGCTGCAGCGTCCGCTCGTCCTCCGGCGTCTCCACGTAGTGGCGGCGCATGTGCTCGATGGCGCTGATGAGGAAACCGCCGGTGCCGCAGGCCGGGTCCATCACCTGCTCCCCGAGCCTGGGGTCCACGCGGTTGACCATGAACTCGGTGACGGCCCGAGGGGTATAGAACTCCCCGGCATTCCCGGCGCTCTGCAGGTCCTTGAGGATCTGCTCGTAGACCTGGCTCAGCTCGTGCCGCTCGCCCGACTTGTTGAAGTCGATCTCGGCCTGGATCTTGTTGATGACCTGGCGCAGGAGCTGGCCGGACTTCATGTAGTTGTAGGCATCCTCGAAGGCGTTGCGGATGACTACCGGCCGGGTGTCATCCCCGCGCGGGTTGAGCGCCTGGAGGCCGGGGAACAGCTCGTCATCGACGAAGCGCTTAAGTTCATCGCCGGTCATGCCCTCGGGTTCGGCGGCCCAGTTCCGCCAGCGCAGATCCTCGGGGATGGGTGAGACGTAGTCGTCGTCCAGCAGCTCCCACTCGCGTTCGCGGTCGTCGTAGATCTTGAGAAAGAGCATCCAGACGAGCTGGCCGATGCGCTGGGCGTCACCGTCGACGCCGGTGTCCTTGCGCATAATGTCCTGGATGGACTTGATGGTGGTGCTGATCGCCATGGGTCGGTTGGTTCCTGGTATTCGGTCGGTGGGCGCCGGGCCCGGTCAGGCCTGCTGGTCGTAGAGGGCGCCTTCGAGTTCGCGGACCGCCTGGTCGTAGCCGGCCTTGCCCCCGAATGACTGGATGAGTTCGGTGGGCGTGCCCAGGCGGCTCAGAGGGTCCATGGTGAGGACCTTGCGGTCCTCGATGGGTTCGATGCCGGTGTCGGCGTATTTCTCCAGCAGCCCGTCCAGGACCTCGCGGGCCGGCTCGCTGTACTGCTGGAAGTAGTCCTGCTTGCGGACGTTCTCGGCCCGCTGCCGCCGACTGAGCGGCGGCTGGTCATAGACGATATGGCAGATGACGTCGAAGGGGTCCGGCTCCTCGCCAAGCGTATCCCCCACCTCCCGGATGAGGTCGTCCCAGAAGAGGCCCTGCTCCGCCAGCTCGTCGATGATGGCCTGCTTGCGGTCGGCGCCCTCCCACTGCTTGAGGAAGTCGTCCAGGGAGGCGTACTGCGCCCGCACCTGCTTGCGCGTGTAGTCCCGCAGGCTCTCGGTAATGAGCTGGCCATCCCCATCCAGATACTGAACCCGCTCCGCGAGGACCGAGACCGGGACGTCGCCGACAACGTAGCGGCGTGGCTCGTCATCGTCCCCTGCGTCCCCGTCGCTCCCGCCCCAGGGGCCGGTGGAATCATCCGTACTCCAGTCGGGCTCTCCCTCGATGCCGTACTCCCCCGGCTCCTCGGCCACATCGCCGCCCTCGGCCGGCACCTCTTCCAGCTCTGCGCCCTCCTCCGCCTCGGAGGGCTGCTCGTCGGTGGGCACGATGGGCTCTTCGCCGCTCGGTTCGTAGATCTGGACCGGGTCGCCGTCGAAGTTCGGATCCGCGAAGAGCTCCGTGGCCTTCTTGAAGTCGAGGATGGTGAACCAGTGCTTGTTGAAGTCATCGTTGATCCGGGTGCCGCGGCCGATGATCTGCTTGAACTCCGTCATGGAGTTGATGCGGCGATCGAGGACGATGACCTTGCAGGTCTGGGCATCCACCCCGGTGGTCATGAGCTTGCTGGTGGTGGCAATGACCGGATAGCGCGCCTCGGGGTTGATGAAGTTGTCGAGCTCGGCCTTGCCCTCCTGCTCATCCCCGGTGATCCGCATGACGTACTTGCGGTTCTCGGCCACCCGTTTCGGGTTCAGGTTCACCAGCGCCTGGCGCATGCGCTCGGCGTGGTCGATGTCCTCACAGAAGATGATGGTCTTCTGGTAGGGGTCATTGCTCTCCAGGTACTCCGTCACCCGCTGCGCCACGGCCTCAGTCCGCTGGTCGAGGACCAGCTTCCGGTCGAAGTCCTTCTGGTTGTAGACCCGGTCCTCGATGACGTTGCCGTGCTTGTCGGCCTGCCCCTTGCTCGGCCGCCAGCCCTGGAGGTCCTTGTCCAGGTCCACGCGGATCACCTTGTAGGGCGCCAGGAAGCCGTCCTGGATCCCCTGCTTGAGGGAATAGGTGTAGATGGGGTCCCCGAAGTAATCGATATTGGAGACCTCCTTGGTCTCCTTGGGGGTGGCGGTGAGGCCGATGTGGGTGGCGCTGCTGAAGTAGTCCAGGATGGCTCGCCAGGCGGAGTCCTCCGCCGCACTGCCCCGGTGGCACTCATCGATGACCACCAGATCGAAGAAGTCCGGTGAGAACTCCCGGTAGATGTTCTTCTCCTCTTCATTCCCGGTCACGGCCTGGTAGAGGGACAGGTAGACCTCGTAGGACTTGTCCACCGTCCGGTTCCCGATCTTGGTCATCGCCCGCCCGAAGGGCCGGAAGTCGTTGTTCTTGGCCTGGTCGATGAGGACGTTGCGATCGGCGAGGAAAAGGATCCGGCGCTTCTGCCCGGACTTCCAGAGGCGCCAGATGATCTGGAAGGCGGTATAGGTCTTGCCGGTGCCGGTGGCCATCACCAGCAGGAGCCGGTCCTGACCCTTAGCGATGGCCTCCACAGTGCGATTGATAGCAACCCGCTGGAAATAACGGGGCACGCGGCCGCTGCCATCGTCGTAGTAGGGCTGCTCCACCACCGGCCGGGCCGGACCTTCCAGCCCCTTCCAGCGGCAGTATCGCTCCCAGAGCTCTTCCGGGGAGGGGAATTCATCGAGGGATAGCTGCGTTTCGGTCTGGGCACCCAGCCCGGTCCGATCATGGAAGAGGAAACCGTCCCCATTGCTGGAGAAGACGAAGGGGACATCCAGGGCATCGCTGTAGGCCAGCGCCTGCTGCATGCCGTCGCCCACGCTGTGGCTGCCATCCTTGGCCTCAACGACGGCGATGGGCTGGTTGGGGCGGTAGCTCAGGAGATAGTCGGCGCGGCGCTGGCGCCCGCGCGTGTGGAGCCGGCCCTTAACGATGACCCGACCGGCGGTGAACGAGACCTCTTCCCGGATCTGCGTCTGGATATCCCACCCGGCCTGCTGCAGCGCCGGCGTGATGAACTTGGTGCAGATATCCCGCTCGCTCAGTGATCCGGTATCGAGCATGCCCGTCCTTCATCGTCGTCCGTGTACCGCGTACCTGACCATTATCCCGGCAATGCTGCAAGCCGCGGGACCAGTGGGGGAGCTTGCCTCACCACCACGACAGACGCTGTCGCGAACTCCTACGTGTTGGCAGGAGTGGACTTACTCCTCGTCAGGGATGTGCTCGATGAGGTCCTGGATCGGGCACTGGAAGTAGTTGCAGAGCCGGTCCAGAACCTCGGTGGTGGTGTTGTAGCCGCGCTGGTTCCCGATCTTGGACAGCGTGGTGCGGTTCACCCCGGTCTCCTGGGCGATCTCACTCACCGTGATATGCCGCCCCTCACGGAACTCTCGGTCGGCGATGCGCTCCTTCAGGCGATAGCGGATCATGGGCGCCTCCTCTTTGGAGCGCACGACTATAAACCAAGCTGCCCAGCCATGCGACTCGACTTACCTGTGTTCTTGACAGGAACACTCATTGTGTTAACGTATGTGGCGTACGGTTAACGCTTGCGAGGAAAAATCATGTGCTTGATCCAGTCCGCGCCCCAAGATCCGAATGCCACTTGGAACGGTGAATACCGGGTAAGGCAGGTTCAGCCACTCAAGGCCTTCCGCGAGCTCTTTGTCCTCGAGCTCGAGGACTGCTCGGGATCACGCGAGGTGCGCTACCGAGCGCGGCTGGATGAGGCGGGCGAACCGGAGCTTCCCACGGTTAATGACGTCGTCCACGTCCATATCACCCACACCCAGGCCTCCGGTGGCGGTTGGTATGACCGCGTGGATCGCCTGGAAAAGACGACGCCAACCTCTGCGCTACGCCTGCTCCCGCCCCGCATCTGCCCGGAGCCGGAGGCACTGCGCCGTCTTCATGAGGTTCTGGAGACGGAGATCCGGTCTGAACCACTCCAGCGATTCGTGGACCGGGTCTTCGAGGACGAGGAGACAGCCCGCGCGTTCGCCACCGTCCCGGCAAGCTACGACTGCCACCACACCGAGGCTGGCGGGCTTCTGGTTCACTCCCTGAACGTGCTCGAGTACCTGAGACAGATGCCGATGCAGTGCGATCTGTTCCAGCGGGAGTGTGTGCTGATCGCCGCCCTCTTCCATGACATCGGCAAGGTCGCCCCTCGGGTCCAGCGGCACAAGAGCCCCTACTGGAACCGTGAACATGCATTGTTGAACAAACTGATGCTGGAGGATGCCCTGTCCGGGCTCCGTCATCAGGACCCCGAGGCCTGGTCGAACCTCCACTTCCTTTTTGACTTCCTTGCCGGCACTGTCAGCGGCAACCGTATTCTCGAATCGCAACTGATTATCGACTTCGACCGGTATGACGCCGGGACGGATACCCGCGAACGGGCCATCGCCACGGCCAACCCCGGCGATTCAATAGTGGTCAAACAACCTTCCAATGGCGGCTCGAAGAGGGTCTTCTTCCTGCCCTCCCACGCCTGGAAGAGTGAGGAGCAGACGAAACTGGCGGCGGGGTGAACGCCTGCGAGAGCCGCTGCCCATGCGGTCTACGCCAGATAAGCGCGGTCCACCCGCGGCCGCCTTGAAATCCAGATCATCATCCACGGAAGACCGATCATGGATCCGCTGTGGGAGATGTTCCTCACTCTCGCGGACGCCCCGACCATCCCGTTCGGTCGCGGCGATCTCGCCAAGCTGACGCTCCATGCCGAGGACCAGAAGGGCGGAGGCGATGACCCCGATGCTCACCCCGGGATCGCCCTTCCCCACCCGCTGGACTGTATCCGGGGAGACATACATCCGCTCAGCCATGGAACGCACAGAGATCCGGCGCCGCCGCCGCGCCCGGGCAATGTTCTCGCCAAGTGTACGCAGTGCACGCTCGGCCGGCGGGTTGAGGCCCTGGTGGGCGCGGGTTCTGCGAGTCATTGGCTGTAACGATTGTACCGATAAAGTCGTCCCTATATAGAGTATAGTACTACGAAATCGGCACTGCCGAGGACAGTAGTCGCTCGAAGAGGGGTTTCCTTTACTTTCTTCCGGTAGGCCGAATTCAAAGGAAACACCGGGCAAGAGACCGGGCTCCCGACCGACACCCCCGGATCCTCAATCCACCACCGTGCGCAGCCAGTAAGACTGGCTGGCCCACATCATCCCCAACAAGGCCGAGGCCGCCTACCGCCGTGGAGACCTCATCGAGAAGCGCCGGGCGCTGATGGCCGACTGGGAGCAGTTCCTGGGGCTGACGCCGGACCGGCTCGACACTCCCGCCTGAACGACCCTGGGCCAGGGTCCGCCCGGTAAAAGCGCATACCTAATTGTACCGGGCGAACTTTGGCCGGAATCGGGCGATCTTTCGCCCACCTGGGCCGGGCCGCCCTCTTCGGCCCCCTCATTGGGCGATCTTTCGCCCGGTAAATCCGAGTACGGAATTGTACCGGGCGAACTTTGGACGGAAGCGGGCTTTTTTCCGCCCACCGGTTCCGGCAGCTTCCTCTCTTCGGTCCCTCCATTGGGCGAACTTTGGCCCGGTAAACGCGCATACCTCTTTTTACCGGGCCAAAGTTCTCCCAGCCCCGGCTACGCGCGCCCTGGCCTCGGGGTTCTTCCCCCTCTCCTGCCGCTCTCGAAGTCCCCCGGAGGCGTCATATCGCTCCCTTTACCCACCTCCGCACCGAAAAGTTTCCCTCTAGTGGCATAGCAACATGTTGCACCGCAACACACTGATTTGCGGTGACGAACGCTCCGGCCCACGCTCTCTGCAAGAGCCAGAACCTACTAGAAGTTAGCTGCGCTAACTCCCAGTAGGCCAAGGGGGCTCCGCCCCCTCTGGAACCCCCGAAAACCCGCTGGAGGCATCATGGCCGCAGAGCAAAAAGCCGTCTCGGTACGCGTAGAGCGCATGACCAGGAACGAGTATCGGCATCAACGCGCCCACGACACCCGCACGGCGATCCCCGCCTATGCCGACGCCGAGCGCGTCCACCTGAACCGAGTCCTCGTCGAGTATCCCGATACCAACCTGATGGTCGAGGGGATACAGGCCTCCCGCCGCAACCGCCATCGGCGCGGCGAGACCCGGCGCGCGCCGACAACGCTGCGCAAGGATGGCGTCGTGGGCGTAAAGGGAATCCTCACCTTCAGTCATGAGGCCCAGCCCATCATCAAGGAACTGTCGACTGCGGAGCAGGACCGCCTCTACCGGAAGGCCGCCGATGCGGTCGCCGCCGAGTTCAATGCCAGCCTGGTCGGGCTTGTGGTTCATGCCGATGAGCAGGCCCCTCATGCCCACTTCGTCCTCCCCGGTTTCGACCAGAAGGGCCGACCGCTTAGCGAGCGAATGACCGACTCGCTCTACAGCCACCTCCAGGATGTCGTGGGGGTGTGAAGTGGACCCCGATTTTCGGACCAGGTGAGAAGTAAAGATTGGCAGGCTATCCTCGGCTCAAGCAGAGGAGCCTTCCCATGTCCCGAGGACGAGGCAAACGACTCAGTGCCGACCTCAAGGCCCGCGTGGCCCTGGAGGCCGCCAAGGGCCACAAGACGGCCAGCGAGATCGCCCAGGAGTACCAGGTTCACCCGACCCAGATCAGCCAGTGGAAGCGGCAGTTGCTCGACGGCCTGCCGGACCTGTTCGAGGCCGGGCAGAGCCGCAAGGAGCCGACCACCGAGGAGGTGACGGCACC
>NZ_FOMJ01000016.1 GCF_900112605.1 Thiohalospira halophila DSM 15071
ACCTTGGTCATCGCCGCCGTCAGCGTCGTCTTGCCGTGGTCCACGTGACCAATGGTCCCCACGTTGACGTGCGGCTTGGTGCGCTCGTATTTCTCTTTGGACACGGTCCTACCCTCTCGATCCGGTTGTTGAACTCAGAAAAGCCGTAATCAGGAAGCCTTCTTGACGACCTCTTCGACGACGCTCGCCGGGGCCTCCGCGTATTTCTCGAACTGCATGGTGTACGAGGCCCGTCCCTGCGTAAACGACCGCAGGTCCGTCGCATACCCGAACATCTCGGACAGTGGCACGTGGGCCCGAATCACCTTGCCCGCCGGCGTGTCATCCATGCCCTGCACGGTACCACGGCGTCGGTTGAGGTCACCCATGACGTCACCCATGTACTCCTCGGGAGTCACGGACTCGACCTTCATCATCGGCTCCAGCAGCGCAATACCCGCCTTGTTGGCCCCTTCCTTCAGAGCCATGGAGCCGGCGATGTGGAACGCGCTCTCGCTGGAGTCCACATCGTGATAGGAGCCGTCGAACAGCGTCGCCTTGACGTCGACCATCGGGTAGCCAGCGAGGACACCATTCTCCATGGCCTCCTGGATGCCCTTTTCCACCGAACCGATGTACTCCTTCGGCACGACGCCACCGACGATGGCATTGACAAACTCGTAACCGTGGCCGGGCTCCTGGGGCTCCAGCCGGACCATGACGTGGCCGTACTGACCACGGCCGCCGGACTGGCGGATAAACTTGCCCTCGGCCTCCACCGAGCCCTTGAGGGTCTCGCGGTAGGCAACCTGCGGTGCGCCGACATTGGCCTCGACCTTGAACTCCCGCTTGAGCCGGTCGACGATGATATCCAGGTGCAGCTCACCCATGCCGGAGATGATGGTCTGACCCGATTCTTCATCGGTCCGCACCTTGAAGGACGGGTCCTCCTGGGCGAGCTTGCCCAGGGCCATGCCCATCTTCTCCTGGTCGCTCTTGGTCTTGGGCTCGATGGCTACCGCGATGACGGGCTCCGGGAACTCCATGCGCTCCAGGATGATCCGGTTATCCATGTCGCAGAGCGTCTCGCCCGTCGTGACATCCTTCAGGCCGACGGCCGCGGCGATGTCACCGGCATAGACCTCCTTGATCTCTTCGCGGGAGTTGGAGTGCATCTGCAGCAGTCGACCGATCCGCTCGCGCTTACCCTTCACCGGGTTGTAGATCGTGTCGCCGCTGGAGACCTTGCCGGAGTAGACCCGGAAGAAGGCGAGGCTGCCAACGTAGGGATCGGTAGCGATCTTGAACGCCAGCGCCGAAAAGGGCTCGTCGTCGGAAGGCTTGCGCTCTCCGGGGGTGCCATCCTCCAGCTCGCCGGTAATGGCGGGGATGTCGCTCGGGGCGGGCATGAACTCGATGACCGCGTCGAGGAGCGCCTGCACACCCTTGTTCTTGAACGCTGTACCGCAGAGCGCCGGAACGATCTCGTTGGCCAGGGTCTGCTGCCGGATGCCGCCGCGGATGGACTCGGCGTCCAGGTCGCCCTCCTCGAGATACTTCTCCATGAGCTCTTCGGAGGCCTCGGCGGCCGCCTCGACCATCACCGAACGCCACTTGGCCGCCTCGTCCGCGAGCTCGGCCGGGATCTCGGTCTGCTCGTAGGTCATGCCCATGTCGTCGGCATTCCAGTAGATCGCCTTCATGCGGATGAGGTCGATCACACCCTCGAAGGAATCCTCGGCCCCGATGGGCAGCTGCAGCGGGATCGGATTGGAGCCGAGACGCTCCCGGATCTGCTCGACCACACGCATGAAGTTGGCGCCCTGGCGGTCCATCTTGTTGACGAACGCCATACGCGGGACTTCGTACTTGTTGGCCTGCCGCCAGACCGTCTCGGACTGGGGCTCGACGCCGCCGACCGCGCAGAACACCGACACCGCACCGTCGAGCACACGCAGGGACCGTTCCACCTCGATGGTGAAGTCCACGTGGCCCGGGGTGTCGATGATGTTGATCCGGGTCTCCGGATACTGCTGGTCCATGCCGCGCCAGAAGCAGGTGGTCGCCGCGGAGGTGATGGTGATCCCGCGCTCCTGCTCCTGGGACATCCAGTCCATGACGGCGGCCCCGTCATGGACCTCGCCGATCTTGTGCGAGACGCCGCTGTAGAAAAGGATACGCTCGGTAGTCGTTGTCTTACCGGCGTCGATATGCGCCATGATCCCGATATTACGGTAGCGCTCGAGAGGGGTCTTGCGTGCCACGGCTGGACCTCGGTTATTCGCGTGCTGCTGTTTCTGTTACCAGCGGTAGTGGGAGAAGGCCTTGTTGGCCTCTGCCATCCGATGGACGTCTTCCCGCTTCTTCACGGCGGACCCGCGCTGCTCGTAGGCATCGAGGATCTCGCCGGCCAGACGCTGGCGCATGTTTTTCTCCCCCCGCTTCCGGGCGGCGTCCACGAGCCAGCGCATTGCCAGGGCAGTACGCCGGGAGGGACGCACTTCCACCGGAACCTGGTAGGTCGCCCCGCCCACGCGGCGGGACTTCACCTCGACGGAAGGCCGGATGTTCTCCAGAGCCTGGCCGAAGGCCTCCAGCGGATCCTTGCGCCCGCGCTCCTGGACCGTATCCAGGGCACCGTAGACGATGCTCTCCGCCACGGACTTCTTGCCATCCCGCATGAGGATGTTTACGAACTTGGCCAGCTGGGAGTCCCCGAACTTCGGGTCCGGCAGGATCTCGCGCTTGGCTGCAACTCGTCTTCTCGCCATTTCTTACCCTTCCGTCGAGCGGGTCATCAGGACTTGGGCCGCTTGGCGCCATACTTGGAACGGCCCTGACGCCGTTCCTTGACCCCCGCAGTATCCAGAGCACCGCGAACGGTGTGGTAGCGCACACCCGGCAGGTCCTTGACTCGACCGCCACGGATGAGGACCACGGAGTGCTCCTGGAGATTGTGCCCCTCGCCCCCGATATAGGAGGCAACCTCGTAGCCGTTGGTCAGTCGCACCCGGGCGACCTTCCGCAGGGCCGAGTTGGGCTTCTTCGGGGTCGTGGTATAGACGCGGGTGCAGACGCCGCGCCGCTGCGGGCAGGCCTCGAGGGCCGGCACATTGCTCGCGGGCTTGCGGCGCTTGCGCGGCTTGCGTACCAGCTGATTGGTGGTCGCCATGAATACAACTCCAACCCAAAAATAAACGACAGGCCGGAAGGCCGGCCTGTGGAAGACGCCGAATTATGCGAGGCTCCGGGTATCCTGTCAAGCCTCGCTCCGGCGGGCGTAACTACTCCTCGTCGCCCTCGGGGGCCTCGTCGGAACCCTCTTCGGGTTCCTCAAGGGTCTCGAAGGCCGACTCGGGATCCACCTCCTCTTCGACGGAACCGTACTCGGCGGTGTCCGGCATGGCGAAGGTTTCCATCTGGCGCTGCCGACGTCGCTCGTCGTGATAGGCCAGCCCGGTACCGGCCGGGATCAGGCGCCCGACAATGACGTTCTCCTTGAGACCGCGGAGGTCGTCCACCTTCCCGGCCACTGCGGCCTCCGTGAGGACGCGGGTGGTCTCCTGGAAGGAAGCCGCCGAGATGAAGGACTCCGTCGCCAGCGAGGCCTTGGTGATCCCCAGCAGCATGGGCTCCCAGCGGGCCGGACGCCCGCCCTGGGCCTCTACCCGCTCGTTCTCCTCCAGTACCCGGGGGTACTCGATCTGGTCGCCCTTGAGGAGCTTGGTGTCACCGGCGTCCGTGATCTCGATCTTGCGCAGCATCTGGCGAACGATCACCTCGATGTGCTTGTCGTTGATCTTCACGCCCTGGAGGCGGTAGACGTCCTGCACCTCGTTGACGATGTACCGGGCCAGCTCCTCGACACCGAGCAGTCGCAGGATGTCGTGGGGATCCGTCGGACCGTCGACGATAACCTCGCCGCGCTCCACGTGCTCGCCCTCGAAGACGGAGATGTGCCGCCACTTCGGGATGAGCATCTCCACCGGGTCGGCATCGCTGTGCGGCGGCGTAATGACCAACCGCTTCTTGCCCTTGGTCTCCTTGCCGAAGGAGACGACGCCCGAGGTCTCCGCGAGGATGGCCGCCTCCTTGGGACGCCGGGCCTCGAAGAGGTCCGCCACCCGGGGAAGGCCGCCGGTGATATCACGGGTCTTGGAGGACTCCTGCGGGATCCGGGCGAGGACGTCGCCGATCTCCACGTCGGCCCCGTTCTCCTGCTGGACGATGGCGCCCGGGGGCAGGAAGTAGTGAGCCGGTGTGTCGGTCCCGGGGATACAGATGTTGCCTCCGTCGGTGTCGACCAGCTTGACCATCGGCCGCATGTCGCGGGTCGCGCCCTGCTGCTTCGGATCCAGGATGACCAGGCTGGAGAGACCGGTGATCTCGTCGGTCTGGCTCTCAACACTGGTACCCTCGACGAAGTCGGTGAACTCGAGACGCCCCGCCACCTCGGTAACGATGGGGTGGGTATGAGGGTCCCAGTTGGCCACGATCTGGCCCCCCTCGACGGGGTCGCCGTCGTTGAGATGGATGGTCGCGCCGTAGGGCACCTTGTACCGCTCCCGCTCGGAGCCGGCCTCGTCGTAGACCAGGACCTCGCCGGAACGGGAGACCGCCACGTTCTTGCCCGAAGAGGTGTGCTTCACCATCTTCAGGTTGTAGAGGCGCACCGTACCGGTAGTCTTGACCTCGATCTCGGATACTGCTGCCGCACGCGATGCCGCACCACCGATGTGGAAGGTCCGCATGGTGAGCTGCGTACCCGGCTCGCCGATGGACTGGGCACCGATGACGCCGACGGACTCGCCGACGTTGACCAGATGGCCCCGGCCCAGGTCGCGCCCGTAGCACTTGGCACAGACCCCGTACCGGGTATCGCAGGTAATGGGCGCCCGAACCAGCACGTGGTCCACGCTCATTTGCTCCAGGCGATTGACCCAGTACTCGTCCAGCAGGGTGCCGGCCCTGATGGCGACGTCGTCGGTCCCCGGATGGTAGACATGCTCCGCCAGGACCCGGCCGAGGACGCGTTCGCCCAGCGCCTCGACCACGTCGCCGCCCTCGATGAGGGGCTGCATGGAGAGACCGCGCTCGGTCCCGCAGTCCTCCTCGGTGACCACCAGGTCCTGCGACACATCCACCAGGCGGCGGGTGAGGTAGCCGGAGTTGGCGGTCTTGAGCGCCGTGTCCGCCAGCCCCTTCCGGGCGCCGTGGGTGGAGATGAAGTACTGCAGGACATCGAGCCCCTCACGGAAGTTGGCCGTGATGGGCGTCTCGATGATGGAGCCGTCCGGCTTGGCCATCAGGCCCCGCATGCCGGCAAGCTGCCGGATCTGGGCCGGGGAACCCCGGGCGCCGGAGTCGGCCATGATGTAGACGGAGTTCAGCGACTCCTGCTCCACTTCATTGCCCTCGGCATCGTGGACGATGTCCTTCCCGAGGCGGTCCATCATGGCGCCTGAGATCTGCTCGTTGGTGTGGGACCAGATGTCGACGACCTTGTTGTACCGCTCGCCGTTGGTCACCAGGCCGGAGGTGTACTGCTGCTCGATCTCCTTCACCTCCTCCTCGGCGCGGCCCAGGATCTCCGCCTTCTCCTCGGGGATCTCCATGTCCTCGACGCCGAAGGAGACGCCGGCCTTGGTGGAGTAGTAGAAGCCCATGTACATGATCTGGTCGGCGAAGACCACGGTGTCCTTCAGGCCAAGCCGGCGATAGGAGCTGTTGAGCACCGCCGAGATCGCTTTCTTGTTCATGGCCTGGTCGACCAGCTCGAACGCCAGGCCTTCCGGGACGATCTCGAACAGGAGGGCCCGGCCCACGGTGGTATCCCGCAGGGTGGTCTGCTCGCTCCACTCGCCCTCTTCGTCCACGACACGCTCGTGGATGCGCACCTTGATGCGGGCATGCAGGGCGGCCTCGCCATTGTCATACGCCCGCCGGACCTCGGAGACGTCGGCGAAGACCTTGCCCTCACCACGGACGTTCACCTGCTCGCGGGTCATGTAGTAGAGCCCGAGCACCACGTCCTGGGAGGGGACGATGATGGGCTCGCCGGAGGCCGGTGCCAGGATGTTGTTCGACGACATCATCAGCGACCGCGCCTCGAGCTGTGCCTCCAGGGCCAGCGGGACGTGGACCGCCATCTGGTCACCGTCGAAGTCGGCGTTGAAGGCGGCACAGACCAGCGGATGGAGCTGGATCGCCTTGCCCTCGATCAACACGGGCTCGAAGGCCTGGATGCCCAGGCGGTGGAGCGTCGGCGCCCGGTTGAGCATCACCGGGTGCTCGCGGATCACCTCCTCGAGGATGTCCCAGACCTCGGCAGTCTCGCGCTCCACCATCTTCTTGGCCGCCTTGATGGTGGTGGCCAGGCCGCGGCGCTCCAGCTTGGAGAAGATGAAGGGCTTGAACAGCTCCAGCGCCATCTTCTTGGGCAGACCGCACTGGTGCAGGCGCAGGGTGGGGCCGACCACGATGACCGAGCGGCCGGAGTAGTCCACGCGCTTGCCCAGCAGGTTCTGCCGGAAGCGGCCCTGCTTGCCCTTAATCATGTCCGCCAGGGACTTGAGTGGTCGGCGGTTGGAGCCGGTAATGGCCCGGCCGCGGCGGCCGTTATCCAGCAGCGCGTCCACCGACTCCTGCAGCATGCGCTTCTCGTTGCGCACGATGATGTCCGGCGCATTGAGGTCCAGCAGCCGCTTGAGGCGGTTGTTGCGGTTGATGACCCGGCGGTAGAGGTCGTTCAGGTCGGAGGTGGCGAAGCGCCCGCCCTCCAGCGGCACCAGCGGCCGCAGCTCCGGCGGCAGCACCGGCAGCACCGTCATGACCATCCACTCCGGCTTGTTCCCGGACTCGATGAAGGCCTCCAGCAGCTTGAGCCGCTTGGAGTACTTCTTGAGCTTGGTCTCCGAGTTGGTGCCGTTCATCTCCTCCCGGAGCTGCTCGGCCTCCACGCGGAGATCCAGCTTCTTGAGCATCTCGAAAACGGCCTCGGCGCCCATGCGGGCGTCGAACTCGTCGCCGTACTCCTCCAGGGCGTCCAGGTACTGCTCATCGGTGAGCAACTGGCCCTGCTCCAGGCCGGTGAGGCCCGGATCGATGACGATGAACGCCTCGAAGTAGAGGATCCGCTCGATGTCGCGCAGGGTCATGTCCAGCAGCATGCCCATGCGCGACGGCAGGGACTTCAGGAACCAGATGTGCGCCACCGGGGAGGCCAGGTCGATATGGCCCATGCGCTCCCGGCGCACCTTGGACTGGGTCACCTCGACGCCGCACTTCTCGCAGATCACGCCGCGGTGCTTGAGGCGCTTGTACTTGCCGCAGAGGCACTCGTAGTCCTTCACCGGCCCGAAGATCTTGGCGCAGAAGAGGCCGTCGCGCTCCGGCTTGAAGGTCCGGTAGTTGATGGTCTCCGGCTTCTTGACCTCGCCGTAGGACCACGACCGGATCTTCTCCGGCGACGCCAGGGCGATGCGGATGCCGTCGAAATCCTCCAGCTGGCCCTGCTGCTTGAGGAGATTGAGTAGGTCTTTCAAAGTCGTGCCCTCTCGTTGCGTCCCGCCCCCCGAAAGGGGCGCCACGGGATGCCCTGCCTAGTCCTGCTGCTCCAGCTCGATGTCGATGCCCAGTGCCCGGATCTCCTTGAGCAGGACATTGAACGACTCCGGCATGCCGGCATCCATGCGATGGTTACCGTCGACGATGTTCTTGTACATCTTCGTACGGCCCTGCACGTCGTCCGACTTCACGGTGAGCATCTCCTGGAGGGTGTAGGAGGCGCCATACGCCTCCAGCGCCCAGACCTCCATCTCGCCGAAGCGCTGGCCGCCGAACTGCGCCTTGCCACCCAGCGGCTGCTGGGTCACCAGGGAGTAGGGGCCGGTGGAGCGGGCATGCATCTTGTCATCCACCAGGTGGTTGAGCTTGAGCATGTACATGTAGCCGACGGTCACCTCGCGGTCGAAGGCCTCACCGGTCCGGCCGTCGTAGAGCGTCGTCTGGCCGTTCTCCGGAAGGTCCGCCAGGCGGAGCATGGTCTTGATCTCCTCCTCCGTGGCGCCGTCGAAGACCGGCGTCGCCATGGGCACACCACCCCGGAGGTTCTCGGCCAGGTCGACGATCTCCTCGTCACTGAACGATTCCAGGTCCTCCTTGTGGCCGCTGGAGTTGTAGATCTTCTCCAGGAAGCCGCGGATCTCGGTAGCCTGGTTCTTGGCATCGAGCATCCGCGAGATCTTGTGGCCCAGTCCTCGGGCCGCCCAGCCCAGGTGGGTCTCCAGCACCTGCCCGACGTTCATCCGCGAGGGTACGCCCAACGGGTTCAGAATGATGTCCATGGGCGTGCCGTCATCGAGGTAGGGCATGTCCTCCACCGGGACGATGGTGGAGATGACGCCCTTGTTGCCGTGGCGGCCGGCCATCTTGTCCCCGGGCTGGAAGCGCCGCTTCACGGCCAGGTGGACCTTGACCATCTTGAGCACCCCCGGGGCGAGGTCGTCGCCCTGGGTGACCTTCTCCTTCTTCTCGTCGTAGCGGCGGTCGACGTCGGCCCGCTGCTCCTTGAGCTGCTCGGCGATCATCTCGAGCTGGCTGTTGACCTCGTCGTTCTTCAGCCGGATCTCGAACCAGCGCTGGGGATCCAGCTGGTTGAGATAGCTCTTGGTGATCTTGGTCCCGCTCTCCAGGCCGTTGGGCCCGCCGGCAGCGACCTTGCCCACCAGCATCTTCTCGACACGGGCGTAGGTGTCCCGGGCGAGGATCTCGTACTGGTCCATGAGATCCTTCCAGTGGGACTCCAGCTCCGCATCCTCGATGGCCTGGGCGCGGGCATCCTTCTCCACGCCGTCGCGGGTGAAGACCTGGACGTCGATGACGGTCCCGTAGATTCCGGTGGGGACCCGCAGGGAGGTATCCTTCACGTCCGAGGCCTTCTCGCCGAAGATCGCCCGGAGGAGCTTTTCCTCCGGCGTGAGCTGGGTCTCGCTCTTGGGCGTGACCTTGCCCACGAGGATGTCGCCGGGCTTCACCTCGGCGCCGATGTGGACCACGCCGGACTCGTCCAGCCGGTTGAGCGCGGACTCGCCGACGTTGGGGATGTCCGCGGTGATCTCCTCGGAACCGAGCTTGGTGTCCCGGGCGACGCAATTGAGTTCCTCGATGTGGACGGTGGTGTACCGGTCCTCCTCGACCACGCGCTCGGAGATGAGGATGGAGTCCTCGAAGTTGTAGCCGTTCCACGGCATGAACGCCACCAGGAGGTTCTGGCCCAGGGCCAGCTCGCCCATGTCGGTGGAGGGGCCGTCGGCGAGGACGTCGCCGCGGGCGACGATGTCGCCGGGCCCCACCAGCGGACGCTGGTTGATGGTGGTGTTCTGGTTGGAACGGGTGTACTTGGTCAGATTGTAGATATCGACACCGGGCTCACCGGGGGCCGCCTCGTCATCGTTGACCCGGACCACCACGCGGCCGGCGTCCACGGAGGCGATGGTGCCGCCGCGGCGAGCCACCACGGTCACACCGGAGTCCACCGCCACGGCACGCTCCATGCCGGTCCCCACCAGGGGCTTGTCGGCCCGCAGGGTCGGCACCGCCTGGCGCTGCATGTTCGCCCCCATGAGCGCGCGGTTGGCGTCGTCGTGCTCCAGGAAGGGGAGCAGGGCGGCGGCCACCGAGACGATCTGCCGCGGCGAGACGTCCATGTACTGGATGCGGTCCGGCGTCGCCGTCGTGAACTCGTTGGAGTGGCGGCAGGTCACGAGATCCTCGGTGATCCGCCCCTCTTCATCGAGCTGCGTATTGGCCTGGGCGATGACGTACTCGGCCTCGTCGATGGCGGAGAGGAAGACCACCTCGTCGGTCGCCTTGCCGTCCTCGACCTTGCGGTACGGCGTCTCCAGAAAGCCGTACTCGTTGGGCCGGGCGAAGACCGCCAGGGAGTTGATGAGGCCGATGTTCGGCCCCTCCGGCGTCTCGATGGGGCAGACCCGGCCGTAGTGGGTGGCGTGGACGTCCCGCACCTCGAAGCCGGCCCGTTCACGGGTGAGGCCGCCCGGACCCAGCGCCGAGATCCGGCGCTTGTGGGTCACCTCGGAGAGCGGGTTGTTCTGGTCCATGAACTGGGAGAGCTGGCTGGAGCCGAAGAACTCCTTCACCGCCGCCGAGACCGGCTTGGCGTTGATGAGCTCCTGGGGCATCAGCTCCTCGGACTCCGCCTGGGAGAGCCGCTCCTTCACGGCGCGCTCCACGCGGACCAGGCCCACCCGGAACTGGTTCTCGGCCATCTCGCCCACCGACCGGATCCGGCGGTTGCCGAGGTGGTCGATGTCGTCGACGGTGCCGTTGCCATTGCGGATGTCGATGAGGGTGTGCAGGACATCGAGGATGTCCGACTCCTCGCCGTGCTCCTCGACGATCTTCTGCCGCTCGGGATCCTCGCTGGCGGCAAAGTACTTGCCGTCGTAGAGGATACCGAGGCCGGTGGTCTCCTGGCGGCCCACGCGACGGTTGAACTTCATGCGCCCGACGGCCGAGAGGTCGTAGCGGTCGTCGGTGAAGAACAGGTTGTCGAAGAGGTTGTCCGCCGCTTCCTTGGTCGGCGGCTCGCCCGGCCGCATCATGCGGTAGATCTCGACCCGCGCCTCCATGAGCGTACGGGTGTGATCCACCTGCAGGCTGTTGGACATATAGGGACCCTGGTCGAGGTCGTTGGTGTAGATGGTCTCGACCTCGTCCACCCCGGCGTTGTAGAGCCGGCCGATGAGCTCCTCGGTGAGCTCCTCGTTGGGCTCCGCCATGATCTCGCCAGTCTCGTGGTCCATGATGGCGCGCGCCAGGCGGCGGCCCAGGATGAACTCCTGGGGCACATCCAGCCACTCGGCGCCGGACTTCTCCAGCTGCTTTACGTGGCGCGCGGTCACCCGGCGGCCGGCCTCGACCACCGTCTCCCCGTCCACCTGGATGTCGAAGTTTACCGTCTCGCCGCGCAGGCGCTGCGGAACGAGCCCGAGCTGGACCCCCTCACGGCCCAGGCGGATCCGGTCCTTCTGGAAGAAGGCGTCCAGGATCTCCTCGTCGTCATACCCCAGCGCGCGCAGCAGCACGGAGGCCGGCAGCTTCCGCCGCCGGTCGATGCGGACATAGATGTTGTCCTTGGGATCGAACTCGAAATCGAGCCACGAGCCGCGATAGGGGATCACCCGGGCGTTAAACAGGAGCTTGCCCGAAGAGTGGGTCTTGCCCTTGTCGTGGTCGAAGAAGACCCCCGGGGAGCGGTGCAGCTGGGAGACGATGACCCGTTCGGTGCCGTTGACAACGAAGGTGCCGTTCTCGGTCATCAGGGGGAGTTCCCCCATGTAGACCTCCTGCTCCTTGATGTCCTTCACCGCGCCGCTGCTGGACTCCTTGTCGTGGATGACCAGGCGCAGCTTCACCCGCAGGGGAGCGGCGTAGGTCATCCCCCGCATCTGGCACTCCTTCACATCGAAGGTCGGGGTGCCGAGCCGATAGCTGACGTACTCCAGGCGCGCATTGCCGGAGTAGCTGCTGATGGGGAAAACCGAGCGAAAGGCCCCGTGGAGCCCCTTCTCTTCGCGTGCCTCCGGCTCGACGCCCTCCTGCAGGAAGGTCCGGTAGGAGTCGAGCTGAATGGCCAGCAGGTACGGCACTTCGACAACGCCGGCGCGTTTACCGAAATCCTTGCGGATGCGTTTCTTTTCGGTGAAAGAGTAGGCCATCGATAGTCCTCGGCTAGTCAATCGTTCCCGCCCCCGGAGGGGCCGTCGGCGTTGCAGTCGTTTACTGGCGCTGCAACACCCTCCGCATACCAGCGGAAAAAGGCCGGTAGCCAGCGGCCACCAGCCGGATCAGGATTCGGCCATCCCTGGCTGGCGAAAGCGGCGCTCCATGAGCGCTCGCTTCCGACCACCGTTTACTTGAGCTCCACGGTGGCGCCAGCCTCCTCGAGCTGAGACTTCATGTCGTCCGCCTCTTCCTTCGAGGCGCCTTCCTTCACGGTGGAGGGAACGCCCTCGACCATCTCCTTGGCTTCCTTCAGGCCAAGGCCGGTGATGCCGCGCACGGTCTTGATCACGCCGACCTTGTTGTCGCCGAAGCTGGACATGACGACGTCGAACTCGGTCTGCTCCTCGGCGGCACCGGCGGCCTCACCACCACCGGCGGCCGGCGCGGCCGCGGCGACCGGGGCAGCGGCGGTAACGCCGAACTTCTCTTCCATGGCCTCGATGAGGTCGACGACCTCCATCACGGACATGTTGGAAATGGTCTCGAGGATCTCGTCTTTGGAAACGGCCATTGTTTCTACTCCGTTGTGTGACAGGCCCGGTAACCGGGCCGTTCAACCTGGTTTCAGGCGCCCTGGGCTTCCTTCTGCTCGCGGACCGCACCAAGGGTACGGGCGAGCTTCGCCTGGGGCTCGTTGAGCGTACGCACGAACTTCTCGACCGGGGCCTTCATGGCCGCCAGGAGCTGGCTCAGGGCCTGCTCCCGGTTCGGCAGGCTGGCCAGGCGTTCCAGCTCGGAGGCCGGATGCACCTGCCCGCCCACGGCGACCAGCTGGACGGAGAGGTTCTCGTGCTTCTTGCCGAAGTCCTTGAGGAGCCGGGCGGCAGCGCCCGGATCCTCCAGGGAGAAGGCAAGCAGGAGAGGCCCGGAAAGGGACTCCGCGATGCACTCGAACTCCGTCCCGGCGACGGCCCGGGCGGCCAGGGTATTCTTGACCACCCGCAGGTAGACGCCCTCGTTGCGTGCATTGGCACGCAGCTCGGTCATCTCCACGGCCGTGAGCCCGCGGTATTCCGCCGCGATGGCGGAATGGGCGCTGGACGCCACATCCGCCACTTCCGCGACGACGCTCTTCTTCTCTTCAAGGGTCAGTGGCATGGGGACCTCATCCTCGTTGCCGGGGCTCGCGCCCCAACCCGTTCAGGAACGGCCGAAGCCGAACCGGTTTCACGGCGCCCGACGTCAGGTTGAACCTGCCGGCGGCGGCACCGTCTGCGCAGGCGGGAGTGTCTCCCTTTAAGCCCCGGAGGGCACCGGCGGTCTTTGACAGCCGCCGCATCGCGGCAGCGCAAAGACGGTGATGGCAAGCGACCTACAGGGCGAGCGAACTCTTGTCCACGTCGAGCCCTGGTCCCATGGTCGTGGAGACGGTCACGTTGCGCATGTAGACACCCTTGGCGGTCGACGGCTTGGCCTTGTTCAGATCGGCCAGCAGGGCGTCGAGATTCTCCCGCAACGACTGGGTGTCGAAATCGACCTTGCCGATGGAGGCGTGGATCACGCCGCCCCGGTCGGTGCGGTACTGGACCTGACCGGCCTTGGCGTTCTGCACCGCCGTGGCCACATCCGGCGTCACGGTGCCGACCTTGGGGTTCGGCATCAGGCCGCGCGGCCCGAGGATCTGGCCAAGCTGGCCGACAACCCGCATGGCATCCGGGGCGGCGATGGCCACATCGAAATCGATGTTGCCGGCCTTGATGGTCTCGGCCAGGTCGTCCATGCCGACGATGTCGGCGCCCGCCTCGGTGGCGGCATCGGCGGCCTGCCCCTGGGCGAAGACGGCGACCCGGGTGCTCTTGCCGGTACCGTGGGGCAGCACGGTGGAACCGCGCACCACCTGGTCGGACTTGCGCGGATCCACGCCGAGATTCACGGCCACGTCCACGGATTCAACGAACCGCGGCGCGGGTAGTTCCTTGAGCAGGCTCAGGGCCTCGTCGGCGGGGTAGAGGCGATTGCGCTCCACCTTCTCGGCGATGGCCTGCTGGCGCTTGGTCTTGCGGGCCATGGCTTACATCCCCTCCACGTTGATGCCCATGCTCCGGGCCGTACCGGCGATGGTCTTCACCGCCCGATCCATGTCCGTCGCCGTGAGATCGGGATCCTTGGTCCGGGCGATCTCCTCGAGCTGGTCCCGGGTGACGGTCCCGACCTTGTTCCGGTTGGGCTCACCGGAGCCGCCCTTGATATTGGCGGCCTTCTTCAGGAGCACCGGCGCCGGCGGCGTCTTGGTGATGAAGGTGAAGCTGCGATCGTTGTAGACCGTGATGACCACCGGGATGGGCAGCCCGCTCTCCTGGTTCTGGGTCTCGGCGTTGAACGCCTTGCAGAACTCCATGATGTTCACGCCGTGCTGGCCCAGCGCGGGGCCCACCGGCGGACTGGGGTTGGCCTGGCCTGCAGGGACCTGCAGCTTGACGTAGGCCTGGATCTTCTTCGCCATGATTCACTCCTGGAATGGGTGCCAGCGCCCGTCGCGGGGGACGGGCTCCCCGAATGCGATCCCTTCCGGGATCCGTGAGGGCAGGATCAGCCCTTTTCCACCTGGCCGAACTCGAGATCCACCGGGGTCGACCGGCCGAAGATTCGGACCGAGACCCGCAGACGGCTCTTGTCGTAGTCGACCTCTTCAACGGTCCCCTCGAAATCGGTGAAGGGACCATCGACAATTCGCACGGCCTCGCCCGGCTCGAAGAGCACCTTGGGCCGCGGCCGCTCGGTTCCCTCCTGCATCCGGTCGAGGATGGCTTGGGCCTCTTGGTCGGAGATGGGGGCGGGCTTGTCCGGCCGACCACCGATGAATCCGAGCACCCGCGGAACCTCCTTAATGAGGTGCCAGGTCCGGTCATTCATCTCCATCTGGACGAGGACGTAACCGGGGAAGAACTTGCGCTCGCTCTTGCGCTTCTGCCCCTCCCGCATTTCCACCACCTCTTCGGTGGGAACGAGGATGTCACCAAACTCTTCCTGCATGCCGTAGCGCTCGATGCGCTCCTGCAGGGACCGTTTGACGGTGTTCTCGAAGCCGGAGTAGGCGTGGACGACGTACCAACGCATGGCCATTCCCGATCAGCCCCCTTGCCCCGTCAGCAGACCCACCGCCCAGAGCAGGAACATGTCCAGCAGCCAGAGGAGGATCCCGACGAGGATGACCATGACCAGCACGATGAGCGTGGTCTGGACGGTTTCCTTGCGTGTCGGCCAGACGACCTTCCGCGCTTCAATGGTCGCGCCCCGGACAAACTCCCGGGCCTGGCGACCACGCGCGGTCTGCAGGGCGATGGCAGCCGCCACGCCGGCCCCCACGAGGACGCCGACCACCCGAAGCAGGGTGGAGACATCCTCGTAGACATAAAAGGCAGCGATGGCGCCAAAGAGCACCACCGCCGCCAGCGACAGCTTGAGCTTGTCTGCCATCAAAGGTCCGACACCCGATGTATGGCAGGCCAGGAGGGACTCGAACCCCCAACCTGCGGTTTTGGAGACCGCTGCTCTGCCAATTGAGCTACTGGCCTGTGGGAATCGCCGCCCGGCGGGCGCACCCGATGGGCGACGGGATTCGCGTTACTCGATGATCTTCGAGACGACGCCGGCACCCACGGTGCGGCCGCCCTCGCGAATCGCGAAGCGCAGACCGTCCTCCATGGCGATGGGCGCAA
>NZ_FOMJ01000017.1 GCF_900112605.1 Thiohalospira halophila DSM 15071
TGTAATGACCCCCTGGTTTCTGCACACCTCACGCGCTTAATGCGGGGTGTGCCCGTGGGGCCGCATAGCCCAGGGCCTGATGCGGCCTTTGCTCGTTGTAGTACTTCATCCACTGGCGGATGACCGTCCGGGCCTGGCCCAGCGACTCAAATCGGTGCTGCCAGATGCACTCTTCCTTCAGGGACCGGAAGAAGCGCTCCATCAGGCCGTTCTGCTCCGGCGTGTACGGCGTCGTGAACTCCTGGGTCAGACCGTAAGCCCTCACCGTCGCCGTGTACTGCCGGGAGCTGAATACCAGCCCGTTGTCGGACCGGAGCGCCAATGGCCGGGCTACTCGCTGGAGAACACCGTGACGCTCGATGAGCGCCTCCTCCAGGGCCGCCTCGGCCGTGGGACTGTTGCCCCGACTCGAGAGCCGCCAGCCGAGCACCTCACGGGTGCAGCAGTCGATGACGACAGCCAGCGCTGCTCGGCGGTCCTTGCCGCACCACACCTGCGTGAGGTCAGTGGCCCATCGTTCATCCGGCCGGCTGGCCACCGAGGGCAGACTCCGAGCCCGCGGCCGATGGCCCTGGGGCCGCTTCCGGACCTGCCAGCCCTTGCGCTGCAGAACCCGCTGGACCGGCTTCCGGTTCTCGCCCAGTATCGCCGCCAGGCGGCGATACCCGTAGGTCGGGAACTGCTCCAGCTTGGCCTTGATACGTGCCACCAGAAGCTCGTTGAGCGGTCGGGACCGCCGCTTCGGCCGGTAGTACACCGAGCGTCTGGGAACGCCCAACCAGCGACACAGCTTCGCCAACGGCACCGGCCGGCCCTCAGCCGCCATCTCCGCCTGCACCGACCTTACGAGCTCTCCTCGTCGTCGAGCAGGCGCTTGTATTTTTTTAACGCGTAGATCTGCAGATGGGCCTCGCCCAGCGCCTCCCGTGTCTCGCGGAGCTCCGACTCGTACTGCTCGCGGATATCCTTGGGCCGGGACCGGAAGCCGTTCTCCATGCTCTTCTGGGCCTCGTCCATCCAGGCCTCGACCTCGGAGACGGTCAGATCATGCTGCCGCGCTACCTCCGCGACCGTGGTCTTACCCTTGAAGATCTCCATCACCACGGCCGTCTTGCGCTTGGCGGTCCAGCGCTTCACCGGTGCTTCTTCGCTCATCGTACCCTCCTGTTACCCGCACTATACCCTGTGCAGTTCGGAAGGGGGTCAGTTCAGGATGATGCTCTGGCTTCGGTTCATCACTACTACACCGCGTACGACCGACAGGCGCTCGCCAATCGCTACCAGTCCATCATGTGGGATCTCGGTGGCCGTATTGGGATCCCGGAAGATCCCCAGGATGGTCAGCCGCGATTATTCGCTCGCAAATTGGTTGATTGGGATGCCCCCGTGAACTGGGTTGGCGATGACCGGGTGCTGCGCCTTGAAGCGATGGGGGCGATCGTGGAGAAGGCGCGGGAACGGTTGTTGGGAGCCGTTGATAGGGGCGATCCCTACGAACGACACAACGCCATGGCTACCTACACCGGTCTTGGTCTCGCCCTGGCCACGGGCTTTCGGACCGTTCGGACTCCCATCGTCGATCTCACCGCGATCCACGCGGAAACACGGACCCTGTGTCTGCAGGAGAAGGACCGCTGGGATGGTCAGGACGCTCGGTTGGTCCCTCTGCCAGAGGCGGTTTACGACCAGGTTGGCGAGTACCTCCGCCATCTGCGGCAGCTCTGGACGCAGCTCCCGGCCGCCCGTTCGGCCGTACTCCCAATCCCGGCCACCAAGGCTCGGGATCAACGCGTGTACGGCCATGAGGCGTTCGATCTGGTCCTCAACCGCTCCTTGTTCTTCTTCGAGCAATCAGAGGAGGGCCACCACAAGCCCGTGGAATTGACCGGGGACCGCCTACAGAGAGAACTCAATGCCCTGGTCCCCGGCTACTGGCCGATACCGAATGCGGGCCGGCACGCCCTGCGGAGCTGGCTCATTCGCCATGGCGCGGAGGCCAATCTCGTCAACGCGCTCATGGGACACGCCTACTACGGCGAAGAGCACTGGGCGCCGACCTCGGCGCTGGATCCGGTCGCCTATCGAGGCGGGATCCTGCCGTACCTCGAACAGCTTACCCAGACCCTGGGTTACCGCGTGGTGCGGTCTTGATGGAGGGGAACGCAGCCGCAGAGCCATCGGGAGAGCGACTTCAGGGCGAGGAGGCCATTCGGGCCTGCTGGGTTCACCTGTGGGAACCGCAGGGAGCCCCCATCCCTGAGGAACTCGTGCGACGACCAGGGGATACCTTCGGCAAGGCCCGCGAGGAGGCGGGGGCGTTTCGACCGGTGCTCGAAATCCTCGGGAGCGATTATCCCGACCTCTTGCGGGCCTCGGAACCGGCTCCGGTCCACTGGTCCGCCGAGCAGGTCAAGAAACTCCTGCAGGCGGTTCGAGCAGAGGCCCCGCCCAAGCGCTCCTTCACGGCCCAACGGCGGATCCTGGAAGTCATCGAGGCGGGCAATAACGAAGGCGTCTGGCATGTGCCGATCGTCCAGGTCCCGGCCCCGCTTCCACCACCCCCGAAGCCCGTCTTCAGCCACGACGGCTTTGACCTGGCGGTTCGATACCAGGGGCTGCCCGACGCCTTCGTCGAGACATTACGGTTCGACGGCCTCGAGCCGAAGATGATCTGGGGCCAGGTCCTGTTATCCAGCCTGCTCTTCGGTGGGCTGCTGCAGCCCAAGTCCCTCTGGGCCTTCGGTGACGCCATTCCCGGGGCCCCCGCGCATCTGCACTGGGTGGAGTGGCAAGACGGAGAATCCGGCGGTCACCGGGTTCACCGGCACTTCGTCGACCCGCTCACCCGACTGCTGGCCCTGCATTGGCGACGGCGGGAGTGGCCCGCCCGCACCGGCGCACGAGTGACTCGCCAGCTATTCCGGTCCATGTACCACTATGCCAAAGCCGTGGGATTGGACGGTTACTTCCCGCCGGACTGGACCACCTTGCGGAAGGTTGCCGAGACGCGCCTGGCCTTGTATGTCCCTCCCCACCTCATTGGCGTGGCAACCGGGTTCTATCACCCCACGAGCCTTCCGCCCCACGTCATGGAGCGCCTGACCGTCGAGCTGGGTCCGGTCCAGCCACCGACTGCGGGGACGGCGGCACAGGCAGAGGGGGAGCAGGGCCCGTCCGATCCGGGGCTGGTTCGCACTGGTGGCAGCGCCGATTCCGAGGGCCCGACGGAGGAATGGCCGGAGACGGCGGCTGCCGATATCCGTCGGATCGGTTCCATCCTCCGGAACGCGCCCAGCGATCAGCGAGCGCAGCTCCAGGCAATGGTCGAGCACACGCGACTGGCGAGTGTCCGGCGCCTTGCCCGATGGGCACGGGATGGACTCCTCATGGGCAGCCACGGCCGTAAGGCCCTTTCCAGCATGACCGCCTACGATCACTTCAATGCCATCGCAGAGCCGCTGGTCGGGCAGTTGGCCGACGATGACCCCGTCCACCTGAACAACGATGATCGCGTTGACCTCTATGCGACGGCTATCGAGGATACGGACAGCCCCGGGGCGCGGAATCGGGTTTTGAAGGGCCTGCGGGAGTTCCAGGCCTACCTGGAACGGACTCATGAGGAGGTGCCCCCGTTACCGGATGGTGATCTCTTCTCCGCGAAGGGTCAGAAGCCGACGGCGGTGGACGCCAATCTCATCGAGCCAGAGAGCTTCGAGTGGGTGCTCACGTGGCTGGAGCTGTTTGGAGATGGCGACGCGGAGTCAAACAACCTCAGTATTCTGATGGCCGTACTGGGCTACTACGCAGGGATGCGGCGCAGCGAGGTAGCCGGCCTGCGGATCGGCGATCTGGAGGGGCCGCCGTCCTGGGACCTGGTCATCAGGCCCCATAGCCTACGAAGACTCAAAAGCCAGAGCGCCGCCCGGGTGGCCCCCCTGAACGCCCTGCTGCCGACCCGGCATCTCCAGCGGTTGATCCGCTGGTGGGAAGTGCAGCGGCAAGCCGCCGATGATCTGGGTAAGGACTGGCGCGAGTGGTTACTGTTCGATCCGATTCGGCCAGCGGAGGGGGTCACCGGTAACGACAAAGGCGAGCGGCGGCCAGAGCAGCAAAAGGGATGGATCCACCGCGGGGGGGACTACATGCGCCGGATCCGGGAGGCCCTGTATCGGGTGACCGGCGACCCGGGGCTACGTTTCCACCATCTCCGTCATAGCTTTGCCAACCGGCTCCTGCTGGCCATGTGGCAGGCGGAATGCGATCGCGCCGACGAGGACACTCGCACCACGGAAACGAGCGACCCCCTGAACGAACCCCTACCCGAATGGGCCCGCGGCTGGATTGGCCAGGAGCCCTGGTCGCTACGCAGTCAGCTCCTCGGCGAGTCCTCGGCCCAACGCCGCTCGTTGATGGCGATCGCCCGCATGCTCGGCCATTCATCGCCCGATATTACGATGGGCCACTATATCCACCTCGCCGACCTGGTGCTGTCGCGGGCCATGCGCCGACTGACGCCCACCGTTCCTGAGCCGATCCTGACGGCGCTGACCGGACTCGACGAGACCGAACGCCGGCAATGGCGCCGTGAGACCGGATCCGGGAAGGCCAGCGACTATCTGGACCGAATCGGCGACGGGCTCCTTGCGCCCGAACAACGTTTACAGCGCCTTTCGCCACAGTCGCAGCGAGTTCTGGCCCATCCCGAGCATACGAAAGCGGCCGCCTGGCTGCTCACAGATGTCCTCATCGGCCGGTACGAGGGAGCGGCATGGTTGGAGAGCTTCGCGCCACCATGGTTGGAACAGCAACTCGCCCATTGGGAGTCGTTGCTGACGACGGTCCCCGAGCACCTCCGAGTCTCTCGGCATGGCAAGAAGGCCGATGCGCCAATCGAACGGCCAGCCACCCAGCAGGACGTGAACCGGGCGCGGCAGACCCTGGAATGGCTGGAGACACGCCCCGAGTCCGAGCAGGTCGACTTGATCGAGGCCTACCGGAACGGGAGGCTGGAACGAAATCCGCTCGACGTCGCCTTTCCGTCAGCGGCCTTGGCGAGAGCCTGGAGCGACCTCATCGACCACCTCGACCTCAACGAGGCAGTCGACTTCTACGTAGTACCGGCTCCGTGGGAGTCGACGGAGGAACGCGATTCCGAGATCGCCTTCTGGCGAGAGCAGACTAAGATAGCGCTCGTTTACGACCCACAGTTCCGGAACCTGCTGGGACCCGAGCTGAACCAGGAAGAAGGAGGCGTGGTGTGTTGCCACCGCAAGGGAGCCGGCGACAGCCGGGGTTACTGGGTATACGGTGTGCAGTGGGCGTTCTTGATGGCGTGGTTATTGCGCCAATGACCAAGAAGCTATCAGTGCTCAGGTGACGTTGCTGCCCGCACTGAACCGCGATTCGAAAGCAGAGTCCGGGGTCCGAGGTTGAAACAATGCGTTCGAGAGTTGAGGCGGAGCCATTAACAGATAGGGGGCCCTTTACCCTGGACCCCCATACGTCTTGGAAGCCGACTATCGGTTCAGCGGCTGCCAAAGGGTCTTCCGGTTACACCCTGGCAATCGGTAGCCACCATGCATGGCTGAACGCGCCCGGAGGACGTCAGTCTGGGCGCTGACGCTGTCCAGTGATTCGATGAGAGCCGCGAACGGAGCCGCGTAGCGGTCCTTGCGCTTGTACCCATCGATGACCTGCCACAGGGCGCTGTAGGCGTCCAGGTCCTGTTCCTTTAGATGCGCCATGGGCTGGGCCAGAGCAAAGTCCAGCAGGATGGCGTGCTCCTTGGCGTCTCCAGGGATGCGATAACCATCCCGGCTGTGGAGCAGAACCTTCCCGATATCGTGTAGCAGGGCCGTGAGGACCGTGGCCTCCCGCTGCAACGGGCTCATGCCCATGCTCTCGGTGGCCCGCTGGGCCCCCTCGGCAACGTCCAGGCTGTGCTCCAGGAGCCCGCCCCGGCCAGTGTGATGGCACCCTTTGCTGGCCGGGAGGGTTGGGGTGGACCCCGATCGCTGGACCACGGAGGGGCGCTGAGAAGTAAAGACCGGAGGCCTCTCCATCGGGTTCATGGGTCCGGCTGAGAGGTCCAGTGGACCTCGGCCGGGGTTCGGCGGTCAAGGGCACTATGCGGCCGCTGCTCGTTGTAGAAGCGGAAGTAGCGGTGCAGGCCGGCTTCCAGCTCGGCGGGCGTCTCGTAGCCCCGCAGGTAGATGTCCTCGTACTTCACGGTCCGCCACAGCCGCTCCACGAAGACATTGTCCAGCGCCCGGCCACGGCCATCCATGCTGATGAGCACACCCTGCTGCCGGAGCCGCTGCGTCCACTCGGTA
>NZ_FOMJ01000018.1 GCF_900112605.1 Thiohalospira halophila DSM 15071
TGAACTGACCCCCTTCCGAACTGCACAGGGTATAGTGCGGGTAACAGGAGGGTACGATGAGCGAAGAAGCACCGGTGAAGCGCTGGACCGCCAAGCGCAAGACGGCCGTGGTGATGGAGATCTTCAAGGGTAAGACCACGGTCGCGGAGGTAGCGCGGCAGCATGATCTGACCGTCTCCGAGGTCGAGGCCTGGATGGACGAGGCCCAGAAGAGCATGGAGAACGGCTTCCGGTCCCGGCCCAAGGATATCCGCGAGCAGTACGAGTCGGAGCTCCGCGAGACACGGGAGGCGCTGGGCGAGGCCCATCTGCAGATCTACGCGTTAAAAAAATACAAGCGCCTGCTCGACGACGAGGAGAGCTCGTAAGGTCGGTGCAGGCGGAGATGGCGGCTGAGGGCCGGCCGGTGCCGTTGGCGAAGCTGTGTCGCTGGTTGGGCGTTCCCAGACGCTCGGTGTACTACCGGCCGAAGCGGCGGTCCCGACCGCTCAACGAGCTTCTGGTGGCACGTATCAAGGCCAAGCTGGAGCAGTTCCCGACCTACGGGTATCGCCGCCTGGCGGCGATACTGGGCGAGAACCGGAAGCCGGTCCAGCGGGTTCTGCAGCGCAAGGGCTGGCAGGTCCGGAAGCGGCCCCAGGGCCATCGGCCGCGGGCTCGGAGTCTGCCCTCGGTGGCCAGCCGGCCGGATGAACGATGGGCCACTGACCTCACGCAGGTGTGGTGCGGCAAGGACCGCCGAGCAGCGCTGGCTGTCGTCATCGACTGCTGCACCCGTGAGGTGCTCGGCTGGCGGCTCTCGAGTCGGGGCAACAGTCCCACGGCCGAGGCGGCCCTGGAGGAGGCGCTCATCGAGCGTCACGGTGTTCTCCAGCGAGTAGCCCGGCCATTGGCGCTCCGGTCCGACAACGGGCTGGTATTCAGCTCCCGGCAGTACACGGCGACGGTGAGGGCTTACGGTCTGACCCAGGAGTTCACGACGCCGTACACGCCGGAGCAGAACGGCCTGATGGAGCGCTTCTTCCGGTCCCTGAAGGAAGAGTGCATCTGGCAGCACCGATTTGAGTCGCTGGGCCAGGCCCGGACGGTCATCCGCCAGTGGATGAAGTACTACAACGAGCAAAGGCCGCATCAGGCCCTGGGCTATGCGGCCCCACGGGCACACCCCGCATTAAGCGCGTGAGGTGTGCAGAAACCAGGGGGTCATTACAATCCCTCCGGAAGAGCATCTGGCGCTCGAGCTGGGCCCCCTCTTCGAGGCCCAGCCACCAGGAGGGCAGGATATCCGCGAGGCCATCGAAGGACAGCCATTTCTTGCGCACGGATGACAGATCATGGCGCCCAAGGAACGCCTGCCAGTGCGCTTCCAGCGTGGCTGACTTGTGGGTATTCCAGTCAGCAACCTGATCTTCCGCGACCGTGTTGGCCGTAACGGACCAGATATCCGGAAGCGCGACCCGCGGTCGCATATCAATGGCCCCACCACTCTCTTCAGCCCGCAGCGGATTCCGTGCCGGCGGGTCGTAGGGCCGCACCCACATCCGGTGTTCGAGATTGACGGCCAATTGGTAGTCGTACGGAAGGTCCTTGGCGCTCTCGATCGCCTGGAACTGGCCCTTGGGTAGGAGCCTCGAAGGTTTGGCGCCCGTGGTCAGGGCCGTAGCGGCCACCCGGAGCATTCTCAGGGTCTGGGTCCGGTTTTCACGCTCCTTCTTCTTCGTCGGCTCGGCCCGTGCAAAGGCCTCGTAATCCGCGGCCATTGCGCTCGTTAGGGTCGCCAGCTCAGCGAGACGTACCCGGCCTCGATCAAACGGTAACCGTTGCACCTGCATGCGCATCTGGCGAGCCCGACCCCGCGCCGCAGCATAGAGGGAAGCCAAAGGGGCGAGCTGAACCAGTTCCTCCTCCGGCCCATCTGTCAGTGCCTTTACGTTGACCCAGGCCGTCTCACCCGCACCCCGGTATTCCCGCGGATCGAGGCCAGCATCAAGGATCTCGCGGTGGGTCTTTTCATCCGGCTCCTCGATCTCGAGGGCACCCCCTTCCGCTACCAACTCGGCGTGGCCGGTTTTTCCATTGAAATAGCGGTAATAGGCGTGCTGCGGCCAGAGTCTGTTCGCGTCGAGTCGCGCCCCCCCTTCTCTACCTCCATCACCTCTTCGCGACCCGGATTGGCGCTCCTCAATGGCGGGAGGTTCGGAAAGGCTGTGAGCAACACGGAGAAGCTCTGCCAAGCACCCCAGTCCATAGCCTGTCGAGTGCGTAGCGGTTCCTTGCAGCTTCCCTTTCGCGGCCACCAGCGCGTTGAACAACTCGCCCGGATCGCCGATTGCCTCCCGCAGCCACTCCAGAACATAGTCATGGTCTTCGGCCGTCTTGTCGTTCGGGCCATGGAGTTGGCGAATTGACCGTCCCGCCACCTCAACCCGGCTCTTCAGTTCCTCTCTCTGTCCAGAGGTCAGGCGGAGATACCCGGCCACATACTGCGCCTGCAAGCCCTGATAGACCCAGGCGTAGCCGGACCCAGCATCCGGCTGACCGGCACGCGGCCCGTCTCGGTCATCCAGATGGTGCCGAAACCAGAGGGCCGACCAGACGGGATAGTTCTCCTTACAGCCATGGAGGGGATCCTTGTAGCCCTTCCCGGCCTCAATGGCCGTCAGCCAAGGTTCTGTTTGAAGCGGAACCTCTTTCGGTAGACGGCAAATCCCGTCGACGAACTCCCAAAGCGGCGCGATCCGTTCGGCGCCTATGAGGGTACGTATGCGGCTCTGCAGGAATGCGAGATTATCAGCAATCGGGATCGCGCCCTGAAACGTCAGCGGGATCCCCAGCATCAGCCGCGCCTGCTCGAAAGCCTCTCGCGCCGAGTCGGGCAACTGCTCCCAGAGAAGGCGGGCACTGTCTTCTTTACTGATCGTCATCGCCTTTCCGGCTCCGGCGATCGTTGACAAGGGTCTGGCGAGTCACGCCCAGGTGGTCGGCGACCGCCTTCAGCGAGGGGGATTCCAGGCCAGCTAGTCGCAGCAACTCAGGCCGACTTTCGTGGGCCGCGATCCAGCGCCCGCGCACCCCTGGCGCACTCCCAGCCCCCTCGACTGCAGGGAGGGCGAGCAATTCCAGTGCCTCAATGACTTCCGGGGGACCTGATGCGGGCAGGAGAACAACCGTTACCTCCTCTTTCGGACGCAGGGATGCCCTGAGCGCTTGATAGGTCACGTGACCTGCCTGCAAGCGGTAGGCTTTATCCCCCTCCTTCTCCTCCTCAGTGACCAGCATTGGCCTGAGGAGGGACAACCATTCGCGAGACTCGGGTGGCAGACTCGCCAGGAGCCTGGCATCAGTATGAGAGAGCTGAATCGACTCTTCATCGCCGTCAGCGACGATATCCGCAAGGCGGACCTGCCGCCACTGGAGTCGCTGACTCATGCGAACGTCCCACTTTCCACAGGTTGAGTCCTTCCTCGCTTTCTAGGCACACGTTATCAGATTCTTCTCTCGGCCTGGTGCCATGGGGAGGGGCGATCGGCCTCTTCTCCCCGACCATAAAGATCCCGCACCATGGCGGTTTCAGGCCTGGGCCAGCAGCGCCGCAGCAATCTTCCGCGACCCCTGGCTCGACGGTTCGATGGGATTGGCGAAATCTGCCGGATCCCTGCAGATCGCCCGCAGCTCCACCAGCGGCAGTCCCCGCGCCAGGGCCGCTCGGGTGATGGGATCATTGTAGAGCGACAGGGCGGTACGCAGCGCCTGCGGCGAGGCCTGCCCGAAGATGAAATTCATGATGACCTCATCGACCTCCGGAGTGCCCGCAAAGCCCAGAAGGCCCTCGTAGATGGTGCAGACCGTCACCGGGAGGCCGAGGGCCAGCAGGGCATCCAGCCCGCCGGCGTACTGCTGCAGGAAGGGTTTCCGAACCCGGGCTAACCGCTCCAGGGCATCGTCTACGTCCCGGGCCCCCTCCCCCAGCACTGGCAGGGCCTGGAGGGCATCATTTCCACCAATGCTCAGAAAGCAATAGTCGGTATCCGAAGGCAGTCCCCGGATCTGCTCCGGGAGATCGGCGGCCACTGCGCCATCCTTGGCCAGCAGCGTGGCGCGATCCCCGCACGGTAACTGCTCCCGGAGACGGGTCACGGTATCCGGCGCCCCGGCCGTGTAGGCGGCATTATCGAAGATGGAGTCGCCAAGAAGGACATAGTGGGTCATGGGATCAGTTCCCTATTGCCGTGGTGCGATAGGCTGGGCCCCGTTGCAGGGCCCAAAGCCCGGGCTGAGGGGGATACCCGGGCAGGAAGGGAGGGCTCAGCTCGCTTGCGCGACCTGGGAACCACCGGCTCCGATGGTGGCGAGGATCCCGCCCACCAGGGCCAGAGCCATGAAGATGGCGACCAGCGTGCCTCCCAGCACGGCCCCGGCCAGCGCGCTGATGATCAAAAGGATCCCCGGCTTCCGGGAAACCGATCCCATGGCGACGGCGCCGAGGATGATGGTCAGGAAGGAGAAGAGGACCCCGCCCCATCCCAGACCGACCACGGTGCTGGCGCCCTCGGCCTCGGCAGCCCCGCCGATCCCACCGACCATGAGCGTGAAGCCCGCGGCGAAGATCCCGAAGATGCCCGCGATGAGTGCAATGATTCCGCCTGCTTTCTGCATGATTATGCTCCTGGATTCGAGTTAGTTATCGGAAGAAGAGTCTTGAGCACGGGTAGCCGCGATCAAGCTGGCGCTGCCGGAACGCAGGAGGACATCACGCCCCACATCGGAGAGCTTGACCTGAACCCGGTTCCGCCGGTTGAGTCGCGCCTTGCCAAACTGGTGAGCGGTCCCATCCATGTAGATGTACTGGCCCCAGACCTCCCACTCGCCGCGCCGGTCGTTGTTCAACCGAACCATGAGATCCGAACCGGCCAGATCTACTTCCTGGTGGAACTGGGACTGGATATCGGCTTGCAGCGCCTTAAGCTGATCACGATTGAGCAGGAACGCCGATTGATACGCGGTCCGGCCATCATCGAGCTCGCCTGTACTCGTCCCGAGGCCGAACACTGCATCCATGTCGCTGGCCTCATAGCCGGCCTGAATGGGAACACTGGCCTCGGCCCGCAGCACCGCCTGGAACTGGTCCTGGGCGCACTCCACGGCCCGGAAATCGGGCAGGTAGCGGCCCAGGATCGACTCCAGCTTCTCGCGGTTGTCCTGGCATTGCTGGACGGATGCCATCTCCATGGCGATCTGGGTGGGTGTATTGAGGCTCTCGCCCTCCTCGGCCACGGTCACGAGATCATCGAGATAGAGCTCGGTCTCGCTCTCCATTTCGCAGCCGATGAGGGCCAGCGTGGCCGCCCCGGCCAGAAAGCCGGGCAGCAGTCTTCGTAGTGGTTGCTGGTGCATATCCATCCTCCCTTGCGTTGATGGCAAGGCAAGGATGCAGGCGGGGTGCGACAAGATAAGTCGCAAATGAGCGGGTGGGCCTTCGGTGGGATCGAGAATCCACCTGCGCTATCCTGCCGCCCGGCAAAAAGGAGCGCGCCGTGGCCGACAGCCTGCACCGACAATGGACCCTCCTTCGGGCCCTCCCCCGCCAGCCGAGGTGGGTGGCCACCGCCGATCTGCATGAGCGGCTCACCGAGGAGGGCTTCGACGTCAGTCGACGGACCGTCCAGCGGGATCTCAATTCCCTGTCCAGTCTCTTTCCCCTGGTGAGCGACGAGGCGGGCACGGGGCAGATCTGGGCATGGATGGAGGGCGCACCGGTCCTGGATCTGCCCGGCCTCTCCCCGGCCTCCGCCTTGGCCTTCCGACTGGCCGAGCTGCACCTGCGCCCCATCCTGGCGCCAGAGGCCGTTGATGCCCTGGCCCTCAGACTAGTTGTCGCCTCGTGAGGTAGGATGTTCTTAGAAAAGCCGGGGCGATAGGAGTGACGAGTGGCACGATATTCCCGGGA
>NZ_FOMJ01000019.1 GCF_900112605.1 Thiohalospira halophila DSM 15071
GGTCTGGCTGAACCCGGAACGGCGAACGGCCTGCGAACCCGATCAAGTCGCAGCATGATGCTCGGGGATACGACAACTAGCTTGACGAACGCCGCCCGGGAGTTCATCAACGAGAACGCCTCGCGCTCGGCGGTCCATCGGCTGCTCAAGCGCCACGGGATCTCGACCATGCCCACGGAGGCAAAGCCGCGGCGGCCGTCCAAGCCCTTCAAGGCCTACGACCCGGGCTATCTGCATGTCGACGTGAAATACCTCCCGCAGATGGCCGATGAGGACCGACGGCGGTATCTGTTCGTCGCCATCGACCGGGCCACCCGCTGGGTGTTTGTGGAGATCTGCGCCGACAAGAGCGCCTCCACGGCCCGGTGCTTCCTGCGCAACCTGCACAAGGCCTGCCCGGTCCGTATCCGGACCCTGCTCACCGACAACGGCAAGGAGTTCACCGACCGGCTGTTCGGGGCGCGAGCCAAGGGCGCCTCCGGTGACCACGAGTTCGACCAGCTCTGCGAAGAGCTGGGCATCGAGCATCGGCTGACCCGGCCGAAAACGCCGCAGACCAACGGCATGGTGGAGCGTTTCAACGGCCGCATTAGCGAGGTCCTGGCGACGCACCACTTCGATAGCCGGGCCAGTCTGGAGCAGACGCTCAAGCGGTATGTGCATCTGTACAATCACCATCTACCGCAGAAGGCCCTGGACCACCAGCCGCCCATCCAGGCGATGAAAAGCTGGTACGCCGAACGGCCCGATCTCTTTCATCGAAAGCCACGGAATCATCCGGGACCTGACAATTAGTCGGGTCTTGACATTTAATTTCCGGTCGCTGAACGTATCAGCATGAGTATGAGAATATTCCTTAGCCGTTGAGCTTCATAGGGGTCATATAAAAAGATATCGTTGAAATCAGTGGACCGAAGTAGGTCTGACGCTGTTCCAACCTCTTCATGGTATTGAGGGCCATTGAAAGGCAGAACAATTCCGCGCTCATAGAAGAAATCTAAGTCGGGGCGATTGTTTTCTAGGATTTTCTCTGCTATACCTTGTCGAAGTTGTGGCCGGCTCCCCAAGCTGACTTTTTTTTCAATAGAGTTCAGTGTTCTCCACAAGAGCTCCGATTCGTTGAACTGGTAGCTAGAGCTATCCTCCAGAATCCCGGGCATTTGCCGAAGTTCCCAAAGCAGGTACATTGCTTCGGCAGAAAGGGAGTCATTGACGTTCGTGCTCTGAATAAGGGGGGGGGTGCAATCAAAGCTGGAGGATAAGTAGGTAAGGAAATCCGTGGTAATATCGCCGTCTGTGAGCATCGAGCGATCAAAGGGCCGGATATTAACCTGCCCCCCAAAGACTCGCTCGAACGCTTCGGCCGCAAGGCGGTAGCCGCATTCATATGTGTCGGGTGCAATGAACTCGGGGCTTCGTTTGAGCTTCTCTTGCATCAGAGATATGTAAAGGCCGACCGGCTCGCGGACATACATCAGAATGCGTATGTCATTACTTATAAGAGTGAGTTTATCTCGTAGATAGGCCATACGGTCTTCAATGCCCTCCTTGAAGGCAGGCGACGAGCCGATGAGTCCAGAGCCCTCTCGAAAAATGAAACTATGGACCAACTCTTCGGCCGACAAGACGACCGTCTCCTCCGTTCCAGCAAATTCCTCGGAGAGATGTCGTAACTTCTCTATGGAGCCAGAAGCTTCGCCAGCCGCTGTCCCGTGAAGCAGGAACTGTCCGAGATAACGTTGCTTGAAGTCATTATCCAGAAGGGGGTAGTGAATGCCTGCTTTTTCTAAAGTTTTGCGGTTTTGTGCTAGAGCCACTTGTAAGGAAGAAGTACCTGTCTTGGGGTATCCGACATGCAGAACAACCGGCATTGAAACCACCATTTTTCGAAGTGAAGTTTTTGACGCCTCGCCTTTCGTAAGGGAACCGCTGAATAAACCGGTCCCGAGTTCACAAAAGGCCGATTCCATCCCGGAGGGCCGGCCGATGGTCGGTTGAGGGCCGTTTTCGGCCCTCGTTGGAGGCCGGGAGACCGGCTCACGGCCGGTTTCCCGGGCCCCGGCCCGGTCTCAAGACGGACGGGCCCCTTGGGCCAGTAACGTTCGCCGGGCCCGGAACAGGTTGCCCAGACCGAACAGCGTGAATAGCTGCGCCTCGTTCTTGAACAGACCCCGGTAACGGGTCCGGCGATGACCAAAGAGGTTCTTCACGACATGGAACGGATG
>NZ_FOMJ01000020.1 GCF_900112605.1 Thiohalospira halophila DSM 15071
GTATCACACCCCTTCACCCCCGGTATCACACCCGGATCGGGGGTGTATCACAAATCCGGCCTCCCGGTATCACCGCCGCCTGTTCCCCTGCCTTTGTCGGCCAATTTGGCCGACAAATTGGACGAGTTAAAACGCCAAACTTGCGTTTTTGGTTTTCCCCCTCTACGCTGGAATTACGTTACCCATTCACGCAATGACCAGCCGAAAAGGGGGTTTCCCATGGGAAATATCGAGCGCGAGAACGACGGGCAGACGATGGGCGAATGGGCGCTCCGCCAGTCCGCCGAACCGCGAACGCTCTCGGTCCAAGTGCCGGCGCAATTAGCGCAGGTTAAGGACGGGGTTTCAGTGGGGCTTGCAAGTGTCGTGCGCGGGACGCTTCCGAGGACCACCCGGCGCGCCTCGCGGAACGGATTAAAGACGATTCGCCTCCACCTGACGGCCGAGGCTTCCGTCTGGCTCACGATCATGACCGGGGATTACGGCTACAGCGAGCGGGGCGCGATTATCGAGGCGCTTTCCTGGGTTTTTGAGTATCGGGATTTCATCCCGCAAGTATCCGGCCATGAGATAGAGCCGGACGAGGACGAATTGCGCCAGCGGCAGGAGGATGAAGAAGCCGCCGCCCGGGAAGCGGCGGAAGCCGAAAGCGAGGCGGATGAATCGGCCGAAACCAACCCGGTTTCCCATGGGAAAGTCGAGGCGGAAACCGAGGCCGAATCGGAGCCGGAAAGCAGCGAATGGGATGCCGACGATGAACGCGAATAACGCGGCGGTGCTGTTGGCCCTCGCGTCCTGGGCGGGCGTGATGATGATCCCCCACGCCGCCCACGGCCAGCAGGTGGTAACGGACCCGAAACAGTACGCTTATCAGGCCGAGCAGCTATCCAAGGCACAGCAGGCCATCCAGACCGCCACCAAGCAGCTAGAAACCATGCGGGACGCCATGGACGTGGCGAAACACACCTATCAGATGGCGTCGAATCAGTACAAGGAATTGATCGCCATCGGGGAGCAAATGGAAGGCACCTATAACATGGCGACCGGGCTCGTTGACGACCTCAAGGAGACTCGGGAGAAGTTTAACGTAATGGTGGAAACCAAGGGGGGATTTGAAGGCGATACGTTTGAGGATGTATGGGACAACACCAGCCAGCATGTGATCGAGGCATTCCCCGAGGCCGGAAGCGGCGAGTATGACCGCATGGCGGCGAGTGCGGCGCGGGAGAAGCAGCGCCAGACGTACTACCGCGACAGCTTGCGCCAAGCGGAATTGGCGCTCTCCGAGTCGGGCGAGCGGCTGGAAACCATCAACTCCCTATCCCAGAACATCGACAGCGCCGAAAACTTAAAGGCCGCCCAAGATCTAAATAATAGGCTCCTGGTCGAGCAACTACGCCTCGCGCGGCGAATGGATGACACCCTCTCCCGCCTGGAACGGCTGCAATCCGCGCAGCATTATCGGGGGTATGTACCGCCGGATGATGAAGGCGAGGACGACAACCAGCGCCAGTCGCCACAGGAGCGAATCAATCAGGGGCAGGAGCCGGAATGGGCGCATGAGCGGTTGGCCGATGATTACGGCCTCGATTCCGACGATTCCGGCAATGATATTGCGGATCGCATTCTCCGCCATTACTAAGGGGCACCGACATGGATGAAGAAGAATCTCTCGGCTTTTCGATTTGGGGCATTGTCATGGAGTCCACGGCGGAATATGTGGGCCTGATGATTGAACCCATGACAACGCAAATCCTTCCCTTTGCGCGGGTGGCCGTTACGGTCTATATCTTGTGGGTCGCGTGGCGGCTCCTGTTTGGGCAAAAGGAGGTGGATGTGGGCGCGGCCATTTCCTCGGTCCTGGTGATTCTCGCTACCTACTCGCTCACCCTGGAAACCAACGCGGCGCGGGAGTGGATCTTTGACCCGGTACTGAATACGTCCCTGGGGCTTACGGGCTTCTTCCTGGACCCGAATAGCGGCACGGTGTCCGCCGGCTTCAAGGCGATTGACGGGACGTTTGAAAACATCTTT
>NZ_FOMJ01000021.1 GCF_900112605.1 Thiohalospira halophila DSM 15071
GGGTGTGATACCGGGGGTGAAGGGGTGTGATACACCCCCGATCCGGGTGTGATACACCCCGCGAAGGGGTGTGATACGGGGTTAGCGGGAGAGGTCGGGACCACCCCGGCCGCGGTCGCGGCCTCGGGTCGTCTGGCGCTGCTTGGTGGGCTGCTTCTTGGCCGGTTTCTGCCCCGGCTCCTTGGTGGGGGTCCGGCCCTGCTCCTTGGTCTGCTGCTTCCCCTCGGCTCGGCGCTGCTGGCGCTGGCTCTGCTCGGCCTTCTTCCGCTCGGCCTCCTGGCGCTGCTGCTCCTTCTTGCGCTCCAGGGCAGCCCGGTAGGCGGAAAGCGGCTTTACAGCGCGGTCAGAAGCGTCGTGTATAGCGGATCGAGCAGCCGCCACGCGACCGGCATGACCAGGAGCAGACCGAGAACGGTCAGCGCCGGCCACAGCATCAGGCGCCACGCCGGCACCTGCACCCGGTGAACGAGCCGGCGCAGGTCCTCCACGGTCCGGGCCGCGCGGCTCACTTCCTCGCGCAGCCTCCCCACCTCGTTGACCAGGGCGGCCTGGGCCTCTTTCTGGCTCTGCTCCCCCTCGGCCACCGCCTTGCGCGTTTCCTCGGTCAGCGTCGCCATGCTCGCGGCCAGCGGCCCCACCTGCTCGGTCAGTTGGTCGATCAGGGTGGTGAGGTCGCGCTGATGCTCCCCCTCGGTCCTCACCGCGTCCCGCTGCGCTTCCGTCTGCTCGGCGGCCAATCGCCGCGCCGTCTCGCTCTTGCTCATAGTCCAACCCCCGCTTCTGCAGTTGGCCCCAGCCGTATGCCTTGCCCAACTGGGACGCCTTGAACGCCTGACCGTCCATCTCGAAACTCACCCCGGCCACCCGGCCGGTGCGCTGCTGGTTGAAGCGCACCGACACCCCGGCCGCTTCCAGGCGTTCACAGAACGCCTCGGTACTCGGCCGGTCGGCCAAGGCGGTATCAATGACCCCCTGTAGCTTCTGCCGGCCGCCGGCCTCTCCGGTTCGGGCGGCCCGCTCGACCTCGGCCCCCTGGCGCTGACCCCGGCCCGCATCGAGGCCGGGGGTCCGCGTCAGGTCGTGGTCCCGTTCCAGGTCCTGCGTGATGTTGATCGCCCGCTTGGCCTCGTTCTGGCCGTAGGCCAGATCCCCGTCCCGCGTGATGCGGGAGGCAAGGATGTGGATGTGGTCGTGGTCGGTGTCCTCATGCCGCACGGCCTGCCACTGCATCGCCTGGGGATCGATCCCCTCGTCCTGGGCCATCCGCTCCATGTAATCCGACGCCACCCGGTGCCACTGCTCGTCCGAGAGCCATTCGCCCTGGGGCAGCGACAAGGAGTGATGCCACACCGGCCGCTCGATGTCCGGCCGCTGCTGGCGCGTCTCCGCGAACTCGGCCGAAAGGCTCTCGGCATCCTGGCCGGCCATCGTCCCGCCCACGACCTCGGCGTGGTCCTTGTTGAGCAGGTAGCGGGCGGCGCCCGCGAACCCCTTACCCCGTGTGATCTTCGCCTTCACCGACAAGCTCCTTGCGTAGCGTCTCGACCAGGGCGCGGACCTCGGAGAGTTCCGCGCGCAGCGACCCATCGACCTGCCGGCCGGCGTTCGCGTGGTGGGCAAGCTGGTTCAGGTTGCCCACCGACCGGGCCAGCGCGCGCCACGCCTCCCGGTTCACCTCGGGAACCGGCGGCGGGGCCTCGACGCGACGGCCGAGCGCGGCCCGGCGCAGCGCATCAGCCACGGAGCGACCGGAGGGCGCGGCGTCGGCTAGGCGCTGGTACTCGGCGGGGGTCAGGTAGACCGAAACCCGGCGGGTTCGGCGCTGACCCTCGGCGAGCGGGGCGGGTCCTCTTTTACCCATCGGCGGCTCCCTCGGTGGCGGCGG
>NZ_FOMJ01000022.1 GCF_900112605.1 Thiohalospira halophila DSM 15071
CGGCGTTCGTCAAGCTAGTTGTCGTATCCCCGAGCATCATGCTGCGACTTGATCGGGTTCGCAGGCCGTTCGCCGTTCCGGGTTCAGCCAGACCGGCCCGGCCGGACGCCAGTCCCGGGTTGGCCCGCTCCAGCGCCTGGGATTCTCCGCCTTCGCCTCGTCATACCGCGCCTGACGGTCGCCCAGGATGGCCTCATCATCACCGTCGTGGCGCTGCTGTGGCGTGACATACTGGATCCGGCTGTGCCGGTTCTCTTCGTTGTACCAGCGAACAAAACCATGCACCCATCCTCGAGCCGCTTCGAGACTTCCAAACCCCTCGGTCTGAAAACCCGGGACGTACTTGCAGGTCCGGAAGACCGCTTCGGCAAAGGCATTGTCGTTGGAGACCCGGGGTCGACTGAAAGAGGGCTCGATTTGCAGCCTCCGCAGCGTCTCCAGCATGGTCGCCCCCTTCATCGGGGAGCCGTTGTCCGAGTGCAGCACCAGCGGCTCATTCAAACATCCCTCCGCCAGCACAGCGCGCTCCACCACCTCCGCGCCCAGCGCCCCCGACTCGCGCTCATGCACTTCCCAGCCAACAACCTTGCGGGAGTACAGATCCAGGATCAGAAACAGGTAGTAAAACTGACCCCGGACCGGGCCGGGCAGCCACGTAATATCCCAACACCAAATCTGGCAGGGCGCATCCGCCCGGTACGTGGTCGGCTTGGCCTGGACGACCGGCGCTCGAGCACGGCCCCGATGCTTCTGCTCACCGTGGGCCCGCAGGACTCGGTAGAAGCTGGCTTCGGAGGCGATATATCGACCCTCTTCATCCAGCAGCCGCGCAATGATCTGCGCCGGAGGCAGGTCGGCCCATTCCGGGCGATGACAGGCCTCCAGGATGGCCGCCACCTCCTCATCCGTCAGGGCATGAGCGGGTTTCGGTCGTTCAGCCTCGGGGCGCCGGTCCGTCTGGACCGTACGCTCCCTCGTCCAGCGCTGGTACGTCCGCGCCGTCAGCCCCAGCGCCTTGCAGGCCGCGGCCTGGCGGGCACCCGCCGCCCGCGCCTCGTCGATCAGCTCAACAGCTCGGTAGCGATCCGGGGCGCTGATCATGCGTCCTCTCCGTCCCCCCAGATCGCGTCGGCTTTTTTTCGCAGCGTCAGCAGGGCCGCCGTCTCCGCCAGTGCCGCCTCCTTGCGCTTGAGCTCCTTCTCCAGCTCCTTGGCCCGTTTACGTTCCGCCCGGACCTCGGCCCCGCTCTGTTGCCGCTCGCCGTCAGCCAGCTCCGTCGCCCGCTCACAGTCATTCCGCCATTGCTGGAGCTGCTCGAGATACAGGCCTCGGCTCCGGCAGTACTCCGCCCGCTCGTGCTCGTTCATGGCCGCCGTCTCCACGACCGCCGCGAACTTGTCTCGGCTGCTCCAGCCTTCGGGACCACCGGCATCGGCATCCGGGACGCAGGTCCCTTGGGCTCGAGCCTCGTTACGCCACTTGTACAGCGTGCCCAGGGCAATGCCTTCCTGCTCGGCCACCGTCTGCGGACTCAGGTTGTGGGGCGGCAACATCTTGGCCACTACAGCCTCACGCCGCTCCCGGGAATATCGTGCCACTCGTCACTCCTATCGCCCCGGCTTTTCTAAGAACATC
>NZ_FOMJ01000023.1 GCF_900112605.1 Thiohalospira halophila DSM 15071
CGTCTCCGTAGCTGGTCCAGGAAGTCCCGCATCACGGCGCGACTGGTGAACAGTGCCCGGCGCCGGCGGTCAATGCAATCGTCGGGGACATGACAACTAACACTGCGTCAATCAGTGGCTCGGGACTCTCCAGCGTAACCGATGACAGCAATAATAGAAGGAAAGTGTGCAATAAAACCGTAATGGTGGCAGCAATGGCAAGCGGATGCCCCAACGCATCTAGGAACACCAGTAGTGACGCACTCGCCAGACCTATCGGAGCGAGAGACTTCACGGATGAATCGATTTTCTCAATCTGCGGCGAGCCGACTTTGAACCGCCTCTTCAGAACATCAACGCACCAATAGTATGTCTGCGGGATCAGAGTTAGAAGTATGCCAGCCAACCCGAACGAGAGCCCAGATAAAACCCATAGATTACGAGAGACATCAACGATGCGGCCAAACAATAAGCTAATGGCAAAGAGCAGTGCGAGGATTCTTGTCGCAAGATCAGGGATGTCAGTTAACTTTAACCTAGATCCCACTATAGCCATTGCCCACCTACTCCCAGTCCTAAAATCGCACTCACCGGCTTGTCCGATGAGAAGCATTTTTATCCCTAATCATGCTTCCTTGTGCTAATGACCTGGCTTAAAACCCATGGCTCTAGTTTTTCCCATAGAAACCCCATAAAACGATTGTGTTGCTCTTCGGTTATCGCTTCTCCCTCTTCCGCACCGCAGTTGGAAAAGGCATACCGAACCGCCTCATCTATAACTCTCTCTCTTTCTTTTTTATGCTGCATTTCCAAGGTCGGACCTATAACTGAACCCAGGGCCTGCTGAACTGCATTGGAATCCCATTTCTCATAGTCGTATGCTTCCCGTATGTCCGCCAACGTCAAATCAAGGTTAACCGATAGATCCAACTCCGTGCCTGTCGTGGGATCAATTGAATACGTTGTCGAGAATGCATCCCCTGAATATTTACTCGATAGACACATAACAACTCGCATCACACCGAAGTACTCGAGATACCCGCGTATCAGGTTGCTATCTGGATCGCCATTAACATGGACACAGTGAATTGGAGTTCCGGCGGGCCGGCCATCCACCAAGTCTTTTTCATAGTAATAGCCAAAACACGGTTCAGCTTCTTCTTCTTTTAGAAACTGCACAGCATGCTCACAGTCTCTCACTCTTACACCAGTTGTTGAGAGCAATGCGAGCGCTGTTTTGATAAATGAGCGCCCCGCATCTAAACCGCCGAAGGATAAATTGAATTCAAGTGGTTCTTGAAGATAGGTGGATTTTGGGGTGGACCCCGATCGCTGGACCACGGAGGGGCGCTGAGAAGTAAAGACCGGAGGCCTCTCCATCGGGTTCATGGGTCCGGCTGAGAGGTCC